>NZ_JBFRDR010000002.1:440000-443125 GCF_052113885.1 Lysobacter sp. TAB13 | reverse complement strand
GATTAACTCCGCGCGGGAATTAACTCCCGAAGTAACTGGAACCACGGAAGTAACTCGGGCGAAGTGGCCGGTGGTAGTAAGTTTCCCGCGCGCAAAGAAAAACGCCGCAACCAGTGGTTGCGGCGTTTTAGGGTAAAGCCCCTGGCGATGACCTACTCTTGCATGGCTTAGGCCACACTACCATCGGCGCATATGCGTTTCACTTCCGAGTTCGGGATGGGATCGGGTGGTTCCACACAGCTATTATCACCAGGGAGAGGGTGGAGGGTCGCAGGTCTCGGTGGATTGAGTTGCGCGCACGCTCTCGTGAGGTTGCTTCGGACGGAATGATGCCCGTCGTCGGCGAATAAGTTGGAATGTAGCGAGTCAGTGTTTGGTTTGGAACGTCTTCGGACGTGTCACATAGAGACCAAGGCAACTTGAGGTTATATGGTCAAGCCACACGGATCATTAGTACAGGTTAGCTCAATGCATTGCTGCACTTACACACCCTGCCTATCAACCACCTAGTCTTGATGGTTCCTTTAGGGGACTTAAAGTCCCGGGAGATCTCATCTTGAGGCGCGCTTCCCGCTTAGATGCTTTCAGCGGTTATCGCTTCCGAACATAGCTACCCGGCAGTGCCACTGGCGTGACAACCGGAACACCAGAGGTTCGTCCACTCCGGTCCTCTCGTACTAGGAGCAGCCCCTCTCAAATCTCCAACGCCCACGACAGATAGGGACCGAACTGTCTCACGACGTTCTGAACCCAGCTCGCGTACCACTTTAAATGGCGAACAGCCATACCCTTGGGACCGACTACAGCCCCAGGATGTGATGAGCCGACATCGAGGTGCCAAACACCGCCGTCGATATGAACTCTTGGGCGGTATCAGCCTGTTATCCCCGGAGTACCTTTTATCCGTTGAGCGATGGCCCTTCCATACAGAACCACCGGATCACTAAGACCTACTTTCGTACCTGCTTGATCCGTCGATCTTGCAGTCAAGCACGCTTATGCCTTTGCACACAGTGCGCGATGTCCGACCGCGCTGAGCGTACCTTCGTGCTCCTCCGTTACACTTTGGGAGGAGACCGCCCCAGTCAAACTACCCACCATACACGGTCCCCGACCCGGATTACGGGCCTAGGTTAGAACGTCAAGCACGACAGGGTGGTATTTCAAGGATGGCTCCACCACAGCTAGCGCCATGGTTTCATAGCCTCCCACCTATCCTACACAGACGAACTCAACGTTCAGTGTAAAGCTATAGTAAAGGTTCACGGGGTCTTTCCGTCTTGCCGCGGGAACGCTGCATCTTCACAGCGATTTCAATTTCACTGAGTCTCGGGTGGAGACAGCGCCGCTGTCGTTACGCCATTCGTGCAGGTCGGAACTTACCCGACAAGGAATTTCGCTACCTTAGGACCGTTATAGTTACGGCCGCCGTTTACTGGGGCTTCGATCAAGAGCTTCGCCTTGCGGCTGACCCCATCAATTAACCTTCCAGCACCGGGCAGGCGTCACACCCTATACGTCCACTTTCGTGTTTGCAGAGTGCTGTGTTTTTGATAAACAGTCGCAGCGGCCTGGTCACTGCGGCCCCCCTCAGCTATTAACCATGGAGGGCGCACCTTCTCCCGAAGTTACGGTGCTATTTTGCCTAGTTCCTTCACCCGAGTTCTCTCAAGCGCCTTAGAATTCTCATCCTGCCCACCTGTGTCGGTTTTCGGTACGGTCTGCGTAAGCTGAAGCTTAGGAGCTTTTCCTGGAAGCGTGATATCAGCAGCCTAGCCCTAATGGGCCGGTCCTTAGTCTCAACGTTGCGCCCCCGGATTTGCCTAAGGGCACCGCCTCAACTCTCTCACCAGGACAACCAACGCCTGGCCTGCTTAACCTTCTCCGTCCCTCCATCGCACTTACGCGAGGTGCAGGAATATTAACCTGCTTCCCATCGACTACGCATTTCTGCCTCGCCTTAGGGGCCGACTCACCCTGCGTCGATTAACGTTGCGCAAGGAAACCTTGGGCTTTCGGCGTGCGGGCTTTTCACCCGCATTATCGTTACTCATGTCAGCATTCGCACTTCCGATACCTCCAGCAGACTTCTCAATCCACCTTCATCGGCTTACGGAACGCTCCTCTACCGCGCATACAAAGTATGCACCCCAAGCTTCGGTTTATCGCTTAGCCCCGTTAAATCTTCCGCGCAGACCGACTCGACCAGTGAGCTATTACGCTTTCTTTAAAGGGTGGCTGCTTCTAAGCCAACCTCCTGGCTGTCTGTGCCTTTCCACATCGTTCACCACTTAGCGATAAATTTGGGACCTTAGCTGTGGGTCTGGGTTGTTTCCCTTTTCACGACGGACGTTAGCACCCGCCGTGTGTCTCCCGGATAGTACGTACTGGTATTCGGAGTTTGCCATGGTTTGGTAAGTCGCAATGACCCCCTAGCCATAACAGTGCTCTACCCCCAGTAGTATTCGTCCGAGGCGCTACCTAAATAGCTTTCGAGGAGAACCAGCTATCTCCGGGTTCGATTAGCTTTTCACTCCTAATCACACCTCATCCCCTACCTTTGCAACGGGAGTGGGTTCGGGCCTCCAGTTGATGTTACTCAACCTTCACCCTGGGCATGACTAGATCACCCGGTTTCGGGTCTACTGCCCGCGACTATGCGCCCTTATCAGACTCGGTTTCCCTTCGCCTCCCCTATACGGTTAAGCTTGCCACGAACAGTAAGTCGCTGACCCATTATACAAAAGGTACGCAGTCACTCTTGCGAGCTCCTACTGCTTGTACGCACACGGTTTCAGGATCTATTTCACTCCCTTCACCAGGGTTCTTTTCGCCTTTCCCTCACGGTACTGGTTCACTATCGGTCGGTCAGGAGTATTTAGCCTTGGAGGATGGTCCCCCCATGTTCAGACAGGGTTTCTCGTGCCCCGCCCTACTCGATTTCATCGCATCAGCCCCTTCGCATACAGGGCTGTCACCTTCTATGGCCGAGCTTTCCAGCTCGTTTTGCTGAAGCTGATGCAACTTAAGGGCTAGTCCCCGTTCGCTCGTCACTACTTAGGGAATCTCGGTTGATTTCTTTTCCTCCGGGTACTTAGATATTTCAGTTCTCCGGGTTCGCTTCC
>NZ_JBFRDR010000002.1:0-437500 GCF_052113885.1 Lysobacter sp. TAB13 | reverse complement strand
CCGCACACTATACAGCAGTTTTCGTGAACGTCAACCGAACTGCGGGCCGCGCATCCTACAGCATGTTTCCGATGCGTCAACTACCCATCAAAACCGCTGTTTTCTGCGCCCCAACCACTCGATGAACAGGGCGGCGGGCCGCGCATCTTACAGCATCATCTTCGACCGTCAACTCCTGCCGAATCCGCTGTCTTCCGCGCTTCCCACCGGCCGAACAACTTGCCGTTGGGAGCCGCACATTATGCGGACATGAACGGGGCTTGGGAAGGGGGTGGGGCGAGAAATGAACAGGGAATCGTCGGCCGGCGGTCAGACGCCTGATGCGGCAAGGTTTGGGTGGGTCTATGCGGACTGGGAGGCCCTCACCCCGGCCCTCTCCCGCAGGCGGGAGAGGGAGTTGGAGCCACCACGGGTCAGGAAGGCATCTCTGAACGGGGCTTCGCGGCTCGCTTAAGTAGTTGCGAGCCTTCCACACGGCTCGAAGGCCGCCACTGGCCTCTAACTACGCCCCTCTGCCGCCGATCAAGCCGAAACCAGGCGCACCCGGGCGAAATTGCGCTTGCCCACGGCCAGAACACCCTCGAACCCCGGCGCGAACACCAGTTGCGGGTCTTCGACCACATTGCCGTCCACCCGCACCGCCCGCTCCTTGAGCTTGCGGTTGCCTTCGCCGTTGCTAGGCGTCAGCCCGGCGGCGACCAGCAGGGCGGCGATCCGCAAGCCTTCGGCCGGGACGGCGACGTCGGTCAGCGGCAGCGAGGTGATGTCGCCCTCGCCGCGCACCGCCGCGTTCCAGCCAGCGACCGCGGTTTCCGCCGCCTCGCTGCCGTGGAAACGCGCGGCCAGCTCGCGCGCCAGGCGCAGCTTGAGGTCGCGCGGGTTGAGCTGGCCGGCCTCGATCTCTTTCTTGAGGCTGGCCGCCTCGGCGATACCGATCTCGAAGCTCAGCAGATCGATCCAGCGCCACATCAGCACGTCGTCGATCTTCATGGTCTTGGTGACGATGTCGATCGCCGGCTCGTTGATGCCGATGTAGTTGCCCAGCGACTTGGACATCTTGTTGACGCCGTCCAGGCCCTCCAGCAGCGGCATGGTCAGCACGATCTGCGGCGGCTGGCCGTGGTGCTCCTGCAGGCCGCGGCCCATCAGCAGATTGAATTTCTGGTCGGTGCCGCCGAGCTCGACGTCGCACTTGAGCGCCACCGAGTCGTAGCCCTGCACCAGCGGATACAGGAATTCGTGGATCGCGATCGACTGCTGGGCGGCGTAGCGCTTGGCGAAGTCGTCGCGTTCGAGCATGCGCGCCACGGTGTGCTGGCCGGCCAGGCGGATCATGTCGGCCGCGCTCATCTGGCTGAACCACTCGGAGTTGAAGCGCACTTCGGTGCGCTCCTTGTCGAGCACCTTGAACACCTGCTCGGCGTAGGTCTCCGCGTTGGCCAGCACGTCTTCGCGGGTCAGCGGCTTGCGGGTGACGTTCTTGCCGCTGGGATCGCCGATCATTCCGGTGAAATCACCGATCAGGAAGATCACCTGATGGCCCAGGTCCTGGAACTGCCGCATCTTGTTGAGCAGGACGGTGTGGCCGATATGCAGGTCGGGCGCGGTCGGGTCGAAACCGGCCTTGATCCGCAGCGGACGGCCGAGCTTGAGCCGGGCTTCGAGCTCCTCGCGCTTGAGGATTTCGTCGGCGCCGCGGGCGATCAGGTCGAGGGCTTCTTGTACGGAGGGGGACGCGCTGTTCAAAGGCTGGACTCGGGTACGGCCGCGACCGGCTTTTGTTAACGCCATCACGGATTCGGGTTAAGTGGAAGTTAAACGAAACTGTACTGGTCGGTGACGAAAAACCCCATTCAGGTCAAGGGTTTGACGCGTACTGCTCGCGTGTCTATGGTAACGCCGCAACGTTGCCTTCACACCTCGCGCGAGGGATCCATCCAATGACAGTACCCGAGCAGGCTTCCAGTGTGGGCGCCGAGCGCCGAGAACGCCTGAAAGCCTTGCGCGAGGCCGCACTGAAACGTCCGGTGCTGGCGCGTCATTTGTCGGATGGATTCAACGGCCGCTGGACCGGGCGCCAGTGGGTGCAGGCCGGTCTGTTCGCGACCCTGGGCATGATGGTCGCCGCGATCGTCCCCGGTTTCAGCCAGTCCACCGCATCGGTGCGCGCACATGAGCCGCGCCAGTCGCTGGCCCTGGCGTTGCCGCCGCTGACCCTGGCCCGCCTTAAGGGCGAAACCGGCGACAGCTGGCAGCTGGTCCGCGTCAACCGCGGCCAGACCCTGGGCGCGGTGTTCAAGGAAATGGAGATTCCCACCTCCACGATGCACCAGATTCTCGAGCAGCCGGGCGCGAAAGAAGCCCTGATGCGGATGAAGCCCGGCACCGAGCTGGGCTTCGACATGCCGGTCAACGGCGCCCTGCGCACGTTCCGTTACGACAAGGACGACAGCCACCGGGTCGAGTTGAGCCTGGCCGGCGACAAGATCACCCAGAAGGTGATCAACCGTCCGACCGAAACCCGCACCGTGGTGCTGAGCGGCAAGGTGGGCAAGTCCTTGTTCCGTTCGGCGCGCAAAGTCGGCCTGACCGCGGCCAACATCAACACCCTGACCGACGACATCTTCAAGTACGACATCGACTTCAACGAAGACGTCGGCACCGACGACCGTTTCAGCGTGGTGGTCGAGCAGACCTGGCGCGAAGGCGAATTGCTCAGCACCGGCCCGATCCTGGCGGCGACCTTCACCAGCGAAGGCAAGCTGCACACCGGCTTCCGCTTCGATCGCGGCGGCAAACCCGAATACTTCACCGGCGACGGCCGTCCGCTGAAGAAGAGCTTCATCCGCATGCCGATTCCGTATGCGCGCCTGACCTCGGGCTTCGGCTCGCGCCGTCATCCGGTGCTGGGCAATATCCGCATGCACATGGGCGTGGACTACGCCGCCGGCACCGGCACGCCGATCATGGCCGCGGGCGATGCGCGCGTGCAGTTCATCGGCTGGAAGGGCGGTTACGGCCGCGCGGTGATCCTCGATCACGGCCGCGGCTACACCACGCTGTACGGGCACATGTCGAACTTCAGCAAGGTCAAGCCGGGCCAGCGCATCGCCCAGGGCACGGTGATCGGCTACGTCGGCAGCTCGGGCCTGGCGACCGGTCCGCACCTGCATTACGAATTCCGCGTCAACGGCGTGCACCGCAATCCGCTGTCGATCACCATGCCGCCGCCGGAGCCGCTGAGCGGCGTGGCGCTGGCGCAGTTCCGCAATCAGACCGGCGTGGCGCTGGCGCGCATCCGTCAGGTCGAGAACGTCATCTACGCCGATGCCAGCCCTGTGCAGACGGCGCCCACGGCGCCGGCCAAGACGGTTGCGGTGGCGGCGAAGAAGAAGACCCGGCGCGGCTGACTGGTGCGCGGTGGGTAGCGAAAAAAGGCCTCTTCGGAGGCCTTTTTTGTTTTTGGAGTGCCGTTGAGAGCCGTCGTTTTGGCGCGAGCGGCGGCGACGGAATCGTGCTTGCTTCGCCTGTGCGATGTCGCGCCGCTCCCGCAATGAGT
The DNA here is from genome assembly GCF_052113885.1 of Lysobacter sp. TAB13. Taxonomy (NCBI): domain Bacteria; kingdom Pseudomonadati; phylum Pseudomonadota; class Gammaproteobacteria; order Lysobacterales; family Lysobacteraceae; genus Lysobacter; species Lysobacter sp. TAB13. The sequence goes on along the minus strand of NZ_JBFRDR010000002.1, from coordinate 433,941 downwards.
GTCCGATGCTGGCGTCGATAAGCCGGATACTGGAGCATCGGTCTTTCAGGACTCAGGACGCTTCGCAATGATTGAGAACTCTTCTGTCCCGGCGGTTACTGACGCGAGTCAACCGCCTTCAGGCCTTTATCTTGGACTGATCTCCGGCACCAGCGCCGACGGCATCGACGCCGCGCTGGTGCGCTTCCAGGCCGGTGCGGAACCGACTCGCTGCGAGTTGCTGCTCGGCCGAACCTACGCGTGGAACGAAGCGCTGCGCGAACGTCTGGTCGCCCTCGGCCAGGGCGGCGATGCGCGTTCGCTGGAGGAACTGGGCACGCTGGACATCCAGGTCGCGGAAGCCTTCGCCGATGCCGTGCGCGCATTGATCGACGAAGCCGGCGTGAGCACAGGCGACGTGCAGGCGATCGGCTCGCACGGCCAGACCGTGCGCCATCGCCCGGCCGGCGCGCGTTACGACGGCCAGCATCCTTTCACCTGGCAGATCGGCGACGGCGCGGTGATCGCCGAACGCAGCGGCATCGCCACGGTCGCCGATTTCCGCCGCCGCGATGTCGCCGCCGGCGGCCACGGCGCGCCGCTGATGCCGGCCTTCCACGCCGCGCTGCTGCATTCGCCGGACGAAGACCGGGCCGCGTTGAATCTCGGTGGCATCGCCAATTTCACCCTGCTGCCGTCGCGCGGCGCGGTGCGCGGTTTCGACACCGGCCCGGCCAACTGCCTGATGGACGCGTGGGCGCTGCGCCATCTGGGCCAGGCCTTCGACGCCGACGGCGCGTTCGCGGCGCAGGGTCAGATCGACACGGCGCTGCTGGCGCGGTTGCTGGATGAGCCGTGGTTCGCCCAGCCGCCGCCCAAAAGCACCGGCCGCGAACAGTTCCAGCTGGCCTGGGTGGAATCGCGCCTGAGCGGCGTCGAGCGGCCGCAAGACGTGCAGGCCAGCCTGCTCGAACTCAGTGCGATCACCATCGCCGACGCGCTGCGCGCGCATCAGCCGGCGACGAGGCGGGTCTTGGTGTGCGGCGGCGGCGTGCGCAATCGCGCGCTGCTGGACCGGCTGGCCGCGCAACTGCCGGGCGTGGTCGTGGAATCCACCGCGGCGTTCGGGCTGGACCCGGATTTCGTCGAGGCGATGGGCTTCGCCTGGCTGGCGCGGCAGACCATCGCCGGGTTGCCGGGCAACCTGCCCAGCGTGACCGGCGCGCGCGGCTTGCGGGTGCTGGGGACGGTGCATCCGGCCGCCTGAGGTCGGGCGGTCGAAGGGGCTCCGGTAACGGGAAAGCGGCGTTCTGGCGCTCGGGGCCTATGGCTTCGATGCGCTGCGCTGACGGGCGTCGCTGCGGTGCTTACGCCGGGTCGCGGCGCGGACGGAATTCTTCCAGCAACTCCAGGCCGCTCAGGTCGGGCCCGGCCACGCGCTTGGTCGGCGCTTCCTGCGGCTCGGCGCGGCCGATCAGGGAGAAACCCGGGTCGCTGGGGATGTCCTGCAGGGCGGCGATCGCCTCCTGCAACACCCCGGCGTCCTGGTCGCTGAAACGCCCGACCATCTCGGCCTCGACCACGAACAACCCGCTCTCGATCAGGTGCAGCGCGGTGCGTTGCAAACTCCACCCGCGCGCCTCCGCGACCCGACGCAGGCGGTCGGCCAGGATCGAATCCAGGTTGTGCAGGATGATGTCGGTCACTGGCGCCAAATTGCACCGTTCCGGTCACGTTCGCAACACGAAAGTGGCGAAAACACGTTCAGGAACACTACCGCCGCGGTCGTCTTGCGCTGTCGCCAAGTAACGCAAACGGCACGTTCAGGCCAGCGGCGGCGTCACCAGCGGCGGCTTGCGCACGGCCAGGACGATGCACAGCACCAGCGCCGGAATGCCGATGACCGCGGTCGCCACGAAGAACAGCGCGTACGCCTCCAGCAGGCTGCGCCCGGCTTCCAGATGCTCGACCGCGAAGCCGGACAATCCCTTGAGCATCTTGCCCAGCAAGGCATAGAACGAGCTGAGCAGCGCGTACTGGGTGGCGGTGTAGCCGGCGTTGGTCAGGCTGGACATGTAGCCGACCAGGGCCACGCCGGCGTAGCCGTTGCAGAAGTTGTCGATGACCATCGCCGCGGTGAACACGCCGGTGTCGCCGCCGTGCAGGGCCAGGTAGGCGAAGGCCAGGTTCGAGCCCGGGCCGAGTACGGCGCCGGCGATCAGGGTGGCGATGAAGCCGAAGCGCACCGCGCTCAGGCCGGCGACGGCGACGCCGGCGATGGTCGCGATCAGCCCGAACGAGCCGCGCACGGTGCCGACGGTTTCCTTGTCCACGCCCAGGTCGGCGTAGAACGGGTTGGCCATCGGCCCCATCAGGAAATCGGGCAGCCGGAACAGGCTGATGGTCAGCAGGATCAGCAGCGCCCAGCGGCCGTGCTGGCGGAAGAAGGCGATGAACGGACCGACCAGGGCGTCGAACAGGCCGCGCGCGGTGAACAGCGCCGGATGCGGCGTGGCCGCGGCGAGCACGCTGGCCGCCGGCTCGCGCGCCGCCAGCACCGCCAGCACACCCACGCCCATCAGCACCGCCATCACGTCGTAGGACAGCGACCAGCCGGCGTGCGCGGCGAGAATCAGGATCAGCGAGTCGGTGACCAACAACGCGCCGCGATAGCCCAGGGTGGAGGTCGAAGTCAGCAACCCCTGCTGCTCGGCGCTGTCGGCGCTTTCGATGCGCCAGGCGTCGATCACGATGTCCTGCGTGGACGAGGCGAATGCCACCACCAGCGCCAGCGCGCCGAACACCAGCAGCTGATCCAGCACCACCCCGCCGATCAGCAACTGGCCCTGGCGCGGTTCGACCCAGGCCATGCCGACCAGGGCGATGGCGGCGACGATCTGCGACAACAGCATCCAGCCGCGGCGCCGGCCGAGCCAGCGGCCGAACAGCGGCGCGTCGAGCTTGTCCACCAGCGGCGCCCACAGGAACTTCAGCGAATAGGCCAGGCCGACCCAGGACAGCACGCCGATCATCGACAGCTCGATGCCGTTCTCGCGCATCCAGAAGCCGAGCGTGTTGCCGACCAGATAGATCGGAATGCCCGAGCTGAAGCCCAGCAGCAGCATCACCAGCACCTTGGGCTGGCGCAGGTTGCTCAGCACCAGTCGCCAGCCCGTGCGCGCGGGCTTGGCGGCCGGGGCGGCGGAATCCGAGGCGCCGGCCTCAGAGGTCATAGTCGACGCTGAACGGTGCGTGGTCGGAGAAGCGCGGTTCTTTCAGGATCGAACATGCGCGCAGCTTGTCGCGCAGGCCCGGGGTGGCGAGCTGGTAGTCGATGCGCCAACCCACGTCGTTGGCGCGCGCCGCGCCGCGGTTGCTCCACCAGGTGTAGTCCTGGGCGTCGGCCTTGAGCGCGCGGTAGGTATCGACCCAGCCCGCATCGTCCGTGCACAGGCCGTTGAGCCAGTCGCGCTCGGGCGGCAGGCAGCCGGAATTCTTCTGGTTGCTGGTCCAGTTCTTGATGTCCAGGCGGCTGCGCACGATGTTCCAGTCGCCGCACAGCACGTACTCGCGGCCGCTGGCTAACCACTCATCGAGGATCGGCTTGAGCCAGTCCATGACTTCGAACTTGAAGCCCTGGCGCAGCTCGCCGGAGGAACCCGAGGGGATGTAGAACGACACCACGCTCAGGTTGCCGAAGCGCGCTTCGATGTAGCGGCCCTCGTCGTCGAACGGCGCCCAGCCCAGGGCGGTGCGGACCTCGTCGGGTTCGCGCTTGGCGTAGATCGCCACGCCGCTGTAGCCCTTCTTGGTGATCGCATCGCGGAAGAAGGCGCGATAGCCGTCGGGCAGAAACGCAGGGCCGGTGAGCTGATGTTCCTGCGCCTTGGTTTCCTGCACGCAGAGCACGTCCGCGTTCTGGGTCTTGAACCAGTCGAAGAAACCCTTGGTCGCGGCCGAGCGCAGACCGTTGGCGTTGAAGCTGATGATGCGCATGCGCGCTCCAGGGCACGAAGTGCGCACGATCATAGCAACGGCCGGGCGCGGGTATCATGCCGGATATGACCGCTGCGACCGACCGACCCATCCCGGCTGCCGCGCCCGCGCCGGTGCGCGTGAGCGTGGTCTCGCCGATGCTGGCGCCGGCCGTGCGCGCACTGCAGGTCGCGCCGGAGCAGCTGCAATTCGTCGGCGACACCGGCTACAACCTCGACCAGACCCGGCTCGACCCCAACAGCGAAGCGATGGCGGTGCTGGCCGGCGAGCGCGTGGTCGGCTTCTACCGCCTGGATTTCAGCGTCGCCGCGATCGCCGGACGCGCCCTGGGCGAGCCCAGCGTGGGCCTGCGCGCCTACGTCATCGACCAGCGCGAACAAGGCCGCGGCTACGGCACCGCCGCGATGATCGCCTGCGCGCAGGACCTGCGCCGCCGCTACCCCGAGCGCCGCCTGCTGGCGCTGACGGTGAACGTGCGCAACCGCTCGGCCTACGGCGTCTACCTGAAAGCCGGTTTCGCCGACACCGGCGAGCTCTATCACGGCGGCTCGGCCGGCCCGCAGCACCTGATGCTGCTGCGCCTGGCGCCGGCGCCCACCTCTTCCCCTTCCCCCGACCGTCCGCTTCCATGACCGACCATCGCACCCGCTTCCTGCAACTCGCGCTCAAGGCCGACGCCCTGCGCTTCGGCGAGTTCACCCTCAAGTCCGGGCGCGTCAGCCCGTACTTCTTCAATGCCGGGCGCTTCGACTCCGGCGCCGCCCTGGCCGGCCTGGGCGCGTGCTACGCCGACGCCATCCAGGCCCACGGCCTGGACTTCGACCTGCTGTTCGGCCCGGCCTACAAGGGCATCCCGCTGGCGACGGCGCTGGGCTGCGAGTACGCGCGCCGCGGCCGCGACCTGCCGCTGGCGTTCAACCGCAAGGAAGCCAAGGCCCACGGCGAAGGCGGCATGCTGATCGGCGCGCCGCTGGCCGGGCGCCGGGTGCTGATCGTGGACGACGTCATCACCGCCGGCACCGCCATCCGCGAAGCGCTGGCCCTGATCGGCGAGGCCGGCGGCACCGTGGCCGGGATCGTGATCGCGCTGGACCGGCAGGAAGCCGTGGACCCTGCACAATCCCGACGCTCGGCGGCAGAAACTGTCGCAATCGAACACAGCCTTCCGGTGGTCGCGATCGCCACGCTCGACGATCTGCTTGCCTTCACCGGCGAAAGCGCGGAATTTTCCACACAGCGCGAGCGCCTGCTGGCCTACCGTGCGGCCTATGGGCGCGACGCGCAGCACTGAGCGCAGCACGCGATGCGGGCGGCCGGCATTCGCCGCCGCATCGACCCGAAATCGATTTGTGATCGATCGCACACGCCGGAGGCAGACGATGGCCCGACTCTTGCTTCATGCCTTGTCGCAAACCCTTTGGTTCGACGGCGAGAACGCGACATGAAAGCACTGCACACCCTGATCGCCGGCGCCATCGTATTCGCCCTGGCCGCGCCGCTGGCCTTCGCCCAGGACGGCAAGCCGGCCAAGAAGCTGTATTGCTGGAACGAAGGCGGCCGCAAAGTCTGCGGCGACGCACTGCCGGCGCACGCGGTGGACAGCGCGCGCACCGAGATCAGCGCCAAGAGCGGCCTGGCGACCGGCCAGGTGGACCGCGCCCTGACCCCCGAGGAACGCGTGGCCGCGCAGCAGGCCGAGCGCGCGGCGCGCAGCGCGGCGATGGCCGAGGAAGCGCGCAAGCGCCGCGACCACGCCATGGCCGAGTCGTACGCGACCGAGCAGGACCTGCGCAATTCCTTCCAGGAGCGCATCGTGCTGCTGGATGAGACCGTCAAGGCCTCGCAGTTGGGCATCGAAGGCCGTCGCCAGACCCTGCTGAGCCTGCTGCGTAAGGCCGGCGAAGCCGAGCTGAGCAGCAAGCCGGTGGGCAAGGTGCTGGCCGACAACATCCGCAACCAGCACGACGAACTGCTGCACCAGCAGGCGACGTTGAAGCAGCAGCAGCTCGAACGCAGCACCGCCGACCAGGATCTGGCTTCGGCGCTGGAGCGTTACAACACGATCAAGGCGGCTAAGCCGGGTCGGGGGTGAGGTTGTAGGTCGCTGGTTGTAGGTCGCTGGTTGTAGGTCGCTGGTTGTAGTTCGTCGGTCGTCGGTTGTAGCTCGCCAGTCGCCAGTCGCCAGTCGCCAGTCGCCAGTCGCGACGCTCTCACACCTCGTCATTCCCGCGAACGCGGGAATCCAGGGCCTTTCGTGCGAGAACGCCTGAAGTCGCTGGATTCCCGCGTTCGCGGGAATGACGGCCTGGAACGATGGCGCTGAAGCCTCTGGATTCCCGCCTTCGCGGGAATGACGGTCTGGAAGGATGACGCTGAAGTCGCTGGATTCCCGCGTTCGCGGGAATGACGGCCTGGAAGGATGGCGCTGAAGGCTCTGGATTCCCGCCTTCGCGGGAATGACGGTCTGGAGAGAGACGCTCAAGTCTCCAAAACACCAGCGCACCCAGCCTCATAAAAAAACGCCGCGGCAAGCCGCGGCGTTTTCGTATCTGGCAAGCACCGTCCGATCAGACCGGCGCCCATCGCCCAATCAGAACGGCAACTTCAAATCCGCCTTGATCGCATGCAGCTGCGTGCGGAACGCGGTCTGGATGCGGTCCATCGCCTCATGGCTGTCGGCGTCGAAACGCATGACCAGGATCGGCGTGGTGTTGGACGCGCGCACCAGGCCCCAGCCGTCGGGGTAGTCCACGCGCAGGCCGTCGATGGTGGACAGGCGCGCGCCTTCGAACGAGGCCTCGTTGCGGAAACGCTCGACGAAGGTGTGCGGGTCGCCGTCGGGCGCATCGACCTTGATTTCCGGGGTCGAGATGCCGTTGGGCAGGCCGTTGAGGGTCTCGGTCGGGGTCTGCGGCTGCGCGGCCAGGATCTCCAGCAGGCGCGCGGCCGAGTAGATGCCGTCGTCGAAACCGTACCAGCGCTCCTTGAAGAAGAAGTGGCCGCTCATCTCGCCGGCCAGCTCGGCGTCGGTTTCGCGCATCTTCGCCTTGATCAGCGAATGGCCGGTCTTCCACATCAACGGGCTGCCGCCGTGACGCAGGATGTGGCCCGGCAGGCGGCCGGTGCACTTCACGTCGTAGATGATCATCGCGCCGGGGTTGCGTTCGAGCACGTCGGCGGCGAACAGCATCAGCAGGCGGTCCGGGAAGATGTTCTGGCCGTCGCGGGTGACCACGCCCAGACGGTCGCCGTCGCCGTCGAAGGCGATGCCCAGGTCCGCGTCCAGGCGCGCCACCATCTTGATCAGATCGGCCAGGTTGTGCGGCTCGCTCGGATCGGGGTGATGGTTGGGGAATTCGCCGTCGATCTCGCAGTACAGCGGGGTGACCTCGGCGCCGATCGCGGCCAGCACGCGCGGGCCGATGTCGCCGGCCACGCCGTTGCCGGCATCGACCACCACCTTGAGCGGGCGGTCGATCTGGATGTCGGAGGCGATGCGCTGGACGTAGTCCTCGGAGATGTCGCGCGGGGTCAGCGTGCCCGGCTCGGCGGCGGTGTGCAGGCGGTTGCTGACGATGCGCTGGTACAGATCGGTGATCGCCGCGCCCGACAGGGTCTCGCCGCCGACCACGACCTTGAAGCCGTTGTAGTCCGGCGGATTGTGGCTGCCGGTGACCGACACGCACGAGCCGGCGCGCAGGTGATAGGCGCCGAAATAGATCACCGGGGTCGGCGCCATGCCGATGTCGATGACGTTGCGGCCGGCCTTGCGCAGGCCCGAGATCAGGCCCTCGATCATGGCCGGGCCGGACAGGCGGCCGTCGCGGCCGACCACGATCTCGGTCAGGCCCTGATCGTGCATGACCGAACCGATCGCATGGCCGATCATCTCGGCCACGCCGGGGTCCAGGGACTGGCCGATCACGCCGCGGATGTCGTAGGCGCGGAAAATGCCGCCGTCGATGCTCACCGCGCGGGGCGCGGCGCTGAGGGAGTTATCGGTCACGTTGCCTGCATTGATATCGAAGGGGGAAGCGATCATGGTCTCAGCCAGCGTCTGAACCGGACCTTCCTCCACCACCGGCGCCTCGTGCCCCAGGCGTTGACGCACGCGCATCAGCACGAACGCGAGCAGCGCCAGGATCACCGCGGCGATGAAGCACGGCAGCGCGCCCAGGCCGAGCGGGCCGCCGGCGATGTCCGGCACCGCGGCGGCGACGCGCAGGTCGCTGCCGGGGATCTTCGCCGCCATCGCCTCGGCGCCGTTGCTCAGCGCGGCGTCGCCGCGCTCGACCACGTTGTAGCCGCCCTGGCGCAAGGCCATGTAGCTGCTGCCGTCGACGTCGGCCTTGTCGATGCCGTCGCTGATGCGCTGCAGCGGCAGTTGCACATAGGCCACGCCGACCAGTTGCCCGCCGACCCGCGCCGGCGCGGCCAGCGCGAGCACCGGCTTGCCGCCGTCGCGCACGATCGCCGCCATCGGCTTGTCGGCGACGATCGCCGCTTCCATCGCGCCCAGCCGGCCGTAGCCGCTCTTGGGCAGATTCTCGTAATCCAGGCTCAGATCGGCCGGCAACACCGCGCCGGCGCTGGCGCCGGGCCAGTCCTTGGTCAGTTCCGCGGCGGCGGTCTTCAGATCGCCGGCGGTCAGGGCGGCCTGCATCGCCGGCGCGTCGAGGTGCTCGCGCAAGCGCTTGTGCTCGACCCCGAGCGCGTCGTGCGCGCTGGCGACGGCGGCGTCGCGCTCGCTGGCCAGATCCGAGCGGCGCGAGGAGTCCAGGTGCTGCTGCACGCCGGCCCAGCCCAGCCACAACGCCAGCACGCCGCACAGCAGCGCCAGCGGCAGCATGACGGGCTTGAGTTGCGCCGCCGACATCTGCGGCTTTTCGAATTTCACATCCACCATACCCAGAGCCCTTCCCCAGTGTGTCTCGTGTCGCCGAATGATCTGACCCGGATGATCCGGAGCCGATGGTTCCGACCGTGCAGCGGGCGATACCGCCCAGTTTGCACTGCCGCGCCTTGTCGGTTCCGTCTACTGCGCCTCGCGGCGCCGATCGCGGTTGCGATCGCGTCCGCGGCTTTGCAGCCGACGACTATCAGGCACGTGAATCTCTAGCACGATGCGTGCCAGCCGCCTCCCCACGGGCCGTCCGGCCAACGGCCGGCGATCAGCGTACGCCGGTATGGCCGAAGCCGCCCTCGCCGCGCTCGCTGGCCTGGAACTCATCGACCACCTGCAGGCTCGCGCGCACGATCGGCAGCACCATCAGCTGCGCGATGCGATCGCCGGGCTGGATCGTAAAAGCCTCGCGGCCGCGATTCCACACGCTGATCAGCAGCGGGCCCTGGTAGTCGGCGTCGATCAGGCCGGTGCCGTTGCCCAGCACGATGCCGTGTTTGTGACCCAGGCCCGAACGCGGCAGGATCACCGCGCACAAGGTCGGATCGCCCAGATGGATCGCCAGGCCCGAGGGCACCAGCGCGGCATCGCCCGGCGCCAGCAGCAGCGACTCGTCGAGCGCCGCGCGCAGGTCCAGGCCGGCGCTGGCCGCGGTGGCGTAGCTCGGCAACGGCCACTCACCGCCGAAGCGCGGATCGAGGATTTTCAGTTCCAGGGTGTGGTTCATCGGATCGAACGGGTCCAAAGAGACGAAAGAATTCAAAGCGCGGCGGCGCGACGACGACTCAGCCCGGCGCGGCGGCGTCCAGCGCCACGATCTGCTGCCTGAGCTCGGCCTCGCCGGCCATGAACCGATTGACGTCGTACACCACATAGACCGAGCCGCGGTTGGGCGCGCTCTCGAAGCCGATCGCCGGCAACACCTTGTCGTGCCGGTGCAGCGCGCGCACGACCCGATGGCAATAGGTCTTCGCCGGGCCCTTGGGCCCCTGCACGGCGACGAAGCCGTCGCGAATGACGGCGTGGACGGCGTCGAGCACGTCGTCGGTGGTGACGAAGATCTTCATCGGCGGGCTCGATCGAAAGGTCCGGCCATCAGGCCGGCCAACGTGTCAGGATCAGGTCGAGCAACTGGTCGGCCAGTTCGGTCTTGGGCCCCGGACCGAGCGCGCGCTCGCCGCCGGCCCAGTACACGGTCAGCGCGTTGTCGTCGCTTTCGAAGCCGCTGCCGGACACGCCGACGCGGTTGGCGGCGATCATGTCCACGCGCTTTTTCTCCAGCTTGCCGCGCGCGTAGAACTCCACGTCGTGGGTCTCGGCGGCGAAACCGACCACCACGGTCGGGCGGCGTTCGTGCACGGCGACCTCGGCCAGGATGTCGGGCGTGCGCACCAGCGCCAGGGTGAGCTGCTCTTCCTTCTTCTTGATCTTGCCCGGCGCGATCACCGCCGGCGCGTAATCGGCCACCGCCGCCGCGCCGACATAGACATCCGCCGGCAATGCCGCGATCACCGCTTCGCGCATCTGCCGCGCCGAACGCACGTCCACACGCTGCACGCCCGGCGGCGTTTGCAGCGACACGGGACCGGCGACCAGGACGACCTGCGCGCCGCGGCGCGCCGCGGCTTCGGCGACCGCGAAGCCCATCTTGCCGCTGCTGCGATTGCCGATGAAGCGCACCGGATCGATGTCTTCGAAGGTCGGCCCGGCGCTGACGACGATGCGTCGGCCGGCGAGGCTGGCGCCGCTCACGGGTTCACCTGCGCGAGCGCGGCGACGATATCCAGCGGCTCCAGCAGACGCCCGGGCCCGGATTCGGGTTCGGCCATGCGGCCCTCGCCCGGGCCGAGGAAACTGACCCCGCGGCTGCGCAGCGTGGCGACATTGGCCTGGGTGGCCGGATGGCCCCACATGCGGTGGTTCATGGCCGGGGCGATCGTCACCGGCGCCTCGGAGGCCAGACACAGGGTGCTGATCAGATCGTCGGCGAAACCGTGCGCGAGTTTGGCGATCATGTCGGCGGTGGCCGGCGCGATCAAAATCCGCTGCGCCCAGCGCGCCAGTTCGATATGGCCCATCGCCAGTTCCGCGGCTTCGTCCCACAGCGAGGTGCGCACCGGCTGCCCGGACAGCGCCTGGAAGGTCGCCGCGCCGACGAAGCGGGTCGCGTTTTCGGTCATCGCCACGCGCACCTGGGCGCCGGCGTCCTGCAGGCGGCGCACCAGATCGGCGGCCTTGTAGGCGGCGATGCCGCCGCAGACGCACAGCAAGATGCGTTGGGCGTGCAGCGGCTGGGTTGAGTCTTGCGCCATGTTCGGCCGGGCTCGCTGGTTGCTTGGTGTGCCGGGTGCGGGTCGTCGCCTGCCGCCGCAGGGTCCGGCGCGGCGCGTGATGCGATCGCGACGGCGCCCGGCAAATCCCTACACCCGCTCGGGCCACTAGCTTACCCGATGGGCCGCCCGCTCCCGATTCCGCCCGTGCCGCCCGCGCTTGCACGATGCGGCCATGAGAATCCACGAATGGCCCAGCGCGGAGCGGCCGCGCGAAAAACTCCTCGCCCATGGCGCCGGCTCGCTGTCGGACGCCGAACTGCTGGCGCTGATCCTGGGCTCCGGCCTGCGCGGCCACGACGCGGTCGGCACCGCGCGGCAACTGCTGGCCGAGCACGGCCCGCTGCGCGAGTTGCTGGAGCAACCGCCGGCCAAGCTGATGCGCATGCGCGGCATCGGCGCGGCCCGCGCCTGCACGCTCAAGTCGGCGCTGGAGCTGGCCGCGCGCTGCCAGTTGGCGGAGCTGGAACGCGGCACCGCGCTGACCGACCCGGAAGCCGCCGGCCGCTATTTCGCCCAGCGCCTGCGCGGCCTGCCGCACGAGGTGTTCGCGGCGATGTTCCTCAACAACCGCCATCGCGTGATCGGCTTCGAGGAAATGTTCCAGGGCACCCTCAGCGGCGCCGAGGTGCACCCGCGCGAGGTGCTGCGGCGCGCGCTGCAGCGCAACGCCGCGGCGGTGATCGTTGGTCACAACCACCCCAGCGGCAACGCCGAGCCCAGCCGCGAGGATCGCGAAGTGACCCAGCGCCTCAAGCAGGCGCTGGCCCTGGTGGAGATCCGCCTGCTCGACCATTTCGTGGTCGGCGACGGCAAGCCTGTGTCGATGGCGGCGCGGGGCTGGCTGTGAGGCGAGGAAAGAGTGCAGAAGAGTGAGGAGTGAGTGAAAAGCGGTGGGGCGGGCTCTACTCACTCCTCTGAACTCTTTCCTCGCCCCACCCCCGGCCCGATCGTCGAAAAACCCGCCCGCCCCAGCCCCGGCGCGGCGCCGCGCAATCGCCCGGAAACCAAGTAAAATGCCCGGTTCCGTAACGCCCTGCGAAAACGCATCCCCCGTGAAAGCCACCCTAAATGCGCTAGTCGCGCAGGCCATCGACGCCCTGCGCGCCGCCGGCACCGTCCCGGCCGACCTTCCGACGCCCGATTACGTGATCGAGCGCCCCAAGAACCGTGGGCAGGGCGACTTCTCGACCAACGCCGCGATGCTGCTGGCCAAGCCGGCGCGCAGCAATCCGCGCGAGATCGCGCAGAAGCTGCTCGACGCGCTGCCGGCCAGCGCCGACATCGCCAAGGTCGAGATCGCCGGCCCGGGCTTCATCAACTTCTATATCGACGAAGGCGCCTGGCGCCGCCAGCTCGGCGAAGTCTTCGCCCGCGGCGCCAACTACGGCCGCAACGGCAGCGGCGCGGGTCATCGCGCCGGCGTGGAATACGTCTCGGCCAATCCGACCGGCCCGCTGCACGTCGGCCACGGCCGCGCGGCGGTGATCGGCGACTGCATCGCGCGCGTGCTCGACGCCAACGGCTGGGACGTGATGCGCGAGTTCTACTACAACGACGCCGGCGTGCAGATCAACAATCTGGCCATCTCCACCCAGCTGCGCGCGCGCGGCCTCGCGCCGGGCGACGAAGGCTGGCCGGAGAACGCCTACAACGGCGACTACATCGCCGACGTCGCCCGCGCCTATCTCGACGGCGCCACGGTCGAATTCGAAAACCACGCCGTCACCGGCAAGGGCGACATCGACGATCTCGATGCGATCCGCCAGTTCGCCGTGGCCTATCTGCGCCGCGAGCAGAACGAGGACCTGGCCGCCTACGGCGTGAGTTTCGACATCTACTTCCTGGAAAGCTCGCTGTATGAGCAGGACAAGGTCGAGGAAACCGTGCGCGAGCTGATCGCCCACGGCCACACCTACGAGGAAGGCGGCGCGCTGTGGCTGCGTTCGACCGACTTCGGCGACGACAAAGACCGCGTCATGCGCAAGTCCGACGGCACCTACACCTACTTCGTGCCGGACGTGGCCTATCACCTGAGCAAGTGGCAGCGCGGCTACGAGCGCGCGATCACCGAACTGGGCTCGGATCACCACGGCTCGCTCGCGCGCGTGCGCGCCGGCCTGCAGGCGCTGGACATCGGCATCCCGCCGGGCTGGCCGGAGTACGTGCTGCACCAGATGGTCACGGTGATGCGCGGCGGCGAGGAAGTGAAGCTGTCCAAGCGCGCCGGCAGTTACCTGACCCTGCGCGACCTCATCGACGAAACCGGCCGCGACGCGGTGCGCTGGTTCCTGATCGCGCGCAAGCCCGATTCGCAGCTGACCTTCGACATCGACCTCGCCCGTTCGCAGTCGATGGACAATCCGGTCTATTACGTCCAGGTCTCGCATGCGCGCATGCACGGCCTGAGCCGCCAGCTGGCCGAGCGCGGGCTGTCCTACGATCAGGCCGACGGGCTGGCGCAGCCGCTGGACCTGAACGACGTCGCCGCGCACGAGCTGATCGTGACCGTGCTGCGCTTCCCGGACGTGGTCGCGGCCGCCGGACGCGACCTGGAGCCGCACCAGATCGCGGTTTACCTGCTGGAGTTGGCGCAGACCTTCCAGACGTATTACAACGACCACCAGTTCCTGGTCGACGACGCCCCCGTGCGCCACGCGCGCCTGGTGCTGGCGATGGCGACCCGCCAGGTCCTGGCGAACGGTCTGGAGCTATTGGGCGTCCACGCCCCGGAGGTGATGTAAGTGGCAGCACGACGCGGAAAATCGCAAGCCAAGCGCAATACCCAGAGCAACGAAAGCCTGCCCGGCTGGGCCTGGGGCGTGCTCGGACTGCTGCTGGGAGTCGTGGTGATCCTGGTCGCCCCGAAGTTCCTCAAATCCGACGGCGGCGACGGCTTCTTCCGTCCGCAGCCCAATCCCGACGCGCAACCGGCGGCGGTCACCGCCGACGAGGAATCGGTCGCGCCGGAGGGCAACAGCGGCGCCAAGCCGGCCTCGCACGCGGACGCGGCCGATCCCAAGCAGGCCAAGGCCGGCAAGAACGGCAAGGAAAGCTCCGGCTACGACTTCTACACCCTGCTGCCGGGCAAGGAAGTCGAGATGAGCGACGCCGAACTCGCCGCCACCGAGGCCGCCGAGGAACAGCGCCGCGCCGCGCAACTGCGCAAGAACCCGCAGACCGCCGCGGCGACGCCAGCCACGGCGCCGGCCACGGTCAGCCTGCCCAAGCCGGTCGATACCATCGCGCCCCCGGCGCAGCCGCCGGCCCAGGTCGCCAGCGCGACGCCGCCGAGTTCGGTCACGCCCAAGCCGCCGGCCGTGGTCGCGACCCAGGGCCCGGCCCCGGCCGCCGCGACGAGCGCCAGCGCCACCACCGCGAGCGCCGCCGCACCGGCCGCCGCCAGCGACAACACCCGTTACCTGCTCCAGGCCGGCGCCTTCCAGGCCTCCGGTCAGGCCGAGGAAATGAAGGCCAAGATCGCCATGCTCGGCCTGGGCGCGCGGGTGGAATCGGCGCAGATCAGCGGCAAGACGGTCTACCGCGTGCGCATGGGGCCCTACGGCACCGCCGGCGATCTCGCCGATGCCAAGCGCAAGCTCGCCGACGGCGGACTGCCGGGAATGGCGATCAAGGTGCAGTAAGCCCGGCGCCGTTCGCGTCATGCCAAGACGAAACTACAGGCCGGGTCGCAAGCCCGGCCTGTTTGTTTTTACGGCTCGGGCGCGGACATCCGCGGGAGCGAAGAACACGTCATCCAGCGGCCGGCCGCGACATGCCGCTACACCCGCCGGCACCCTCGCCGATCCGCTCGACCGGGCCGCGCGGATCGCAACCCGTAGTGTCGATCGCCCGCAACCGTGCGTCGGCGCGCGGCCGCCTTCCGGCGCCGCGCCCAGCGACAGCGCGACGACGGTCACCCTGCGCGCAAGCGGCCAGCCTTTAGACTTCGCCCGCTGATAGAAGTCGTTGGGGATGGGATGGACAAGCGCATTCTTCTGGGCTGCCTGAGCGCGGCAGGCATGTTGTTGCTGTTCGGAATCTGCACCAAGTTGTTCGGTCTGGACGCCCGTCAGGCGATCAACACCGGTTTCGGCCCGATCCCGGCGATCGACGTATTCGCGGCCTTGGTGGCGATGGGCCTGGGCGGCGCGATCGCGCGTCACGCCCACTTCCGCTGGGTCGCGCTGCTGCTGATGGTGGCGATGTGGACGCTGACCCTGTTCACCGTCGTGTCGATGGCCCTGCCCGACAGTCCCCTGCCGATGCGCTCGATGGCCGGCGCGCTCAAGTACAACGCGGTCGCGATCGTACTGACCCTGGCCGCGGCGTTCGGCGGCGCCCTGCTCGGCGAGCGTCTGGCGCGCCGCCGCGACGGCTTGTCGATGCGCTGAGACGGCGCAAAGCCCTTTCGCGGCATGCCGGCCTGCAAAATAAAAACGGCGGCATCTCATCGAGATGCCGCCGTTGTCGTGTCGGCGAAACCGCGCGCGGCGTTCGGCCCGCGCCTGCAGTGTCCCGCGGCTTACGCCGCGTCGCTCTCCACCGTCGCGCGCGCCCGCTTGAGCGCGATCAGGGCCGAGGTATCGGACTCGCCGAAGCCGCGCTCGATCAGCTCGAAGTAATCGGCCACGGCCTGATCGATGGTGTTGGTGCGGATGCCGCTGTCGCGGGCGATGCCCTGGACGATGCGCAAATCCTTGAGCATGTGCAGGCACTTGAAGCCGGGCGCGAACTCGTCGCGCAGCATCGTCGCGCCGCGCTTTTCCAGGAACCAGTTGCTGGCCGCGCCGGCCATCAGCGTCGGCAGCAGGCGCTCGGGTTCCAGGCCGAGCTTCTCGCCCAGCGCCAGCCCTTCGCACACCGCTTCGTTGATGCCCGCGACCAGGATCTGGTTGATCGCCTTGGTCGCCTGGCCGGCGCCGGTGATGCCCATGTGGGTGATGCGCGCGGCGTAGCTGCCGATGATGTCGTGCACGCGTTCGAGCTGCGCCTCATCGCCGCCGACCATGATCGACAGCTTGCCGTTGCGCGCGCCTTCCACGCCGCCGGAGACCGGCGCGTCGAGAAAACCGATGTTGTGCGCGGCCAGCATCGCCGCCGCGCGGCGCGCGGTTTCGATCGAGACGGTGGAGTGATCGACCACGATCGCGCCGGGCTTGAGCACCTCAGCCAGCGCCGCCACGTTCTCCAGCACGTCCGCGTCGAGCGACACGCACAGGATCACCACGTCGCAATCGGCGAAGTTGGCCGCCGAACGCGCCGCGCGCACTTCCAGTTCCGACGCCAGCGCGTCGGCCTTGGCCTGGGTCCGGTTGCCGACCGCGGTCAGCACCCCTTTGGCATGCACGTAACGCGCCATCGGCACGCCCATCGCTCCCAGACCGATTACCCCTGCTTTCATTTCGACCTTCTGCCCATCCGGGCGCTAAGTGTTACCCAAGCATGATGCGGCATCGCCGCGCCTGACGCGCGCCGAATACCGCGAACCGCGCCGCATCGTCGCGACCAGTCCGATGCGCGGACCCGGGCCTGCGCCCGTCCGCGACCTTGAAACCCCTGTTTATCCAACGCCCCTGGACGCCCCGCCGCTACGTTCCAGGAACGTCGCCGCGCCGGCCGCGTGAGCCGGTTCGCGCCCGGCGGCCTCAATGGCCGCTCACGCCAGCCATTCGTACACGTCGATCCGCGATGAACCCGTGAGGTGCAGCGGATCGCCGAACGCCAGCACCCGCGCCTGTTCCAGGTCGCTGGCGCGCAGCACGTAGGCGCCGCCGCTCTTGTCGGCGAAGCCGCCGGCCAGCTCCAGCCGACCCTGCTCGCGCAGCGCGTCGAGGAACTCGCGGTGCGGCCCGATCTGATCGGTGTCGAACTGCGGCAGGCGCATGGCCATGACCAAATAGCGATTCATAAGTCCCGTATCCCGGCTCAGGCCAGCGGCGCGTCGCTGAGGTAGGTGTAGCCGGTCAGACCAGTTTCCAACGCGTCTTCCAGGCGCTGCGCCTCATCGGCCGGCAGGTCCGCCGCGGCGACCTTGGAGCGATAAGCCTCGCGCAGATCGGCCAGCTTGTAGCCGACGTAATCGAGCATGACGTCGGTGGTATCGCCGCGGCGCTGCTGGGCCAGACGATAGCCGTCGCCGTCCACGCGCACTTCCACCGCATCGGTGTCGCCGAACAGGTTGTGGATGTCGCCGAGGATTTCCTGATACGCGCCGACCAGGAAAAAGCCCAGCCGGTAGCTTTCGCCGGGCTTGAGCGCATGCAGCGGCAGCGAGCTGTCCAGGCCTTCGGTTTCCACGTAGGTGTCGATCTTGCCGTCGGAATCGCAGGTCAGATCGGCGATCACGCCGCGGCGGTCGGGCACCTCGTTCAAGCGCTCGATCGGCGCGATCGGGAACACCTGATCGATCGCCCATACATCGGGCATGGATTCGAACACACTGAAATTGACGAAGTACTTATCGACCAGACGCTCGTTGAGTTCGTCGAGCAGATCGCGATGGCTCTTCTCGCCCACGTCCAGGCGCGCGCGCACCGCGTGCGCGATGGCGTAGAACAGATCGTCGATGCGGGCGCGATGGGTCAGGTCGATCTGGCCCAGCGCGTACAGCGACAGGCCTTCGCCGTGATGGTGCTGGGCTTCGTGGAACAGCTCCACCGCCGGACGCAGATCCAGTTCGTCGTGGATCTCGCGCAGATGGCGGATCACCGCCGGCTCGTCCTCGTGCGAGGGCGGCACGCGGCCTTCCGGCGCTTCCTCGATCTCCGACACGTTGGCCACCAGCACCGCGTGGTGCGCGGTCATCGCGCGGCCGCATTCGGTGACGATGCGCGGCGGCGTCAGGCCGTATTCCTGGCAGGCCTCGGCCAGCGGCTGGACGATGTTCGACGCGTACTGGTTGACGCCGTAGTTGATCGAGCAATAGCTGCGCGAACGGGTGCCTTCGTAATCGATGCCCAGGCCGCCGCCGACGTCCATGTAGCGCACGTTGGCGCCGAGCTTGGACAGTTCGATGAAATAGCGGGTGGCCTCGCGCATGCCGTTGGCGATGTCGCGCACGTTGGAAATCTGCGAGCCCATGTGGAAATGCAGCAGGCCCAGGCAATCCTGCAGGCCGCTGTCGCGCAGTTGCTTCCACAGGTCCAGCACCTGGCGCGGGCTGAGGCCGAACTTGGCCTTGTCGCCGCCGCTGTTCTGCCACTTGCCGGCGCCCAGCGAGGCCAGCCGCATGCGCACGCCCAGGCCGGGCTTGACCCCGAGCGCGCGGGCTTCCTCGAACACCAACTGCAGTTCCGAGGGCTTCTCGACGACGATGTAGGTTTCCATGCCCAGCTTGCGCCCGATCAGGGCCAGGCGGATGTATTCGCGGTCCTTGTAGCCGTTGCAGACGATCAGCCCGCCCGGCCGGCTCAGCGCCAGCACCGCCATCAGCTCGGGCTTGCTGCCCGCTTCCAGGCCGAACCCGTCGCCGGCGTGCGAGGCCAGGGTGCCGGCCACGCCGTGGTGCTGGTTGACCTTGATCGGATACACCGCGGTGTAGCCGCCGGCGTAATCCCAGTCGCGCATGGCCTGGGCGAACGCGCTCTGCAGGTTGCCCAGGCGGTCGCCGAGGATGTCCGGGAAACGCACCAGCATCGGCAGCTTGGCGCCTTGCGCGCGGGCCGCGTCCACGACCTCGGGCAGGGCCACGGTCGGGCCGCGCTCGCCGCGCGGCTTGACCACGATGCGGCCGGCGTTGTCGATATCGAAGTAGCCCTCGGACCAATGCGGGATCGAATAGGTCTTGCGGGCCTGATCGAGCGACCAGTCGGACATCGGCGCGTTTTCCGGAAAAGTGTGGGGAAGGCGCATTCTACAGGCCGCGTCCGCCGCGGGGGCCGGCGGCGGCGGCCGTCGCCGGCGGCGTTGCACGGCTTGGCGGCCGGATCGGCAAAACCGGGCGCTTCCGGGCCCATCGCGCGACGTGTGTTCATATGCGTCCGCTACAATCCGCGCCCCAAGCCCGGCCCTCGCCGGGCCCCGCCGGCCGGGCCCGCCCGCGCCCTCACCCCAGGCTGGCCGACCCAGCGATATCGCTTCGAAGGAGCAAGCGCATGACTGTTGATGCTAAGTGGCACTACGAGAACTTCGAACCCACCGGTTCGTCCATCGGCTATCGCATCACCCGCAAGCTCGATGAGGTGCAGTCGCCGTTCCAGAAGATCGAGATCTTCGAGACGACCGACTGGGGCAATCTGATGCTGATCGACGGCGCGGTGATGCTGACCACGCGCGACAACTTCCTCTATCACGAGATGATGTCGCACCCGGCGCTGTTCACCCACGCCGCGCCCAAGAACGTGGTCATCATCGGCGGCGGCGATTGCGGCACCTTGCGCGAAGTGCTCAAGCACGACGGCGTGGTCGAGGCGGTGCAGTGCGACATCGACGAACAAGTCACGCGCATGGCCGAGAAGTGGTTCCCGGAGCTGTGCGACCGCAACAACGACCCGCGCGCGCAGCTGTTGTTCGACGACGGCATCGCCTATATGGCCAACCGTCCGGCCGGCAGCGTGGACATCGTCATCGTCGATTCCACCGACCCGGTCGGCCCGGCCGAGGGCCTGTTCAACAAGTCCTTCTACGAAAGCTGCTTCCGCGCCCTGCGCGAGGACGGCATCCTGGTCCAGCAGTCCGAGTCGCCGCTGATGCTGCTCAAGCTGATCCAGGAAATGCGCGGCGAGATGGGCAAGGCCGGCTTTGCCACCTTCAAGACCCTGCCGTTCCCGCAGCCGTGCTACCCGACCGGCTGGTGGAGCTGCACCCTGGCGCGCAAGGCCGGCGGTTTCGAATTCCGCGAAGCCGATGCCAAGGGCAAGCGCTTCGACAGCAAGTACTACAACGCCGGCATTCACCACGGCGCGCTGTCGACGCCGGCGTTCGTGGCGCAGGCGCTGGGCGAGTAAATCCTCGCTCGCCATGCCTAACAAAAAGCCCCGCAATCGCGGGGCTTTTTTATTGCCGAAGCCGATCACTCCCAACCCCTCGCCACCCTGCCCCAACGGGTTCCCCCCTTTGAAAAAGGGGGGCCAGGGGGATTTGCTTTTGCTTCACCAAGATCCCCGCGAGCGCCAGCCAATCCCCCGGCGCAGCCGCTTCATCGCCACCCCGGCTTTCGCAAGCGCCAGCCCCCTTTTTCAAAGGGGGCGAATTTATGCGGTGCGGCCTTACATCGAGGAACCAAACAACCTCGCCGCCCCGACATTAAGCGCATACCCGCCCACCGTCAGCACGCAGAACAAAATCGCCGCCAGCACCATAGGCTTCGCCCCGGCCTGCTTGATCGCCCCCACATGCGTGCGCAGCCCCAGCGCGGCCATCGCCATCGCCAGCAGCACCGTATCGATCTGGATAATCGCCGCCTTCCACGCCGCCGGCAGCAGATGCAGCGAATTGAGCCCGCTGACCGCCACAAACAACAGCGCGAACCACGGAATCACGATCTTCGACTTCGCCCCGCCCTCGCCGGCCGCCGCGCCGATGCGCGAAGACAACAGCAGCAGGAACGGCGCCAGCAACATCACCCGCAGCATCTTCTCGATCACCGCCGCCGAGGCCGCCGATTCGCCGATCGCGCGACCGGCCACCACCACCTGCGCGACTTCATGAATGGTCGAGCCGGCGTACACGCCGTAAGCGTGCTCGCTCAGGCCCAGGTACGGATACAGCCACGGATACACGAACATGCCGACCGTGCCGAACACCACCACGGTCGCCACCGCAACCGACACCTTGTGCGCCTGCCCGCGCACCACCGGCTCGGTCGCCATCACCGCCGCCGCGCCGCAGATCGCGCTGCC
Source organism: Lysobacter sp. TAB13 (assembly GCF_052113885.1). NCBI lineage: Bacteria > Pseudomonadati > Pseudomonadota > Gammaproteobacteria > Lysobacterales > Lysobacteraceae > Lysobacter > Lysobacter sp. TAB13. Next base: position 412,891 of record NZ_JBFRDR010000002.1, on the reverse strand, counting down.
GGCGCCGATCAGCATCGAGGTCTCGCGGTCCAGCTTGAGCCAGCGCGTGCCGATCCAGGTCGCCAGGCCGAACACGCTGGCCACCACCACCACGTCGATCGCCAGCCCGGCGACGCCGACTCCGGCGATCTCCTGGAACGTCACCCGGAAGCCGTACAGCACGATGCCCAGCCGCAGCAGCGTGCTCTTGCTGAAGTCCACGCCACTGCCGGCGGCCGCGGCGATCGACGGGAACACGGTATTGCCGACCGCGATGCCCAGCACGATCGCCAGGGTCAGCGCGCTGAGCCCGAACGACTGCAGCGCCGGCATCGAGGCCAGGCCCATCGCCGCCGCGGCGATCGCCGCCGCCAGGCCCAGCCCGGGCCAGAACCCGCGCTGCTGGTAGGCGCTGCGGGCGGCGGGGGCGGCGGCAGGAGCCGGCGAAATCGGGTTCAGGGCGGACATTGGCACACATTTAGTGACTTGGCGCCGGCAAATTAGGCCCGCGCAGCCGGGGAGTCCAATACATATAATTCAAGTATCCATGAGCTGGACTCATACGATGAACCTACACCTGCTGCGCGTATTCCTCACCGTGGTCGAGCAACAAGGCTTCTCGCGCGCGGCCGACACCTTGTTCGTCAGCCAGTCGGCGGTGTCCAAGGCGGTGCGCGAACTCGAACACCAACTGGACCTGCCGCTGATCGAGCGCACCGGCAGCGACGGGAAAGCCGTGCGCGGCGGCGCCGGCGGCATCGCCCTGACCGACCACGGCCGCGCGGTGTTCGAGCACGCGCGGGCGATCTTCGCCCTGGAGCGCATCGCCATCGAAGACGTGCGCGACCGGGTCGAACTGCGCCAGGGCCGGCTGCGCATCGGCGCCAGCACCACCGTCGCCGCGTACTGGCTGCCGCAGCAGCTCGGCCCGTTCGTGCGCCGGCATGCGGCGCTGGCGACCGAACTGGTGGTCGGCAACACGGAGGAAATCAGCCGCGCGGTGATCGACTGCGCGGTCGATGTCGGCTTCGTCGAAGGCGCGGTCGCCGACGCGCGCATCGCCGCGACCGTGTGGCGCAGCGAACCGCTGCGGCTGATCGCTTCGGCCGACAACCCCTTGGGCGCCAAGCGCCGCGCCTCGATCGCCGAACTCGGCCGTCAGACCTGGCTGCTGCGCGAACACGGCTCGGGCACGCGCCAGGTCGCGCAATCGCTGTTCGCCGCGCGCGGCATCGCGCCGGCGCGGGTGATCGAGATCGGCAGCAACGAAGCGATCGCGCGCGCGGTCGCCGCCGGCGCGGGCATCGCCCTGTTGCCGGCGACCGTGGTCGCCGATCTGATCCTGATGCAGCGCGTGCGCGCGATCGCCTTGAGCGACGAAGACACCCTGACCCGGCCGCTGTACCGGCTGGAACTGGTCAACCGCCCGCGCTCGCCGGCGCTGCAGGCGTTTTTGGATGAAGAGGATTGAGCGCGGGCGAGTCCGCTACGCGATGAAACAGACGAACGCCAAACGCAAGCCACGAAATCTTTTGTGGGAGGGTGCTTCTGCCCCGACCGCGAACCATCCCATCGCGCCGCAACCAGCGATGATTCGCCACAGCACTCAATCCTTACAGCGCATCACCATCAAGCTCGCCGGTACGAATACGCACCGCCCGCTCCAGATCCCAGACGAAAATCTTGCCATCGCCGATCTTGCCGGTGCCGGCCGCCTTCATGATCGCCTCGACCACGGTATCGACCAGATCGTCGGTCACCGCCACTTCCAGCTTGATCTTGGGCAGGAAATCGACCACGTACTCGGCGCCGCGATACAACTCGGTGTGCCCCTTCTGGCGGCCGAAGCCCTTGACCTCGGTCGCGGTGATCCCGGCCACGCCGGCCTCGGCCAGCGCCTCGCGCACATCGTCGAGCTTGAACGGCTTGATCACCGCCATGACCATCTTCATTCGTCTGTCTCCGCACCGCCTGTCGATTCGCGCGCAGGATAGCGCGCCGCCCCGCCGCCACCTAGCCGGCACGTACGCCGCGCCGCCGCCTGCCGCTTGCCGCACCTGAGCGGACCGCCGGTCGGGCGGCGTTCACATCGCCTGCGCAGCCGGCGTTGGACGATCTTGCAACGCCATATGAAGTACCGAGCCGTGCGAAGCCCAGAACGCTTGCCGGCGTCGGCGGCGCCGTGATGTAGTGACCGCGTCATCCACTTCGGACTTTTCCGACAGCGCGCCACGGCCCCGGCCGACGGCGTCGCCCCGGTCCGGCGGTCAAGCTGACCCCAACACCGGAGGAGCTTTCTCTACATGATCGACCTGAACCATATCGACGACCTTGCCCGCCGCCTCAGTTCCCTGCTTCCGCCGGGCCTGCGCGAAGGCCGCGAGGAAATGCAGCAGAACTTCAAGTCCGTGCTGCAGACCGGGCTGTCCAAGCTCGACCTGGTCACCCGCGAGGAATTCGAAGTCCAGCGCGCGGTGCTGCTGCGCACCCGCGAGAAACTCGACGAACTGCAGCGCACCGTAGCCGAGCTCGAAGCCCAGCTCGACAACGCCTCCGCGCCCCAGCACTGAGTCCGCCCGCATGAATCTGGCCCTCGTGCACAGCCGTGCGCGATCGGGGGTCCGTGCGCCCGCGGTCCGGGTCGAAGTGCATCTGGCCGGCGGTTTGCCGAGCATGTCCATCGTCGGCCTGCCGGAAGCGGCGGTGCGCGAAGCCAAGGACCGGGTGCGCGCGGCGATCCAATGCGCGCAGTACGAATTCCCGCAGCGCCGCATCACCGTCAATCTGGCGCCGGCCGATCTGCCCAAGGACGGCGGCCGCTACGATCTGGCGATCGCGCTCGGCATCCTCGCCGCCAGCGGGCAGATTCCGCTGGAACCGTTGCGCGATTGCGAATTCCTCGGCGAACTCGGCCTGACCGGCGAACTGCGCGCGATCGACGGCGTGTTGCCGGCCGCGCTCGCCGTCGCCGATGCCGGCCGCCGCCTGATCGTCCCGGCCGGCAACGGCGCCGAGGCCGCGCTGGCCAGCCAAGTGGAAGCGCGCACCGGCCGCACCTTGCTGGAAGTCTGCGCGATGCTGTGCGGCCGCAGCGAATTGCCGCTCGCCGTCGCGCCCCCACTGCAGCGTGCGCCGTGCCCGGACATGGTCGATGTGCGCGGCCAGGCGCAGGCGCGGCGCGCGCTGGAAATCGCCGCGGCCGGCGGCCATCACCTGTTGCTGATCGGTCCGCCCGGCTGCGGCAAGACCTTGCTAGCCTCGCGCCTGCCGGGCTTGTTACCCGAAGCCAGCGAAGCCGAAGCGCTGGAAACCGCCGCGATCGCTTCGGTCAGCGGCGCCGCGCACGGCCGCGGCCTCGACCCTTCGCGCTGGCGCCAACGTCCGTTCCGCGCGCCGCACCACACCGCCAGCGCGGTGGCTCTGGTCGGCGGCGGCGCCGATCCGCGTCCGGGCGAAATCTCGCTCGCGCACCAGGGCGTGCTGTTTCTCGATGAGCTGCCCGAATGGGAACGCCGCGCCCTGGAAGTGCTGCGCGAACCCTTGGAATCCGGGCGCGTGACGGTTTCGCGCGCGGCGCGAAGCGCCGAGTTCCCGGCGCGCTTCCAACTGGTCGCGGCGATGAATCCCTGCCCATGCGGCTGGGCCGGCGATGCCAGCGGCCGCTGTCATTGCGCTACCGACGCCATCCGCCGTTACCGCGCGCGCATCTCCGGCCCGTTGCTGGACCGGATCGATCTGCATATCGACGTGCCGCGCCTGCCGCCGCAGGCCTTGCGTCCCAATCTACCCGGCGGCGAAAGTTCGGCCGACATCCGCGCGCGAGTGACGCTTGCGCGCGAGCGCCAGTTCGCGCGCAGCGGCAAGACCAACGCGCAACTCGATCAGGCCGGCACCGCCGCGATCTGCCGGCTCAGCGAGCGCGATCAAGGCCTGCTCGAACGCGCCGTGGACGCCCTGCAACTGTCGGCGCGTTCGATGCACCGGATCCAGCGCGTCGCCCGCACCATCGCCGATCTGGCCGGCAGCGAGGCGATCACGACCGCGCATCTGACCGAGGCGATCGGTTATCGGCGCAATGATGCCGCCACGAGCGGCGCGCGATAAACGCGGATCCGAGGCCCGCAATCGCAGGTCCGCAGTCGTAGAATCGCCGCATCCATGGAGAGGACTGCATGTTTTCGACCAGGACGTTATCGACCGCCGCTGCACTGGTCGCGTTGCTGTCGGCTTGCGCCGGTGGCCCGCCGGCCCTGCCGCCCGCGGCCAGAGATCCGCAATGGGTGGATACCGAGCCGGCCGACTTTCCCTGGGCTTCGGCACACAACGTCGCCGGGGCCCGCTATGCGCGGGTCGACGACAACGAACTCACCCGGGCGATGGAGCGTTTGCGCGTCGCACCCATCGTCGCGCTGTCGAAGCTGCAACTCGACACCGACTTTCCCGCGACCGCCGCGACCCTGGCCGACAGCGAGCGATACCACCTGGTGAGAGGTTTTTCGGATCCGACCGGAGCGGCGTACTCGCTGCGCTACGCCGATGGGCGATTGACCGTCTACCACACAGAAATGGGCCCTTGCGCCACGCTGATCCGATCCGCCTTCATCGTCGCCATCGACGGCCCCGTGCGCGAGATCTATGGCGGCTGTTCCGGGGCCATGTAGACGCACAGGCCGTCGCGGTTCGGATCGCGACGGCGCGGCGGACCCGTTTCCAGCCGCCAACGCTCGCCACGCGAGGCGTATAGTCTGCCCGCACCAGCCGCGACCACGGCGGGCTCCGCTGGCCGGCCATGGTCATGTCGCATCCACCGAACCGGCGCGCATGTCCGAATTCAGCATCCACACATTGCTCCAGACGCCGACGGTCACCGTTCGCGACGTCTATTGTCCCGGCCTGTGCCGGCACATGAGCGAGGAAGAGCGCGCCGACGACACCCAGTTGGTGTTTCCGTACCGCGGCGTCTACGTGCGCCACGTCGGCGACAACCTGACCGTGGCCGAGGCCAGCCAGGTGTTGTTCTTCAACGCCGGCGAGATGTACCGCATCAGTCACCCGATCGAAGGCGGCGACGCCAGCTTGGCGTTGACGGTGGAAGAATCGATGCTGCGCGAGCTCGCGCCCAAGGAACTGCTGCAAGACGGCGAGGTGGTGCGGTTCAAGCAGCCGCGCCTGCGCATCGATCCGCGCGCGCAGGCGCTGGTGATGATGCTGCGCCACAGCCTGCGCGAAAACGTCGCCGAAGGGCTGGAAGGCGAAAGCCTGGCGCTGACCCTGGTGCAGCGCGCGCTCGGCCCGCGCACCACGCACGCGGCCGGTTCCAGCGTCGGCCAGCAGCGGCTGGTGGAACGCACCAAGCTGGTTCTGGCCAGCAATCTGTCGCGGCGCTGGGCGCTGGCCGAGATCGCCGGCGAAGTCGGCGTATCGCCGGTCTATCTCACCCAGGTGTTCCAGCGCGTGGAAGGCTTGCCGTTGTATCGCTACCAACTGCGTTTGCGGTTGGCGCGGGCTTTGGATTTGCTAGGCGAGTACGAGGACCTGAGCGCGCTCAGCCAGGACCTGGGGTTTTCCAGCCACAGCCACTTCAGCGCAGCGTTCCAGCAGACCTACGGCCGTTCGCCCACCGAGTTCCGCCAATCCGCCCTGCACCGCTGAACGCGGCCCCGGCCGGCCCAAAGGCGATCGCTAAATTTTCTGACAGCGCCCCGGACCCGGCGGTGGCCTACTGAGCTCGCCCAATCGCGGGCGTCAGCAGAGAAACCATCATGGCCGAGAAGACTTGCGCAGCTTGCGACTGCCCTTTGGACGAAAACTCCTTCCAGATCAAGATCGGCGGCAAGGCCGTGGAAGTGTGTTGCGATGAATGCGCGGTCAAGCTCAAAGAGGCGTATGCCTCCGCGACCGCGTCGGACCAGGGCTAAGACCATGGACGGCAGCGGCTATCAAAACGACGCTCCGCCCTTCGCCCGCGGCAGCGTGCTCACCCCTTCCGGGCGCATCGCCTACCGCGAACGCGGCGAAGGCCCGGTCGCCCTGTTCGTGCACGGAGTGCTGTTGAACGGGCATTTGTGGCGGCATCAGCTGCGCCATCTGTCCGATATCCGCCGCTGCATCGCCGTGGACCTGCTCGCTCACGGCGACAGCGAGATCGCCGCGGACCAGGACGTCTCGGTCACCGCCAACGCGCACATGCTCGCGCAGTTTCTCGACGCGATGGGCATCGACCGGGTCGATCTGATCGGCAACGACAGCGGCGGCGGCATCGCGCAGATCTTCGCCGCCCTGTATCCGCAGCGCGTGCGCAGCTTCGCGCTGAGCAATTGCGACACGCACGACAACTGGCCGCCGGAGGCGTTCAAGCCGTTCCTGGCGACCGCCGCGGCCGGCGGGCTGCGCGATGTACTGCAAGCGATGCTGGCCGACAAGAACGTCTACCGTTCGCCGCAGGCGCTGGGCCTGGCCTACGAGGATCCGGAGCAGGTCAGCGATCAGGATATCGATACCTACCTGACCCCGTTGCTGCGCAGCGAACAGCGGCTGCTGGATTTCCAGCGTTTCCTAGCCGCGTTCGATGCCTCGCACACTTTGCGCATCGAACCGCAGTTGCGCGCGCTGACGGCCCCGACCCTGATCGCCTGGGGCACCGACGATGTGTTCTTCGACGTGAAGTGGTCGCATTGGCTGGCCGAGACGATCGCCGGCACGCGCAAACGCATCGAACTGGAAGGCGCGCGGATCTTCTTCCCGGAAGAACGCTGGAGCGAGTTCAACGAATTGCTGCGCGAGCACTGGCTGGCCAGCGCCTGATCGCGCCGCCTCGCCGCTGGCCGTCCCGCGTCCGCGGCGACGGTAGCGGCGGCGCGAGCCGGAACGTTTCGCGACCCGGCCCGCGCAAGTAATCCCGACCCTTTGAAGCAGCAAGGCGGCGCATTCGCGCCGTCGTGGCGGACGGCTGCGCGCGTTTTTCGACTTTTGTAGGAGCATTGAGATGAACCGTAGACACTTCCTGCAATGGAGCGGCGGCCTGCTCGCCGGCGGCGCGGTGCTGGCCAGCTTCGGGCACGGACACGGGCACGAAGCCGCGTCCGATGAATCCGCCGACGGACTGAGCGCGGCGCAGTTCCACACCAGCCGGCGCTATGCGGCGACGCCGTTCGGACGCATCGCCTATGTCGAGCGCGGCACCGGCCCGGCGGCGCTGTTCCTGCACGGATTTCCGCTCAACGGGTTTCAGTGGCGCGGCGCCTTGCCGCGGCTGGCGCCGTATCGCCGCTGCATCGCCCCGGATTTTCTCGCGCTGGGCTACACCCAGGTCGCGCCGGGCCAGGATGTAGGCCCCGAGTCCCAGGTCGCGATGCTGGTCGCGCTGATGGATACGCTCGGCATCGACGATGCCGACATCATCGCCAACGACAGCGGCGGCGCGATCGCGCAGTTGCTGCTGGCGCGCCATCCGCAGCGCGTGCGCACGTTGCTGCTGAGCAATTGCGACAGCGAGCACGACAGCCCGCCGGCGGCCTTGCATCCGGTGATCGAGCTGTCCAGGCAGGGCCGCTTCGTCGATGAGTGGCTGGCGCCGTGGTGGCAGAACCCGGTGCTCGCGCGCTCGGCGCAAGGCATCGGCGGCATGTGCTACGCCGATCCGTCGCAGCCCGGCGACGAAGCCATCGACACGTATTTCGGGCCGCTGCTATCGACGGCGCGGCGCAAGTCGCTGGTGCACGAGTACGCGATCGCGCTGGAACGTAATGCGCTGGCCGGTATCGAAGGCGCGCTCAAGCGCAGTACCGCGCCGACCCGCATCGTCTGGGGCTCGGCCGACACGATCTTCGCCGCCGACGGTGCGCAGCGGCTGGAACGCAGCTTCGGCGCATCGCGCGGGGTGCGCGTGCTGCAGGGAAGCAAGCTGTTCTGGCCGGAAGAGCGGCCGCAGGTCATCGCCGAAGAAGCGCAGCGGCTGTGGAACGCGTGGGTGCCGCAGCGGCCGGGCTGGCGCTGAAGGTGTATCGCCGAAGCTGGTGGCGGATAACCTCCGCCGCCAGCGGCGCCGAACAGCGCGGCGATTTCAGCGCTATTGCCGGCTTAGCAATTGCAAGGTTTCGCGCGCCAGCGTCAAGGTCAAATCGCGCGCCGACAATTCATGCGCACGGCGCGCCTGCCCCGACCACAGCGACATGAAGCCATCCGAACCGGCAGCCTCGGCTTTCGCCCGCAGCGGCGTCAGCGCTCCGCCGGCCAGCGGAAACGCCGGCGACAGATCCGACATCGGCCCGACTTCGCGCATCAGCCGGTTGACGATGCCGCGCGCGGGGCGGCCGGTGAACACATTGGTCAGGGCGGTGTCGTCGCCGTCGCCGGCGAGCAAGGCCTGGCGGTGCAGCGGCGGCAACTTGGCTTCCGGGCAGAACAGATACGCGGTGCCGATCTGCGCGGCCGCCGCGCCCAGGGCGAACGACGCCACGATTCCGCGCGCATCGAAAATGCCGCCGGCGGCGATCACCGGAACCCGTACCGCATCGACAACTCGCGGCAGCAGCGCGAACAGGCCGGCCTGAGTGGTGATGTCCTCGCTCAGGAACACGCCGCGATGGCCGCCGGCTTCGGCGCCCTGCGCGATGATCGCATCGCACCCGCGCTGCTCCAGCCAGCGCGCTTCATCGACCGTCGTCGCCGACGACACGATGCGCGCGCCGCTGGCGCGCACGCGTTCGAGCAGCCGCGGCTCGGGCAGGCCGAAATGGAAACTCGCCACCTCCGGCCGCAGTTCCTCGACCAGTTCGCACCACGGCTCGTCGAACGGCGCGCGCGCGCTCGGCGCGACCGGCATCGCCGGGTCGAGGCCGTATTCGCGGTAATACCCGGCCAGGCGTTCGCGCCAGGCCGCTTCTCGCGCCGGATCGGCCGCACCCGGACGGTGGCAGAAGAAATTCAGATTCAGCGGCGCATCGGTGGCGGCGCGGATCGACGCGCATTGCTCGCGCACCTGCTGCGGGCTCAGCATCGCGCACGGCAGCGAACCCAGGGCGCCGGCCTGAGCCGCGCCGATGACCATGTCGGCCTGGGTGGGTCCGGCCATCGGCGCTTGCACGATGGGCAGGTCGATTCCGAACAGGTCCTGGATACGGTGGTCGGGCCACATGGGGCGTGGGTTCCGTGGGGGTTAGAGGGAGGATGGCATCAGCTTGTGGGCCGTGTCTTGGTTGCAGGTGGCGATGCGGATTGCGGGAGGTGTTGGATAGGGGGGCTTGGGCGGGGGGTGCTTTTTCTTAAGGGTTTTTCGGCTTTTTGTTCCAGACCTCTTCGGTTGGATCAAATTCCGAGGTCCGCATGTGTTCGCCGCGCCAGCCGAATCCGCAGATCGCCAGCGGCCCTTCCACCAGCGGATCGAGTCCGAAGGCCTGCTCGATGTCGATCTCGTTGATCGCCGAAGTCACGAACGCGCCCAATCCCAGCTCGGTCGCGCTCAGATACAAGGTCTGCGACAGATGGCCGCTGTCGAGCACCAGCGCGCGATAGGCCTTGGCGTGCCGGCGGTATTTCCAGAAGCTGCGCGCGTAACGCGGCGTCAGCACCGTCATCGCGTGGGCGTCGGCGAACCAGTGCTGGCCGGCCAGCGCGCGCGAGGCGAATTGCGCCAGTCCCATCGCAGGCGGCGCCATGGGCTCCAGAGCGTGATCGGTGGGATGGTAGTGATACAGCCCCGGCGCCACGCCTTCGACGTTGCGCACGATCAGATACGCCTCGGTCGCATGCAGTCCGCCACCGGAGGGCGTGTGCTTCTTCAGAAAGATGGTGTCGTCCTGAATGCGCACCTGCGCCTGGGCGGCGAACACCCGCTGCAGCATGCGCACGAACAAGTCGTAGGGCAGCGCGCGCGCCGGGTCGAAGTTGCGACAGGTCGCGCGGCGCGCGAGCAGGCGTTCGAACTCGCCGTCGGGCAGACGCGGCAGCGGCAGTCGCTGCGACGGTTGCGCGCGTTCGACCGTGTGCGCGGGCGGCGGACCGAGTTGGCGGCGGATGTCGGCGGCGGTGCTCAATTCGCTGGCGTCCATCGCCGCGGCGCTGTCCAGCCCTTGCCAGCGCGCCAGGCGGTGCGCCAGCGCGGCCGGCGGCCACCAGTGCGCGGCGCGCAACGCTTCGTCGCGTTCGCGATGGCCGGCATGGCGTTCGTCGTCGCCGGTCACCAGACCGCTGTCGAGCAGGCGCGCCAGGACCGGGCCGTGCTGCGCCTGCCAGGGTTCGGCCTCGACCCAGGCGCCAGGGCTGAGCTGCCCCAGCAGTTCGCGTTCGTCGGCGTCGATTTCGATTTCGATTTCGCCTTGCAGATGCGGCGCCAGCGCCAACCAGCGCAGGCGGCGCTGGATGCCGGCCTGACCGGCGAGCAAGGAGGCCAGGGCGAAGCCAGCGTCCTCGCGCGGCTCCAGATAGACGACGGCGCAACGGCGGATACGCATCAAGGCCTCAGCGAAACGGTACGGACGAAGTGGCGGCGTGGATCGCGATCGCGACGGCGCCTGCTCGGCGCGATTGTCGGCGCGCCGCCGCGGCACGGCAATCGCCAACGGATCAGATTTGCGCGGGGTTCGCGTCGGTTCGGCAGCCTTGCCGAAGATGGCGGAAATCGTTCGCGTTCAGCCGGTTCATCAACGCCGGCGCGGCGCACCGGCGTCTACAGGCAAAGCGTTGCAGGCGCATGTCGCGACCGAAGACGGCGATTGCACCGGCTTGTCCGATGATTTCGGGTTGTTCCGTTGGAGAGACAAGGTTAGATTCCAACGCTGTATAACGCATGAGCAAAGGGGAACGGGGAAATGGCAAATACTGAATCCGGCGAAGGCCACACGCCGCTGAGTCCGGAAGTCGTGGACAAACTGCTGGATCTGCTCAGCAACGACAACGACTTCCGCACGTTGTTCCAAAAGGACGCGACCGCGGCGCTGGCCAAGGCCGGTCATCCGCCCGCACAGGAAATGGTCGCCAAGGGCGAGTACTCGCCGAGCGCGTTCGGTTGCATGGTGACGGCCAATGTCGCCCCGGCCGCTGAAATCCAGGCCGCGCGCATGGAGATCAAGAGCTTCTTGACCTCCGACGCCTCACACACCAATCCTCATTGTTTCGAGGCCGGCCAGATCGAATCGACCCTGCGCAGCATCGACAAGGGCAACCCGACCTCCTGAGGCCAGGCGCGGCGGAAGGCTTCGGCCTGCTGCCGCGCTTCGGGTTCGCGCCCCAACCGCTTAAGGTCTTCGGCCTGGTCGAGCAAGGCCAGCGTGGTATCGGCCACGTTGACGATCTGCAGCGTCTGGCTGCCCGAGGTTTCGATGTACGCCAGGCCGCGATGGGCCGCCAGCCAGCGGTCCTCGCGCAGCGCGTCCTCATCCTGCCCGGCCGCCGCGAACGCCGCGCGCAATGCGCTGTGCGCCTGGAACAACTCATCGCCCTTGAGCAGCGGACGCAGCATGCGGATCGCTTCCACGGGCTTACCGCTCAGCCGCAGTTGTCCGGCCTGGACGATGGTCAGCAATTGCACCGCCGCCGGATCGTCGATGGCCTGCACCAGCGGTTCCATCCGCGGCAGCAGTTGCTGCGCGACCGAGGCATCGCCCTGGCGCTGGCCAGCATAGGCCACGGCCAAAGCGACATAGGCGTGTTCGTTGCGCAGCGGATCGGCTTCGTCCGCGGCGCGCTCGGCGGCCTTGCGGCCGATCGCGAGCAAGGCATCGGCCGGCGCGGGACGGCCGCGCAGACCTTCCACCATCAGCCGGATCAAGGCGAACTGATTGCTCAGCACCGGCGTGGCCTGCTGCGCGTCGCGCTCGGCGCGGATCGCCAGCTTTTCCGCCTCGTCCCAGTGGCCTTGATCGAGTTCGACCGAAATGCGTTCGAGGTAATTGGTGATGCCGCTGGTGCTGGAGTCGGCCGGCAACTGGCGCAACACCTTGCCGGCTTCCTCGAAGCGGCGCAGGGTCGCCAGCGCCGCGGCGCGGCGACGGTTGGGCCCGTAGCGACCGACCTTCTCGCCCTGGATGAAACTGGCCAGCGCCGCGTCGGCCTGACCCTGCGCCAACTGCGCGCGGCCCATCAGTTCGATCGCACTACTGCGCAACGGATTCTGCGTCGCGGTCGCGGCCTTGGCGTACTTCAGCGATTCGGCGTAACGGTTGTTGGCGAACGCGGCCCAGGCGTAGTTGTAATGGCCGGCGTAATAGTCCGGGTACAGGCCGGCCAGCAGTTTCCATTGCTCCGGCGCGCGCACGGCCGGTTTGGGACCGTATTCGGCCGACCACGCGTCCAGGTACAGCGCGTCGCGCGGCGTCAGGTGCGAACGCAGCGCGATCGCTTTTTCCAGATAGGGTTTGGCGGCGCGGTTATCGGCTTCGCCGACATAGATGCGCAGCGAACCCAGGTAGGCCAAGGCGAACTCGGGATCCAACGAGGTGGCCTGATTGAAATAACGCAGTGCCTCGGCGTTGCGGCGCTCACCGTAGGTCTTCACGCCCAGTGCGTAGGCGCGCAGGGCATCGAGATTCTTCGTCGCGACCTTCGGCAACGGCTCAGAATCGCGTTCGATCGACTTCATCGCCTCGCCGAGCTTTTCGCGCAGTGCGGCGGTCACGGTGTCGATCGAGCCGAGCGTGGACTGCGCGCCGGAGCCGTCGGCGGATTCGGCGTAGACGGTGGTCTGGGTGTGCGGGTCGATGACTTCCGCGCTGACCCGCACGCGGCCGCCGACTTCGGCCACGGTCGGCAGGATCACCGCGCGCGCGCCGTCGCGCAGGGCGATCTCCGAGGCCACCGCACGGTCGAGCACGGTGTCGGGCTTGCGCTGCATGCGGTCGAGGGTGTCGCGCGCTTTCAGGTCCGACAGCACGTTGACGTAGCGCGACTGCTCCAGGCTGATACGGAAGGCCTGTTCCAGCGAATCGTCGAGCACGCCCTGGCCGGTGAGGTTGCGCAGGTCGCCGACCACCACCCAGTCACGCTGGTTGAAGGCGATCGCCGGCTGCGGCCGGGTCGCGAACCACACGCCGGTGCCGATCACCGCCAGCACCGCGATTTCGGCGGCGAGCGCGGCCGGACGCCGCCACAACGGCACGTCGCGCCAGGCTTTGGGGCCGTTGGGCGGCGCGCGCAGCGGGGCGATGCCGGGTTCGCCGACTTCATAGATTTCCTGCGGCTCGGGCACGCCCTTGAAGCGCCAGCGCCCGTGCGATTTCCACAGCAGCTGCTGGCCGCGTTCGCCCAGTTCGCGCGCGGCGCGATGCGCCAGCGGCTCGGCCACCGCCGACAGCAATATCTGGCCGGGGCGCGCGGTCGCCATCAAGCGGCCGGCCATCGGCTTGGCCAGACCTTCGACTTCCACCGGCTTGGCGCCGACCTTCACCGCCTCGTCGCTGTTGCGCCAAGTCAGCACTTCGCCGACGTGCAGTCCGGCGCGCGCCTTGAGATCGAGTTTGCGCGCCGTGCCCATCTCGCGCAGGCCGCGGGCGTAGTCCAGGGCGAAGCCGAGGCCGTCGATGGGGCGCTCGAACAACAGCAGCAGGCCGTCGGAGCGATCGATCAGGCGGCCGCGCCAACGCTGCTGCAGGACCAGCACCAGACGGTCGTGCTCGCGGAACAGGTCGGCCGCCGGCCCGTCGCCGAGACGCTCGACCAGGGTGGTCGAATCGCACAGGTCGGTCAGCAGCAGCGTTCGCAGCTGCGGACCTTCGGCATGGGGGCGGTGGGCATCGTTCATCGCGGCATCCTTGTCGGCCTGGCTCATGCCGGCGTCAGTTCGGCGTCCTGCCATTGCACGCGATTGCCGCCCAGGCGCTTGGCCTGGTAGAGCGCGGCGTCGGCGTGGGCGTACCAGTCGTTCCATTCGTGCTTGGAGCTGATCAGGCAGGCGCCGACGCTGACCGGGCAGATGGTCGGCGGCGACTGCGGGATCATCAGCAGCCCGTGCACGGTGTGGACGATGAAGTCGGCGAAGCGCATCACGTCCTGGCGCGTGCGCGCGGCGACCAACAGACAGAATTCGTCCCCGCCCAGGCGGCAGGCGATGTCTTCCGCGCCCGCGACCGAGCGCAGGATGTTGGCCACGCTCTGCAGCACGCGATCGCCGGCCAGATGGCCGTGGTCGTCGTTGACCTGCTTGAAGCGGTCGCAGTCGATCAGCACCAGCCCCATCGTCTCGGACATGCCGACCGCGCGCGCTTCCTGCAGGTGCAAGGTCAGGCCGCGGCGGTTGTACAGGCCGGTGAGGTCGTCGGTGCGGATCAGCTCTTCGGTCTGGTTGAGCTGGTGGGTGGTGGCGTAAAGACTGTCGAGCGCGGCTTCCAGGTCCTGGTTGCGGCGGCGCAGGCGGCGGATCAGGCTTTGCTCGTTGAGCACCACGCGCATGATCGCGCGGCGCAGGAAATAGGAAACCAGGGACGGGTCGCGATCGACCAGGCGCTGGAATTCTTCATGGCGCAGTTCCACCAGCAGGCCGTCGGTGGCCGCGATCGCGTCCGCGCTGCGGGCGTGATCGCCGATCAGCAGGCCCAGCTCGCCGAAGAATTCGCGCACGCCCAGGCGCTTGGTGACCAGGTCGTCGCCGAAGTCGAGGATGATCGCGCCGCGCGCGATCACGAACATGGTGGTGCCCAACTCGCCGCGGCGGAACAGCACCTGCCCGGCTTCGATCCGGCGCGGCCGGCCGATCTCGGCGAACAGCTCGAATTCGCCCGGCGTCAGCACCGCCATCGCCACGTCCGTCGGCGCCGCGGTCGCAGTCGAATTGTCGGTCTCGCGGCCCACTGCAGGCGCCGCCGTGTCGCGATTCATTCCGATCTCCCCGCACCCCCACGTCCTGTGGAGCCTTGTCGGCAGGATAGCACCTGGTCTGAGCAGCTAACGCCGCCAGGGGGTCAAAACGGCCACCGTCGGATCGACGCATTCAGCGCCTAATCCACGTGCCGCAAGGGCATTGCGACTCTACGAATACGCAGCGTTTCGCACTTGCAACATGGTAACGGCGCGAATGCGGCGGGCGCGAGGTTGGCGGATGCGATGCCGACGGACGGGGGCGGCGGGCCGGCGTGCGGAAAATGATGTGCGAGGTCGGGGCGCGGGCTATCGCGCGCCGTTCTGAATGATGAACGCGCCGGTCTTCGAAACGACGAAGGACCCCTCTCGGAGCCCTTCGTTTCGAAGCCGTATCCCCGGGTAGCGATCAGGTCCGGCGCCCACCGCCCCTCGCGGTTACGGCGCCGGCCTGAACCTATCCGGGTCGGGGAGAAGAAACCGGCCGACTCAGGCCGCGGCCTTCTTCGCGTCGTGGAACTGTTCTTCCTCGGTCGAGCCCTTCAGCGCCACCGTGGACGACTGCCCGCCCTGGATGGTCTGGGTCACCGCGTCGAAGTAACCGGTGCCGACCTCGCGCTGATGCTTGACCGCGGTGAAGCCCTTCTCGGCCGCGGCGAACTCGGCTTCCTGCAGTTCCACGAACGCGCTCATCTGCCGGCGCGCATAGCCGTGGGCCAGGTTGAACATGCCGTAGTTCAGGCTGTGGAAACCGGCCAGGGTGATGAACTGGAACTTGTAGCCGTAGCTGGCGATTTCCTTCTGGAACTTGGCGATGGTGGCGTCGTCCAGGTTCTTCTTCCAGTTGAAGCTCGGCGAGCAGTTGTAGGCCAGCAGCTTGCCCGGGAACTTGGCGTGGATGGCCTGCGCGAACTTGCGCGCAAACTCCAGGTCCGGCTTGCCGGTTTCGCACCAAACCAGATCGGCATAAGGCGCGTAAGCCAAGCCGCGGCTGATCGCCTGATCCAGACCGTTGCGGGTCTTGTAGAACCCTTCGTTGGTGCGCTCGCCGGTGGTGAAGGGCTGATCGTTGGGATCGATGTCGGCGGTCAGCAGGTCGGCGGCTTCGGCGTCGGTGCGTGCGACGATCAGAGTCGGCACGCCCATGACGTCGGCGGCCAGGCGCGCGGCGACCAGCTTCTCGACCGCTTCGCGCGTGGGCACCAGCACCTTGCCGCCCATATGGCCGCACTTCTTGACCGAGGCCAGCTGATCTTCGAAATGCACGCCCGAGGCGCCGGCCTCGATCATGCCCTTCATCAGTTCGAAGGCGTTGAGCACGCCGCCGAAGCCGGCTTCGGCGTCGGCCACGATCGGCTGCAGGAAGTCGATGTCGCCGGTGCCTTCCGCGCACTGGATCTGATCGGCGCGCAGCAGGGTGTTGTTGATGCGGCGCACGACCTGCGGCACCGAGTTGGCCGGGTACAGCGACTGGTCGGGGTACATCTCGCCGGCGATGTTGGCGTCGGCGGCGACCTGCCAGCCCGACAGATAGATCGCCTTGAGCCCGGCCTTGACCTGCTGCATGGCCTGGTTGCCGGTCAGCGCGCCGAGCGCGTTGACGAAGTCCTCCGTGTGCAGCGAGGTCCACAGCTTGTTGGCGCCGAGCTTGGCGATCGTGTGTTCGACCGGCACCGTGCCGCGCAGGCGCACCACGTCTTCGGCCGAATACGGGCGGGTGATACCGGCCCAGCGCGGATTGGTCGCCCAGTCCTGGCGGAGTTGATCGGCGGTCGGCAGCGTGTGGCTCATGACTTCGATTCCTTAGCGTGTGGGTCGTATTGACGTGGGGGAGTGGCGTTAATCGTTTGCGACGGCGGCAGCGGCGTTCAGTCGATGCGTTCGTAAGCGGGCAAGGTCAGGAACTCTTCCAGCGTGTCGGCATGGGTGAGTCGGTCGAGCATCGCGATGGCTTCGTCGAGCTTGGAGCCGCCCGGCAGCTTCGAGCGGTCGGCGAACTTGCTCGGCAGGCCGATCAGCGCGCGTTCGAGCAAAGCGAAATCCAGCGGCGTGCCGTCGTCGAGGAACAGGCCGTCGGCGTGCAGCCATTGCCACAGCTGGGTGCGGGCGATTTCGGCGGTGGCCGCGTCTTCCATCAGCCAGTGGATCGGCACGCAGCCGTTGCCTTCCAGCCACGCGGCCAGATAGCGCACGCACACCTCGACGTTGCCCTCGAAACCGGCGCGGGTGATGGTGCCGAAGGAGGGCTTGATCAGATCCTCGCGGATGATCAGCACGTCCTCGCGCAGCACGTGCTGCTGGTGCGGGGTCGGCATGCGCTCGTCGAAGATGCGCATCGCCAGCGGGATCAGCGCCGGATGCGCGACCCAGGTGCCGTCGTGGCCGGCGGTGACTTCGCGCAGCTTGTCGGCGCGGACCTTGGCCAGCGCGGCTTCGTTGGCGGCTTCATCGCCGCTGATCGGAATCTGCGCGGCCATGCCGCCCATCGCGTGGGCGCCGCGCTTGTGGCAGGTCTGGATCAGCAGTTCCGAATAGGCGCGCAGGAACGGCTGGGTCATGGTCACCTGGCCGCGCTCGGGCAGCACCTTGTCGCGGTGCGCGCGGAAGGTCTTGATGTACGAGAACACGTAGTCCCAGCGTCCGCAGTTCAGGCCGGCGATGCGGGTGCGCAGCGCGTGCAGGATTTCGTCCATCTCGAACACCGCCGGCAAGGTCTCGATCAGCACGGTGACCTTGATCTGCCCCGGCGTCAGGCCGAGTTCGCTTTCGACGTGGCCGATGACCTCGTTCCACAGCTGCGCTTCTTCCATCGACTGCAGCTTGGGCAGGTAGAAGTACGGGCCGCGGTCCAGCGCGGCGAGCGCGTGCGCGTTGTGGAAGGCGAACAGGCCCAAGTCGAACAGGCTGCCCGACATCGGCGCGCCGTCGATGCGCACGTGCTTCTCGTCCAGGTGCCAGCCGCGCGGGCGCACCATCAGCACGGCCTGCTCTTCGAAGGGCTTGAGGGTGTAGTGCTTGGCGCCGTCGGGCGACGACCAGTCCAGGGTGCCGGCGACGGCCTTGCGCAGCGAGCGCTGGCCGGTCAGCAGGTTGGCCCAGGTCGGCGCGGTGCTGTCCTCGAAGTCGGCCATGTACACCTTCGCGCCGGAGTTCAGCGCGTTGATGACCATCTTCGGATCGACCGGGCCGGTGATCTCGACGCGGCGGTCGAGCAGCGCGGTCGGCAGCGGCGCGACGCGCCAGGCGCTGTTGCGGATCGCGGCGGTGTCGTCGCGGAAATCGGGCAGGCCGCCGGCATCGAAGAACGCCTGGCGTTGTTTGCGCGCGGCCAGGCGGGCCTGGCGGGCGGGTTCGAAACGGCGATGCAGTACGGCCAGGAATTCGAGAGCGGCCGGGGTCAGCAGAGCGTCCTGCCCGGCCGACTGGGCCGTGAGCTCGATGCCGCCACCCGGCTGACGTTGCCCGGGATGGTCCTGCCACTGCGCGATCACTGCCGACATGGTGCGACTCCTGTGGGGATGGGGACCGCTCCCAACGAGCGTGTCCCTGGACCCAGACCATGCGGCGCCGTCTAGTATTTGACAATCAAGTTTTTTCAATGCATATCATTTTCTTAGCTTATATATGATCTTCATGTGGCCACGACGCGCTCGCTAAGTCCGCGATTTGCATACAAAGGGGATCGGCTGAAGCCCCTGCGGGCGTTCTGCCAGACCGCGCGTCTGGGCTCAGTCTCACGCGCTGCTGAGGCTCTGTACCTCAGCCAGCCGGCGGTGACCCTGCAGTTGCAGGCGCTGGAGCGCGAAATGGGGGTGCGCCTGCTCGAGCGCAGCGGCCGCCGCCTGACCCTGACCCGCGAAGGCCAGGAGCTGTACGAACTGGCCCGGCCCCTGGTCGAGGGCCTGGACAGCCTGGACGGCGCCTTCCGCGAACGCATCCGCGGCCTGGACGCGGGCGATCTCAACGTCGCCGCCGGCAGCTCGACCATCCTGTATCTGCTGCCGAAGATCGTGGAGGCATTTCGCGCCGCGCATCCGGAGGTGCGGCTCACGCTGCACAACGTCACCGGCGCCGGCGGCTTGGACCTGTTGCGTTCCGACGGCGTCGATCTGGCGGTAGGTTCGATGCTCGACGTGCCCGGCGACCTCAGCTACGCGCCGGTCTACCGGTTCGAGCCGATGCTGATCACCCCGCGCGACCACCCGCTGGCCAAGCTCGACCGGGTGACCCTGCAAGACCTGAGCCCGTTCGGCCTGATCCTGCCGCCGCAGCGGTTGACCACCTATCGCATGGTCGATGTGGTGTTCCAGCAGAACCGGGTGCCCTACACCGTCGCGCTGGAGGTCGGCGGCTGGGAAGTGATCAAGCAGTACGTGGCGATGGGCCTGGGGATCAGCATCGTCACCGCGATCTGTCTGACCGACGCCGATCGCTCTCGGTTGTCGGCGCGTTCGCTGGCCGAGTATTTCCCGTCGCGCAGTTATGGCGTGGTGGTGCGCAAGGGCAAGTATCTGTCGCCGCAGGCGCGCGCGTTCACCGAGTTGATCCAGCCGGATTTGTTTGTGCGCGGGGATTACTACGCGACCGGGCAGTCGGATCGCTGAGCCTGCCCTCATCCGCCCTATCGGGCACCTTCTCCCGCAAGCGGGGTGAGGGGCCGCTGCTTGCGAGCCATCGGCTCGCGCGGCACCGAACGCCCGAACGCTATGCGTTCGGGCGGGGGTGGAGTTGGGGCAAGGACCGCTCAGTAGCGCGCAGTTACCCGCACGCCATTGAACAACGCCCGAACGCTATGCGTTCGGGCGGGGGTGGGGTTGGGGTGAGGGCCGCTCAATAACGCGTAGTCACCCGCACGCCATTGAACGCAGTCACGCCATACAAGCTGACGTAGACGTACCCGGCCGCCGGCTGCGAAATCGTCACCGACTCGGTGTTGCCCGCATTGGTCGAACGGTACTCATACGATTCGCGCGTCGCCCAGTTGCGGGTGCTGACGTAAAGATTGGCGTTGCCGCTGCCGCCGGCCACGTCGATGCGCAGTTGCGCGGTTCCGGCCGGCACGTACAGATAGAAGTAGGTGTAGTTGCCGACCGTGCCGACCACATTGCTGCGCGTGCAGTTCTTGCCCAACACGCGGATGTCGCTGCCCGCGCACTCGGGCAGGCCGGTATCGCTGACGGTCACCGTGCGCGTGGTACTGCGGCTGGCGCCGCGATCGTCGGTGACGGTGAGCTGCACGCTGTAGCTGCCGGCCGCGGCATAGGTCTTGCTGGGATTGGCCGCGGCCGAGGTGCTGCCGTCGCCGAAGTTCCAACTGCGCGCGACGATGCGGCCGTCGGCGTCGGTGGAGGTATCGCTGAAGTTCACCCGCAAACCGCTGGCGGCGAAGTTGAAGCTCGCCACCGGTGGCTGGTTCGGCGTGGTGCCGCAACCCGGCGCATCGGGCTGGGCCACGCACGGCAGCCAGGCGCTGAAGGCCGCGTCGTTGCTCGCGCCGATGCCGGCCATGTAAGTGGCGTAGCCGCTGTAGTTGCCGGGGCGGAAATACCCCAGGATCGCGTTCACCTGATCACGGCGCTGTTCGAACATGAAACGCACCGCCAGATAGCCCCAGCGATACACCAGGGTCTGGCCGCTGTTGTAATCGTTCTGGTAGACGCGGCTGAGCGCATAGGTGCCGCGCGCGGCTTCGGCCTGGGCGCCGTCGTTGACCACGCCGCGATAACGGTAGGACAGATATTCGGCGAAGCCTTCGACCCACCACACGGTCTTTTGCTTCATCGCCGCGGCGAAATCGCCCCACATGTCGAAGCGGCCGTCCAGGTAGTGCACGTACTCGTGGGTCAGGTTCCAGATTTCGAAGGTCTGCGGACGCAGCCACTCGGCCTCGTAGGCGATGAAGCGCGCCTGGTTGCCGGGCAAGGACGGATTGCCTTCCAGGTACATGCCGCCGTTGTTGGTGTCGATGCCGTAGATCGCGCCGGCATAGATGGCGTAATCGTCGCTGCTGTCGAACACGGTCATTTCCAGGCTCGCGTTGCCGTCGCCGGCGACCGGCACGCCGCCGGTGGCGAGTTCGCGGTGGAAATAGGCTTCCTGCCCGGCCACCGTGGCGCAGGTCGAGGCCAGTTCCGCCGCGCTCATCGACTGCGCGCGCAGGCGCAGCGTCGCGCTGCAGGTGTGCTGGATCGGCAGCGCCGCCGCCTGCACCCGCGCGACGAAATCGCACAGGCCGTATTGCGCGCAGTTGCCTTGATCGTAGTAATCGGCCATTTCGCCGACGCCCACCCACAAGCGCGCGGTCGGGCCGGT
This sequence comes from Lysobacter sp. TAB13, assembly GCF_052113885.1. Lineage (NCBI taxonomy): Bacteria > Pseudomonadati > Pseudomonadota > Gammaproteobacteria > Lysobacterales > Lysobacteraceae > Lysobacter > Lysobacter sp. TAB13. The sequence goes on along the minus strand of NZ_JBFRDR010000002.1, from coordinate 391,813 downwards.
GACCGCGGAGCGGTCGAGCAAGGTCTTGACCCGCGCGCGCGCCAGCGTCTTCAGCGCGCCGTCGTATAGCAGGAACCGCCCCAGCTCGCGGCCGGCGTTGGCGACCAGATAGTCGTTGTCCTGGCCGAGCATGGCGAAGTTGCGGTCGGCGAAGTTGTACAAGGTCTCGACGATCGAACTGTCGGACTGCACCAGCGCGCGGAAGGCCGCGTCCTGATGGCCGCGGAAGGTCACGGAGTAGGCGTTGTTGACCGCCACCTTCATCCAGTAATACGCATCGAAGCCGCTGTTGTAGCTGTCGAGCAAGCGCTTGACCACATACACATAGCGCGCGTTCTCGGTCGAGCTGTCGATCAGGGTGACGAACTCGGCCAGCACTTCGCCGTGAACATCGTTGACCCGGCCGAAGTTGGCGTTGGCGGCGAACGCGTCCAGGGCCGGACGGATCGCGTCGCGCAGCGCGTTGCCGTAGGCGCCAACGCTGCTGTCGTAGTACTGCACGTAGTAGCCGGCGCGCAGGAACAACACCAGTTGCAAGGTGCTGTCGGCGTTGCTGCCGTCGTAACCTCGCGCCGAAGTGGCGAAGGCGTTGGCGATGCTGACCATCTGCGCTTCGCGGAACGTGGCGTAGGCGTTGGCGCCGGTGACGCCGAACAACTGGTTGATGCAATCCGCGCTGGCGGCCTTGACCGCGCTGACCAGCGCCGCGCCGCTGAGCGCGCCGAAGGCGTTGACGTCGCAAGCCGCGGCCTTGAGCGCGGGCGAGGTGCGCGCGAACGAAGGACGGCGCAACAGATCGCGGCGCAATGCGGTGCCGTCGTAGGCGCTGTCGCGGCGATCGACCAGGAACGGTTGCTGCGGCGCGCGCCGCGCCGGGGCCAGCGCGCGATCTTGCTGATGTTCGCCGAACAACTGGCGCTCGGTCGCCGGCTGCCGGCGCGATGCGCCTTGCTGCAAAGGTTGCGCGCGCGGGGCCGAGCCTTGCGCGCGCGCGGCGGTGCCGGCGGCATGCGGGCTCGCCGCGGCATGGGCGACGGGCGCGGGCGCGGCGGGTTGCGCCGGCTCGAGCATCGACGCCCACGGCAAGGCGTAACTGAGGAAACTCACGGCGGCGACGGCCAGGCCGAGCAACAACGCCTGGGTCGGTTTGGGTACGAAGGACATCGACGATCTCCTTTGAATGCAATGGCGGCGCACGGCGGCGCCCGCGCGAATGCGCGGCGCGGCGGGCCGGTGGTGGAGCGGTGTCTCGCCTTGCGGCGGTAAGGCCTTGCGAATGCGACCTTGCGGATGCGGCCTGGCAAGGACGGGCTAGCGGTCGGACGGTTGGATGGCGGTCGGCTCTCCGGCGTCGTACGCGCGTGCGGCGGCCGCGCGGGCCCACGGAGCGGCGGCGGTGCAGGAGACCGGCGCGAATCCGCGATCGATGGGACACGACCGGGCCGACTGCGCCGGCGCCGGGCACGGACACGCGCCGGCGCGGCCGCTGAGCGGCCAGGCTGCGTGAATCCGCTGTCGGCGACGGCCACCCCCGATGGCCTGGATCGCCCGATCTGCCGCGGCCTTCCCCCTGCGTGTCATAGCGACGACACGGAAAGCTGCTAATCGGTATAACGTATACGATATAGCGATAAGCCGCCGATTCCGTGATTCAGGTCGAGGGTTGGCGTGTCCGGGCGCCGGGCAGGCGCCGCGCCGACGAACGGTCTGCCGGGGCCGGGCCGAGATCGTGTCGCGGCCGCAGTAGAGCGCGGCCGGCGGTTGGGTAGACTGATCGCATGAGCATCGTGCCCCGTTCGCTGTCCGACCAAGCCTTCGAAGTGGTCCGCGAACGGATTTTGTCGACGCAGATTCCGCCGCTCGCGCCGATCCGCCAGGAACTGCTGGCGGAGGAACTGGGCATCAGCAAGATTCCGCTGCGCGAAGCGCTGGGCCGGCTGGAACAGCAGGGCCTGCTGGCCTCGCACCCCAATCGCGGCTTCTTCGTCCCGGCGCTGACCGCGAACGAGGCCGAGGAAGTGTTCGCGCTGCGCCTGAAGATCGAACCCGAGGCCGCCGCCGACGCCAGCCTGGCCGCCGACGACAGCGAACACGCCGCCGCGCGCGCGGCGCTGGCGGCGCTGGAAAACGCCGGCACCGACGACGCCCACGCGGTGGTGCGCTTCAATCGCAGTTTCCACCTGGCGCTGGTGCGCCCGGGCGGACGCCAGATCACCGCGCAACTGGTCGAACGCTTGCAGGTGCTGGCCGAACGCTACGTGCGCAAGCACCTGGAACCGGCCGGCCGCGAGGCGCGCGCGGCCAGCGAACACCGCGCCATTCTCGACGCCTGGCTGCAGCGCGACGCGGCCCTGGTGAGCCGGTTGCTGTCGGAACACATCCTCACCACCCTGCACGACCTGCGCGTGCAGTTGGAACAGATCGGGCCGGATGAGCCGGCGAAGACGCCGCGGCGGCGGCGGCGCGTGGCGGCGGCGGCCGACTGAGCGAAACGGGCTTTTGGATTCCCGCGTTGCGCTATTGCTCGTCATTCCCGCGAACGCGGGAATCCAGGGCTTTTCGTGCGAGAACGTTTGAAGTCACTGGATTCCCGCTTTCGCGGGAATGACGGCCTGGAAGGATGGCGCTGAAGTCACCGGATGTTCGGCTCCGCCGAAGTAAAGCGGAGCCCGCCTTCGCGGGAATTACGACCCCAGACTTCCAGCAAGCCCTCAAACAGTACCGTGATGCTTGCCCTGCCAAGGCTTGTACCAATCGCGGATCCGCCGCATGTCCGCGTCCATGTCCTCGCCCAGATGGAACATGTCGCCGATCCCGATGATCTTGTCCGGATAGTGGAAATACGCCGGCACCACCGGCACGTCGGCGGCCTTGGCGATCTTCCAGAACCCGGCCTTCCAGCGCTCCACCGCCTTGCGCGTGCCTTCCGGGGCGATGCCCAGCCAGAAACGCTCGGCGCCGCGGATCATCGAGGTGGCCTGCTCGATCACCCCGTGCGCCGCGCTGCGGTTGATCGGGATCACCCCCATTCCCCGCAGCAGCGCGCCTAGCAGCGGCACCCGGAACAGCGAATCCTTGGCGATGATCTTCACGTCCAGGCCCATCGCGGCCTTGGCCGCGAAGCCCCACACGCCGTCCCAGTTGGACGAATGCGGCGCGCCGATCAGCACCGCGCGCGGGATGTCGGGAAACTTGCCGACCATGCGCCAGCCGCCGATGCGCAGGATGCTGCGGCCGATCCAGCGGGTCAGGCGGTTGCGCCTGACCTGCGGCACGTTGGGCGGCAGCCGCAGCACCACGCCGTCGGCGTCGGGCGGAAGGGATGGCTTGGCGTTCGGATCAACTGGCATGCACGCTCCGTGTCAGTCCCAATCGGTTTGCGAACGATTGCGCTTGGTCGCGCCGCGTTCTTTCTTGGCCCCGATCCGGCGCTCCTTGGCGGCACGGCTGGGTTTGGTGGCGATGCGCGGCTTGGGCGCGCGCAGACCGCTGTCTACGAACGCCGCCAGACGCTCGCGCGCGTCCTGGCGGTTGCGATCCTGGGTGCGGAAACGCTGCGCGCTGATCACCAGCACGCCCTCGCCGGTCACCCGCCGGTCGCGCTTGGTCAGCAGGCGCTCGCGCACGGCGTCGGGCAGCGAAGGCGACTGCGCGATATCGAAGCGCAGTTCCACCGCTGTTGCGACCTTGTTGACGTTCTGCCCGCCCGGGCCGGTCGAACGTACGAAACGCTCGACCAATTCCTGCTCGGGTATCGTGATAGCCATGCTCTCCTCCGCCTGGGATTGTAGTCGGCGCCGGCATTTCGTCCATTACGCACCGTTGACGGCGCGACCGGGCTCACAGCGGCCGGCGCGCGCGACGCGGGAAAACCCGCCGCGGCGCGGCTGCGGGCGGTCCGGCGGCGGCCGTCGTTGACGCGGCTGGGCCAGGGGGGGACCATGCCCGGACCGGTCCAAGGAGGAACCCGCATGAAGCGCCTGCCCCCATCGCCGCGACGCAAATCGCTGGCCCTGCCGCTGCTGGCCGCCCTGATCCTGGCCGCGCCGGCGTTGTCGGCGCAGACCATCGATCAGCGCTACGACCCGGCCAACGTCAACAACAACATGCGCAACATCGCCAATCCGCAGTTCCAGCGGCGGATGACGCAATCGGCGCAGTCGGTCGCCGAATCCCTGGTCGGCCGCCCCGCCAACGCCACCGATCAGCGCATCCTGGGCCAGTTCACCGAGCAGCAGACCCGCTTGCTGCAGCAGATGCAGAACGCCGCCAACGCCATGCCCGACACCGGCGCCGGCGCGGCCTACAACCGGCCTTCGGCGGGCTACGGCAACGACATGCAGTTCGCCACGCCCGAAGAACGCTATCTGTATGAAGAACGGGCCCGCGCGCGCGAAGAGAGCTCGCGCAGCAGCTACCGGCAGAACAGCGACTACCCGCAAGGCGCCTACCAGCCCAACGGCTACCGCCAGAACAACGGCTATCCGGGCAATGCCAGCCCTTACGACGGCTATCAGAACAACGGCTACCCACAGCAGGGCGCGCGCTCCAGCACCGGGCAGGCGCTCGGCGGCGCGGTGCTGCTGGATCTGACCAACGCCGCGATCCAGCGCGCCACCCAGCCGAAGATCATCTACCGGCAGGCGCCGCCTCCGCCGCATCGCTGAGTCGCACGCGCGGGGTTGAACCCACTCATCCCCGCCGCGGCCGAATCCGGCCGCCGCAACCTCAATCCAGTTCGACCGGACCGAACAAGGCCAGCGCCTTGGCGAATTCCGCGTCCGGCGGCGCCGTCACGCGCAGCCGCTCGCCGCTGCCCGGATGGATGAACGCCAGCCGCTGCGCGTGCAGCAGCATGCGGTGGATGCCCATCATGCGGAAGCTGCGGTTATGGCGGCCATCGCCGTGGCTGGTGTCGCCGATCATGTGATGCGACAGATGCTTGAGATGGCGGCGGATCTGGCGAAAGCGCCCGGTCTGCGGCTGCGCGCGCAGCAAGGCGTAGCGCGAGGTCTCGAACCCCGCCGACGGCAGCGCCAGCTCGGTCCGCGCCAACACCTGGAACCGCGTCTGCGCCGGCTTCTTCAGCGGCTTGCCCGGGCCGCCGTCGAGATCGTGATCGACTTCGAACGCATCCTCCGCCGGCCAGCCGCGGCACACCGTCAGATAGTCCTTCTGCACTTCGCCCGACATCAGCACCTTGCCCAGCGCCGAAGCGGTTTCGCGATCGAACGCCAACAGCAGGCAGCCGCTGGTGGCGCGATCGAGCCGGTGCACGAGGAAGATCGGCCGGCCGAACTGCTCGCGCAGGCGGTCGGCGGCGAAGTCGGTTTCCCCGCGCGCCAGCGCGCTGTCGTGAACCATCAGCCCCGCCGGCTTGTCGATAACTGCCAGAGACGTGTCGGCGTACAACACCGGCAGGCCGGCGCCGGCGATATCCTGCGATGTCTGCGGCGGCGGCGTGTTGGAACTGAACGTCGAGGGCATGCGGTCGGGACTGGCGCTGGGTGATCGGCCGCTAGTGTCGTCTATTGCCCCGCGTGCTCACAGCCTCATCGTCTTCCCTTCGCGCCGCGTTCCCGTTTCCAGGAGTTTCCATGCCGCCACGCCGTCCCGCCGCCATCGCCGCGCTCGCCTTCGCCCTGAGCCTCGCCCTCGGCGGCGCCCACGCGCAGGCGCCGCAACCGCCGCCCGCGGGTTTCCAGGCCGGGCCCTGCGTGGAAGGCATCTGCGAATACCGCATGAGCAACGGCCTGCGCGTGCTGCTGTTTCCCGACGCCACCCAGCCCACGGTCACGCTCAACCTGATCTACGCGGTCGGCTCGCTGCAGGAGAACTATGGCGAAACCGGCATGGCGCATTTGCTCGAACACATGCTGTTCAAGGGCACGCCGAGCCATCGCGACATTCCCGGCGAAATGAAGAAGCGCGGCATCGGCTTCAACGCCCAGACCTCGCTGGACCGCACCAACTACTTCGCCTCCTTCCCCGCCAACGACGCCACGCTCGACTGGCTGCTGGGCCTGGAAGCCGATCGCATGGTGCATTCGGACATCGCGCGCAAGGACCTGGACAGCGAGATGACCGTGGTCCGCAACGAAATGGAGAACGGCGAGAACAGCGAAGTCTCGGCGCTGTCCGAGCGCGTGCGCTCCACCGCGTACCTGTGGCATCACTACGGCAACAGCACCATCGGCGCGCGCAGCGATGTCGAGCACGTGCCGATCGAGCGCCTGCAAGCCTATTACCGCGCCTGGTACCGGCCCGACAACGCCACCTTGGTGCTCACCGGCCGCATCGATCCGGCCAAGACCCTGGGCACGGTCGCGCGTTATTTCGGCGCCGTGCCCAAGCCGGCCGAACCGATGCGCGCCTTCTACACGCGTGAGCCGGCGCAGGACGGCGAACGCGAAGTCACCGTGCGCCGCGTCGGCGATCTGCGCCTGCTGATGGCCGCGTACCACATCCCCGCCGCCACCCATCCCGACGCCGCGCCGCTGGGCATTCTCGACGACATCCTCGGCCATACCCCGGGCGGACGCCTGCACAAGGCGCTGGTCGAAACCGGACTGGCCGCCAGCATCGGCGTGGGCGGCGAACAAATGCCCGACCCCGGCCTGCTGACGGCGCTGGCCGCGCTGCCCAAGGACGGCGATGCGGCCAAGGCCGAACAGGTGTTGATCGAGCAGCTCGAACAAATCCAGAAAAAGCCGATCACCGCCGAGGAAGTGGAAGCGGCCAAGCAGCGCGCGCGCAACAGCTTCGAACGCGCTTACACCAACGTCGGCGCGGTGGCGATGGCGCTGTCGGACCCGGTGGTCGCCGGCGACTGGCGCTTGTATTTCCAGTACCGCGACGCCCTGGAGAAAGTCACCGCCGACGACGTCAATCGCGTCGCCCGCGCCTATCTGCAATCGAGCAACCGCACCTTCGGCCGCTTCGTGCCGACCCAGGCGCCGCAACGGGTCACTATCCCCGAGGCGCCGACGGCGGCGAGCGTGCTGCAAGGCTATACCGGCAAACTCGCGCTGGAAGCGGGCGAGCATTTCGATCCCACGCCGGCCAACATCGAAGCGCGCACGCAGACCATCACCCTCGACACCGGCGTCGGCCAGGGGCTCAAGCTCGCCTTGCTGCCGAAGAAAACCCGCGGCGGCACCGTCATCGTCTCGGCCAACTTCCACTTCGCCGACACCGATTCACTGCGCGGCCGCGACACCGCCGGCAACGTCGCCGGCGCGCTGATGATGCGCGGCAGTCAAGAGCTGAGCCGCGAGCAGATCGACGCGCGCTTCGAAGCGCTCAAGACCACCGCCCGCATCGGCGGCAGCCTGCAGTCGGCGCGGGTCGGCTTGACCACGCGCCGCGAGCAGTTAAGCGATGCGCTTGCGCTGGCGGCGAAAGTGCTGCGCACGCCGACCTATCCGGACAAGGAATTCGAGCAATACCGCCTGCAGGCGATCACCGGCCTGGAAGCTTCGCGCCAGGAGCCCGGGCAGATCGCCAGCCAGGCGCTGGCGCAGCACTTCGACCCGTGGCCGGCCGGGCACCCGCTGCATTTCAAATCGCTGGACGAATCGCTGGCGGCGATCAAGGCGCTCAAGGTCGAGGACGTGCGCGCCTTCCATCGCGAGTTCTACGGCAGCGCCGAAGGCGAGATCAGCGTGGTCGGCGATTTCGATCCGGTCGCGGTCAAGCAGCAGTTGCAGGCGCTGTTCGCCGACTGGAAACCCAAGCACGCCTACGCGCCCATTCCCACGCATTACATCGACGTGGCGGCGGAACAACGCCGCTTCGAGACTCCGGACAAGCCCAACGGCGTGTTGTTGGCCAACGTCAATCTGTCGTTGAAGGACATCGACCCGGATTATCCCGCGCTGGTCGCGGCCAACTACATTCTCGGCGGCGGCACGATCAAATCGCGCCTGGGCGATCGCATCCGTCAGAAAGAAGGCCTGAGCTACGGCGTGGACAGCGACCTGGACGCCGACGCCAGCCGCGACGGCCGCGACGACGCCGGCAGCTGGTCGGTGCAGGCGATCGCCGCGCCGGAGAACCTGGAGCAGGTCGAGCGCGCGATGCGCGAAGAACTGGCGCGGCTGGTCAAGGATGGCGTGGGCGCGGAGGAATTGAAGGACGCGGTGTCGGGCTTGCTGACCCAGCGCGAACAGGCGCGCGCCTCCGACCCGGCGGTCGCCGCCGGGTTGGTGAGCAATCTGTTCTACGGCCGCACTATGCAGTTCGCCGCCGACCTGGATGCGAAGTTCAAGGCGCTGACGGTGGAGTCGGTGAATGCGGCGATCCGCAGGCACCTTAAGCCGGAGCAGTTCAGTGTTTATGCGGCGGGGGATTTTGCCGCGGCGAAGAACAAGGCGCCGACGAAGGCGAAAGCAGCAGGGCCATAACCGCGCCACCGCAAGTCCCCACACCTCAACCTACCGAGTTCCCCCCTTTGAAAAAGGGGGGCTAGGGGGGATTTGCTCTTACCGTCCGAAGCCGAAAGATTCACCCGCAAGAGCAAAAGCAAATCCCCCCTGGCCCCCCTTTTTCAAAGGGGGGAACCCGCCGGGGGGATTCGTTGGGGTTTCGTCGGGGGGATTCGTTAGGGGAACGCTTCGGGAGAGATCAACGTGTGTCGCGCTTCCGCCGCGGCCACGCCGCCAACAACGCCCACAACCCGCCCAGCCCCGCGATCCACGACGACGCCGGGATCGACCAGAAGCGCGGCCCGCCCGATTCCAGCCCATACAACACCGCCGCCACGATCAACAGGCCAGTGCCGAGAATCGCCGCGACCGTGCGGCGCACCGCATCCTTGATCGTGCGATTAAGGTCGGTGATGTCGCTCGACCGCATCTTCAACTCATGCTGCCCCGACACCTGCTGGCTCAGCCAGGCATGCAGCAGGCGCGGCATTTCCGGCGCGCGGGTCACGAACTCGGGCAGGCGCTTGCGGAATTCGCTCGCCAGACGCTGCGGGCTATAGCGATCGAGCAAGATGCGCTGCAGCACCGGCCGCGCCACCGCCCAGATGTCGAGCTTGGGATCGAGCAGCCGCCCCACGCCTTCGATGTTGAGCAAGGTCTTCTGCAACAAGATCAACTGCGGCTGCAAAGTCAGCTCGTAGCGCTGCGCGGTGCGGAACAGCTTCACCAGCACTTCGGCCAGCGAAATCTCGCTGAGCGGACGGGTGAAATACGGCTCGCACACCGCGCGCGTGGCCGCTTCGAGTTCGTCGATGCGGATGTGCGCGGGAATCCAGCCGGCCTGCACGTGCAGCTCGGCGATGCGGCGATAGTCGCGGTTGAAGATCGCCATGAAGTTTTCCGCGAGGTAGTACTGATCCTCGTCGGACAGCTGGCCCATGATGCCGAAGTCGAGCGCGATGAAGCGCGGGTTGCTGCGCCGCGACGGATCGCTGTCCACCCAGATGTTGCCGGCGTGGGCGTCGGCGTGGAAGAAGTTGTCGCGGAACACCTGCGTGTAGAACACCCGCACGCCCTTGGCGGCGAGCGCGCGGCGGTCGATGCCGGCCGCGTCCAGGGCGGCGATGTCGTCGGAGGGAATGCCGTACACCCGCTCCAGGGTCAGCGCGCGCGCGCTGGTGTGCGACCAGATCACCTCGGGCACGTACATGTCGTCGCTGTCGGCCCAGAACCGGCGCAGCACGCTGGCGTTGGCGCCTTCGCGCTGCAGGTCCAGCTCGGCGGCCAGGGTGCTTTCGATCTCGGCCACGATCGCGCGCGGACGGATCTTGTCCGCGGCCGGATGGGCGCGATCGACCAGCGCCGCCAGCGCGTTCAACAGCGCGATGTCGCCGGCGATCTTGCCCTCGATGTCGGGCCGCAGCACCTTCACCACGACTTCGCGCGCCGGCCTGCCGCCTTCGGCCGGCAAGCGCGCGGCGTGCACCTGGGCGATCGAGGCCGAGGCCAGCGGCTCGATGTCGAACCGTTCGAAGGCGTCTTCGATCTTGCGTTCCAGCGTGCCTTCGACGATGCGGCGCGCGGTCTCGCCGTCGAACGGCGCGACCCGGTCCTGCAGCAGCGCCAGTTCGATGGCGATATCCGGCGGCACCAGATCGCGGCGGGTGGACAGGATCTGGCCGAACTTGACGAAGATCGGCCCGAGTTCCTGCAAGGCCAGGCGCAGGCGCGCGCCGCGCGACATCGCCGCGATCTCGACCGAAGCGCGCGGCACGAACGGACGCGCGAGCTTGAGCCAGCGCTCGGCCGGCGTGTCGTCGAGCAGGTCGTCGAGGCGGTAGCGCAGCAACACGCGGCCGATGCGCCAGGCGCGGATGGCGGACCTCATGCGCGCACTTCCTCGCAGAGATTCCGCAACTGCGAAGTCTTTTGTAGGAGGGGCTTCAGCCCCGATGCTTTCCGGTCAGGAGCGACGGAGTTACGCAGCGAGCGGAGCCAAGAGCATCGGGGCTGAAGCCCCTCCCACAAAAGACCTCGCAGGTTCGAAGCACCCCAGCTCATGCGCTGCGCCTCGCGCGATCGCGCAAGCGCCCCACCCGCGCCGCGGCGCGCTCGACATCGTCGCGCAGGGCATCGACATCGTCGTGAAAGGCGTTGAGCTCATCGCGCGGCACGACATCGCGCGATTCTTCGGTGACGTATTCGGCCGCGTTGCCGGCCAGAGCGCCGGCCGCCTCGCGCGCATGCCGCAGCGCGCCGGCGACGCCGTTGGCGATCTGCACGCCGGCCACCTCGCCGAACACGGCGACGAAGGGTTGCTGCCAATCCGGATCGAAGCGTTCGGCCAAGCGCTGCAAACGTCGCGCAAGGTCGGCATCGCCTTCGATGCGCAGCTTGCCGACCGGCGCGGCCTGTTCGTTGCGCGCGGCGCCGAGCAGATTCGGCAGTTGCGACAAGATCGCCCCGAGCGTGCTGCGCACCGACAGATCGGGCTCATCGCTGTCGCGCACCGGCCCGACTTCGAGCCGGCCTTCGACCACCAGGATGCGCAGCGCCAGCGGCGGCGAGGCCAGGTGCAAGGCGACGCTGCGGCCGTCGAGCGCGCGCAGGCTGTCGCGGGTATCGGGGTCCAGCGCCAGCGCGCGGTTGAGCGCGGCTTCCAGCGCGCGCCCGGCCAACGGCTTGAGCGAGGACAGGAACGAGGGGTCGGAGGCGGTCATGCCGCCATTGTAGCCCCCCGCTCCGGTCCGGCCACGCGGTCGGTGGCGCTCAAGCGGCGGGCGTCAGGCGACGCGACGGCCGCGGAACAGCGAGATGATCGCCAGGACCACGAACACGACGAACAAGATCCAGGCGATGTTGCTGGCCGCGCCGGCGATGCCGGTGAAGCCCAGGACCGCGGCGATGATCGCGATGACGAAAAATACGGCGGCGTAATGAAGCATGGGGAACCTCCTGGCATGAAAGAAAGCCCCATCGGGGCAGGTCCCGATGGCACGCTTCGATCCTCGGCCAGCGCAGGTTGTCAGACGGTGACGGCGGGCGTTTGCGTCCAGGCGGCCTTCAGGCGGGTGAGCCCTTCGTGAAAACTGACCTTGGGCACGTAACCGAAATCGCGCGTCGCCGGCGCCATGTCGTACCAGTGCGTGGTCGATAGTTGTTCGGCCAGAAAACGCGTCATCGGCGGCTCGCCCTGCAACGGCAGCACATGCCACAAACCTTCGCAGACCGCGCCGATGGCGTAGGCCGCGCCGAACGGCAGGGTCTTGTCCACCTGCGGCGCGCCGACCGCGCCGAGCAGGCCGTTGAGGGTTTCGCGCAAGGTCTTGGGTTCGCCGTTGCTGATGAAGTAGGCGCGGCCGGCGCAGGCCGCGTTCGGGGCGAGATGTTCGAACGCATCGAAGTGCGCCTGCGCGGCGTTGTCGATGTAGGTGGTGTCGATGCGGTTGTTGCCGTCGCCGACGAAGCGCAGGCGGCCGGCGTTGGCGCGCGCGACCAGACGCGGCAGCAGTTGATTGTCGCCCACGCCCCAGATCAGGCGCGGACGCAGCGCGACGGTGGCCAGCTCGGCGCCGTTGGCGGCGAGCACGGCTTTTTCCGCGATGGTCTTGGTGGTCGCGTAGGCGGCCTTGAAGCCTTCGCCGTAGGGCACGGTGTCGGCGGTGCCGCCTTCGACCGGATGGGTGGCGCGATGGGTCACGCTCGGGGTCGAGGTGTAGACCAGTTTACCGATGCGGTGGGCGCGGCAGGCGGCCAGCACGTTGTCGGTCCCAACCACGTTGGCCTGGTGATAGCTGTCGTAGCTGCCCCAGGCGCCGGCCTTGGCGGCGTTGTGGAAGATCGCCTCGCAGCCTTGCGCGGCGGCGATCACCGCGTCGCGATCGGCCAGGTCGCCCTGGATCTGGATCACGCCTAGCGCATCGAGCGCCGGGTAGTGGCCGCGATTGAAGCTCACCACCTGGTGGCCGCGCGCGATCAGGCCGCGGCACAGGGCCTGGCCGAGGAAACCGCCGCCGCCGGTGACAAGGATTCGCATGGCGCAGGTCCGAAGAAGAGAGAGGGGAATGATAGACGCCGGTAGGCGGGGCGGTTTGTCGGGTAGGCGACTATCGCTGGTGCTGAGAGAAAAGCATCGGGGCTGAAGCCCCTCCCACAAAAGACTTCAGAGCTGCGCTGCTTTTTCAGGAAGGGCTGAAGCTCCTCCTGCAAGAGACTTCGAAGCCGCGCTCGTTCTTGTGGGAGGGGCTTCAGCCCCGACGCTCTCGTCCCCGATCGCGCCGAACCCACATCAACGGCTTTCGATCGCCTGCGCCTGCAGCGCCAGCTTCTCGCGCCCGATCTTGGCGTTATGGCGAATATCCACCGGAAACCCCGGATGAAAGCGGAAACGCTCGATCCCGGCGGTATGCGCATGCCGGGCGCCGATCTCGCGCAGTTCCTCGACGATGCGCTTGCGCTCGGTATCGCCGACGCGCGGCTGATGCAGCTCCACCCACAGCAGCGGCACCTGCGCGCCGAACGTGCCGGTGCCGACCAGCGCGGTGCGCCGCACCTTCGGATGGGTGTTGAACACCGGCTCGACCTGCTCGGTGTAGAGCGGGCCGCTCGCGGTTTCCACGCGATGGGTCTTGCGCCCGCAGAACCACAGCCGGCCTTGTTCGTCGAGATAACCCACATCGCCCATGCGATGGACGATGCGCTCCACGCCGCCGGCGTTCTCGCGGATCTTGGCCAGCCGGGTCATCGAATCGCGATTGAAATAGCTGTCGGTGGCGGTGGGACCGGCGACGGTGATTTCGCCGACCACGCCGGCGCCGACCAGCAGATCGTCCGACCATTGCGCGATCGCCGCGTCGTCGATGCGGATCACCCGCACCTCGTTGCGTTCCACCGCGCGGCCGACGCAAGTGCCGGCGCCGGCTTCGGTGGCCGCGCGCGTGGACTGCAGTTCGCGGCCTTCGATCACCGCCACCGGCAGGCATTCGGTGGCGCCGTAGGGCGTCCAGAACTGGGCGTCGTCGGGCAGCAGTTCGCGCAGGCGCGCGACCGTGTCCGGCGGCACCGGCGCGCCGGCCGAGGTGACGCGCTTGACCGTCGGCATCGGCTGGCCGTGCCGGGCCAGCACCGCCATCAACGCGGGCGAGCCGAACAGTTGATCGCAGCCGAAACGGGTCACCGCTTCGAGCAATTTGACCGGATCGGCCTGCGCCGGCCGGGTCGGGTCCATGTCGGGAATGATCGAGGTCAGCCCCAGCGCCGGATCGAACAAGGCGAACGGCGGGAACGTCGGCAGGTCCACGCCGCCGGGCACCATGCCGAAGGCCTGGCTCATCATTTCGATCTGCGCGACGAAGTGGCGATGGCGGAACACCACGCCCTTGGGCACGCCGGTCGAGCCGCTGGTGAACACGATCGCCGCGACTTCGTCCGGCTGCGTATTGGCCAATTGCGAACCCGCGCCGGCGCCGGCGCGCTCGACGCGTTCGAGCGTGTCGTCGGCCAGGAATGCGCGCTTGCCGGTGGTGATGCGGATGCGCGCCGACTTCGCCCAGCCCAGCACCACGCGCGCCACATGCGCCAGCGGAATGCCGATGAAGGCTTCCGGCGCGGCTTCGTCCAGGCATTGGCGCAGCGCGCGCTTGTCGATGCCCGGATCGATCAGCACCGGCACCGCGCCGGCCTTGAACAAGGCGAACATCAGCAGGAAGAACTCCGGCGACGGCCGCACCATCACCGCGGTGCGGGTGCCGCGGACAATGCCGCGCTTGGCCAGGCCGGCGGCGATGGCGTCGCTGCGCGCGTCCAGCTGCGCATAGGTCAGCACGACGTCGTAACTGGCCATGCCGTCGGCGCGGCGCGTGCCGGGGCAGCGCATCGCCACGCGTTCGGGCGATTGCGCGGCCAGCGTCGGCAGTATCGCGGCGATGTTGCAGGTGGGTGCGGCAGCGTCCATGCGTGTCTCAGTCGAGAGGGTGGCGGTCGAGGAAGGCGCGGATGTCCGGCACCAGAATCTCGCTCTTGTCTTCCAGCACGTAATGTCCGGCGTCCTTGAACGCCTGCACCTGCGCCCGCGGCAGCGCGTCGGTGAAGCCTTTCAGGAAGTGATGATCGAAGACGAAATCGGCCAGGCCCCAGCCGATGAACACCGGCCGGTCGGCGTATTCGGGCAGCTTGCGGCCCATCGCCTGCACCAGCGGCCAGGCCTTGTCGCCCTCGCCCAGCGGAATGTCCTGGACGAAACGCGAGGTGGCGATGCGGTTGGCCCAGGAGTCGTAAGGCGCGACATAGGCGCGGCGCACCTGCGCCGGCATCGCCTTGACCACGCCCAGGCGCGAGGCGCCGCCGGCGAAGGCGTTGAAGCCGCGGATCAGGCCGGTGCCGATCGACGAATCGCGGCCCAGGCGCAGGCGCTTGGGCAGCGGCTTGGCCGCCGGCAGCGGGAACGCGCCGGTGTTGGTGATCACCAGCCGCTTGATCTGATCGGAATGCTTCAGGCCCCAGCCGAAGCCGATGCCGCCGCCCCAGTCGTGCACGGCCAGGGTCATCGGACCGGTGACGCCCAGGTGCTGCAGCAGCCGTTCGACATCATCGACCCGCGATTGCAGGGTGTATTCGTAGCGATCGTCGCCGGGCTTGTCCGACAGGCCCATGCCGACGTGGTCGGGGACGATGCAGCGGTAGCGGTCCTTCAGGCCCAGCACCAGCTTGCGCCAGTAATAGCTCCACGACGGGTTGCCGTGCAGCATCACCACGACCTCGCCATCGCGCGGGCCTTCGTCGAGGTAGCTCATGCCGATGCCCGGACGGACTTCGAAACGCTGCGGCTGGAAGGGGTAGTCGGGGAAGCTGGAGCTGGACGTCATCGGCGACTCGGTGAGCGGCGCGCGAGCGGGGCGCGGCCTGGACGGAATGGGCGCCATTATCGGGCCGTGCCGGGCCGATGGGGGATTTTGCTCGCGGCGCGGGCGGGGCGGGCCCGGAATTTGGCGGAATCTGGCGGTTTTGGGGGTGGCTCGGTGGAGGGCCGGGCTTGGGTGGGTGGCCAGGCCAGTTGAGCTTGCGCGGCTTCGGGGGTCGGGGCTGAAGCTCCCTCCCACAAAACACCTCGTGGCTTCGGCGCGGCTGTCGGCTCGCTTATCCCAGCCCTGCATCCATTCTCCATTCCCGCCCCGATCAAAACAAAACCTATCGTTTGAACATGCCACCCCTGTGCGATTGCCACTGTTTGCTTGACGCACACTCCGGGGCCATGACGATTCGCAATCCGCCGCGGTGGCTCCATGCGTAGCAAGTTGTTCGTGCCCGGCACGCGGCCGGAGCTGTTCGACAAGGCGCTGGCCGGTCCGGCGGACGCGTTGTCGTTCGATCTGGAAGACGCGGTCGCCGAGGAGCGCAAGGCGGCGGCGCGCATCGCGGTCGCCGGCTTCGTCGGCTCCGAGGCGGCGCTGGCCTCGCGCAAGCTGATGATCGTGCGCGTCAACGCGCCGGACTCGCCGCACTTCACCGCCGACATCGCCGCGGTCGCGCGCGACGGCGTGACCTTGATCAATCTGCCCAAGATCGAATCGGCGGCGTCGTTGCGCGCGGCGGTCGCGGCGATCGAACGCGCCGAGACGCTCAACCGCATCGCCCAGCCGATCGGCGTGCTGGTCAATATCGAAACTCCGCGCGCGCTCGCCAACGCCTCCGAGATCGCCTCCGCGCATCCGCGCGTGGCCGGCCTGCAACTGGGGTTGGCCGATCTGTTCGAAGCCGCGGGCGTGGAGCGCTACGACATGGCCAACGTGCACGCGGCCATGTTCGCCGTGCGCATGGCCGCCGCGCAGGCCGACGTGTTCGCCATCGACAGCGCCTACGCCGATCTGCACGACGAAGCCGGGTATCTGGCCGAAGCGCGGATGGCGCGGCGGCTGGGCTTCATCGGCAAGAGCTGCCTGCACCCGGCGCAGGTCGGACTGGCGAACAAGATCTTCGCCGCGACCGCGGCCGAGCTGGACGCGGCGCGGCGCATCGTCGCGGCGGCGGCGGCCGCGCCGGACGCGGGCCGCGGCGTGTTCGTGGTGGATGGACGCATGATCGATCTGCCGTTTCTCAAGCGCGCGCAGGCGCTGCTGGCGGCGGCGGAGCGCGCCTGAGCCGCCGCGATGCGGGCGGCTACAGTGCAGTCGGGGTAAAACTGCGAGCCGGGGCGATCCGGTCCGCATCGATGACGGGGCGGTATTCGATGTCGCAATTCTTGTGGGCGCTGGCGCGTGCGGGCCGGACGATCCGGGCGCGCGGTCTGGTCGCGTTGCTGTGCGCCGGCCTGATGCTGGCAGCGACGGCGGCGCAGGCCGAGCCGCTGACGCCGCTGCAGGCCGGCACGCTGCCGTCGCTGCAGAACGCCTCGCCGCTGATCGGGCTGGCGACGGTCGATGGCCGCACCCTCGCGATCGGCCGCGACCACGCGTGGCGACTCGATAACGATCGCCACGCCTGGCTGCCGCTGCAATGGACCGCGGCGCCATGGGCCGGCGCGGTGGTCGGCGACGGCACCCGCGCGTATCTGCTGCCGTCCGATGCCGGTGCCTCTGTCGCGATCGCGCGCATCGACGCCGACGACAACGGCGCGCGCCTGCGCC
Organism: Lysobacter sp. TAB13; assembly: GCF_052113885.1. Classification (NCBI taxonomy): domain Bacteria; kingdom Pseudomonadati; phylum Pseudomonadota; class Gammaproteobacteria; order Lysobacterales; family Lysobacteraceae; genus Lysobacter; species Lysobacter sp. TAB13. The sequence continues at coordinate 374,766 of NZ_JBFRDR010000002.1, read as the reverse complement.
CCTTGCCGCCGCTGCCGGCGCCGCTGTCGCAACTGCGCGCGACCTTGTCCGACGACACGCTCTACCTCGCCGGCATCGGCGCCGATGGCAAGGCGCATGTGTTCCAGCGCCCCAGCGCCGACGCCGGCATCGCCTGGACCTCGCTTCCGGCCTGGCCCGGCGGCGCCGCGCCGCGTTCGCTGATCACCCAGACCCGCGCCTTGTTCCTGATCGTCGCCGATCCGCGCGGCGGCGCCGACCGCCTGCTGCGCTGGTCGGCCGATAAAGCCTGGAGCGACGCCGGCCGCGTGCCCGGCCAGGTCGTGCCCGGAACCGGCCGCGCGACCGGTCAGGCGCACGTGCTGTATCCGGTCGCCGATCCCGCCCTCGCCCACGCCGCGGCCAAGCTGATGATCTACCAGACCATCACCGGCTCCTGGGCGACGCTGCCCGGCGCCGAACTGCCCACCGGCGCCGGCGCCACCGCGCACTGGCCCGACGGACTGGTCTGGGCCCAGGCCTCCGCCGACGGCGCGCATACCGCCTTCGCCACCGCTCAGGTGCAGTCGAGCAAGTTGCGATTGCACTGGCTGGATTGGGTGGTGATCGTGGTCTATCTGGCCGGCATGATCGGCATCGGCCTGTTCTTCTACCTGCGCGAGAAGCGCGGCTCGACCAGCAGCTTCTTCGTCGGCGGCCGCAGCATCCCGTTCTGGGCCGCCGGCGTGAGCCTGTACGCGGCCAACACCAGCTCGATCAGTTTCATCGCAATCCCGGCCAAGGCCTTCGAAACCAACTGGCAGTACCTGGCCAACAACATCGTCGCGGTGTTCGGGTTGATGTTCGTCGCGGTGTGGATCGTGCCGCTGCTGCGCCGGCTGGACCTGATGTCGGTGTTCTCGTACCTGGAAACGCGCTTCCATCCGGCCATCCGCATGCTCGCCAGCGCCTTGTGCATCGTGGTGCAGATCGGCAGCCGCATGAGCGTGATCCTGTTCCTGCCCGCGCTCGGCATCGCCACCATCACCGGCATCAGCGTGTTCTGGAGCGTGATCCTGATGGGCGGCTTCACCATCGTCTACACCGCGATGGGCGGCATGAAGGCGGTGATCTGGACCGACTTCGTGCAGGTGATCGTCAAGATGGGCGGCGCGCTGTTCGCGATCGGTTTCATGATCTGGCACCTGCGCGGCGGCTTCGGCGAGTATTGGTCCACGGCGATGTCGCTGGGCAAGATGCACACCTTCGACTTCAGCTTCGACATGACCAAGGCCACCGTGTGGGGCTTCATCTTCCTGGTGGTGTTCGAAGTGGTGCTGACCTTCCCGAAGGATCAGGTGCTGATGCAGCGCACCTTGTCGACCAAATCCGACAAGGAAGCCGGACGCTCGATCTGGGCGTTCGCCGCCATCACCATTCCCGGCGGCATCATCTTCTACACCATCGGCACTTCGCTGTTCGTCTACTACAAGAACAATCCCGAGCGGATGAATCCGCTGCTGCCGATCGACGCCACCTTCCCGATGTTCATCGCCGCCGAACTGCCGGTGGGCGTGACCGGCTTGATCATCGCCGGCATCTTCGCCGCGGCGATGGCGACCTTGTCCGGCATCATGAATTCGGTGGCGACGCTGATCTCGGTGGACTTCTACGAGAAGCTGGCCAAGGACCGCAGCGCCAAGAAGAGCGTGTTCTTCGCCGAGATCATGACCGTGGTGGTGGGTTTGATCGGCATCGCCACCGCGCTGCTGCTGTCGAAGTTCAACGTGCATTCGCTGTTCGACCTTTCGATCGAACTGGCCGGCCTGCTGGGCGGCGGTTTCGCCGGCGCCTACACCCTGGGCATGTTCACCCGCCGCGCCAACTGGCAGGGCGTGGCGATCGGCATCGCCGCCAGCATCGCCCTGACCCTGGTGATCTGGACCTTGCAGATGGTCCATCCGTACTACTACCTGGCGATCTCTATCCTGTTGTGCATCGTGATCGGCTACGCCGCCAGCCTGTTCTTTCCGGCGCCGCAGCAATCGTTGAAGGGTTTGACCATCTATCGCGACCGGGCCAGCGATTGAAAGCGCGCCGCCTTCGTCGTGCGCGCGAATGCGACGGCCTGCGCCATCGCATGCGGGTTACGGCAAGCGCGCCGCGGCTCAACGATCGCAGCGATCGCGCCCCACGAATTCAATCAGCGCTGCGGACCGCCCATGCCGCCCATCATTCCCGGATCGTGCGCTCCGCCCGGCACCGTGCGCTCGCCGGTGGCTTGATTGACCTTCACCCGCCACGGATAGTGATCGCCGGAACCGCCGGTGCCGGCGGCCTGCAGATGGTTGGTCACCGCCTTGCGCCAGGCCGGGCCGGTGTTGGCGTTGCTCATGTGCGGGGTCTTGGAATGATGGAAGGCGACATCGCCGCGCGCCATCGGACAGGCCACGGCGCGGCCCTCGTCCACCTCGCACACCAGCAGATCGCTTTGCACGCCTTCGACCAGGCGATGGGTCAGCACGCCGTCGCGATGGCCGCCGTCGATGAAATGCATGCAGCCGTTGACGGTGTCCACGTCCTGCAGCGGAATCCAGCCGGTGATGCCGCGATCGAACAGATTGCCGCCCCAATAGCCTTCGTCCTGATGCCAATAGGTCGGCGCGCTCTTGCCCGGCGGCTTGCCGAGAAACTGGTCGTACCAGAATGCCATCTCGCGCGACATCAGCGCGGAGGCGAAACTCGCCAGCCACGCGCGATACGGCTGCGCGGCGATGTCCGGCCAGACCAGGGTCGGCGAGGACTGCACGATCCGGAACGAGCGCTGCTCCTTGCTTTCGCTGCGATCCCAGGCCCAGTCGTTGGCCAGGCGCTCCTTGTCGGCCAGCAGCAGATCGCAATGCGCTTCGATCCGGTCCAGTTCCTCCGCCGGCAGTGCTTGCCGCACCACCAGATAACCGTGTTCGGCGAAGGCGGCGATGTGCTCCGGGCTGGCGACGGGATACGGCATGACGGCGTTCCGATGGCGGGCGAAGTTCGCGCCGATTGTTCGCCGCCGCGTTCCGAGCGCCAAGGCGCGCGGACTATATTCACACGCAGGCTCCGCTTGACTCCGGGAAAACGCCGTCCGGCGCTCGGCACATGGCGCCGGTGCGCACGCTCGGGTAGCCTGCCGACAACAACCAGCGGGGCGCCGTGGAAACCCAGTTCCTACATACTTTCGTGACCGTGGTCGATCAAGGCTCGATGGCCGCGGCCGCGCGCGTGCTCAACATCACGCCGGCCGCGGTGGCGCAGCAGATCCGCACGCTCGAACGCGAGATCGGCGCGCCGCTGATCGCCCGCGTCGGCCGCACCGTCAGCGTCACCGAGGAAGGCGCGCGCATTCTGCCGCGCACGCGCGAGCTGCTGCGCAACGTCGCCGACCTGCGCAGCGTCGCCAACGAAAGCGAAGTCGCCGGCGAATTGCGCCTGGGCGCCTGCCCGACCGCATTGGCCGGCATGCTGCCCGATGTGCTCGCGCGCATGGTCGAATCGTTCCCGGGCATCAACGTGTTCATCCAGCCGGGCTATTCGGCCGATCTGTACCACTCCGTGGAGAAGGGCGATATCGACGCCGCGGTGGTGCTGCAGGCGCCGTTCCCCTTGCCCAAGACCTGCGAGTGGCAGTTGCTGCGCGAAGAGCCGCTGATCGTGCTGGCGCCGCTGAGCATGGCCGATCGCAATCCGCACGAACTGCTGTCGACCCAACCGCTGATCCGCTACGACCGTCACCATTGGGGCGGACGCCAGGCCGACGAATACCTGCGCCAGGCCAATATCGTTCCGCGCGAGCGCTTCGAACTCAACGCGCTCAACGCCATCGCGGTGATGGTCGACCGCGGCCTGGGCGTATCGCTGGTGCCCGACTGGGCGCCGCCGTGGCCGGAAGGATTGAAGCTCGCGCGCATTCCGCTGCCCGACGCGTCGGCCAAGCGTTGCATCGGCATCGTCTGGTCGCGGTCGAGCGTGCGCGTGCGCCTGGTCACCGCGTTCCTGCGCGAAAGCCGCAAAGTGGTCGCGGCGCAGACGCATTGAGCCGCGCGCCGCCGCGCCGGCGGCGCGATTCCAGCATTGCTCGTACAGCGCACGGCAGCCGCGTGCGTCGTCCGATGCTGCGCCGCGACAAAACTTTCTCTATCGATCCATTCGGCTTAAGCCAACAAAACCTAGTCTGTGAACATACCCCGCATCGGTTCCAACCGTGACGGGGAGCGCATAGGCTCGCGTCGAACCTGCTCAAGACACTCGGTGCGAGAGGGAAGTCGCGATCCGCGACAGCGCCGGCGTCCGCGCACGTCACCGAGCACGCGCCGCAACGGTATGCCCGCGCGATCACCGGCACTCAACGAGACAGACATGGTCAAGCCACTTTCCGCCGCGATCCGCAGCATCGTGCTGCTTTCCACCTTTGCCGGCGCCGCGCAAGCGCAGGACGCCGCCGTCCCCGCGCAGGACGGGCAAAAGCAAGACACGCAGGCCGTCAATCTCGACAACGTCGTGGTCACCGGCACGCGCAGCCCCAAGGCGGTCGACAAGATTCCCGGCGCCATCACCCTGGTGTCCAAGGCCGAACTGGCGCGCTCGCTGGTGTTGACCGAAGACGCGACCGCGGTGCTGTCGCGCTCGGTGCCCGGTTACGCCGAATCCTCGCAGGCGATGAGCAACACCGGCGAAAACCTGCGCGGCCGCGTCGCGCTGCGTTTGTTCGACGGCGTGCCGCAGGGCTCGCCGCTGCGCGAAGGCACCCGCAACGGCACCTTCACCGACATGGGCATCGTCGGCCGGATCGAAGTCATCAACGGCCCTTCGGCGTCAGAAGGCATCGGCGCGGCCGGCGGCATCATCAACTACCTGTCCGCGGCGCCGACCAAGGAAGGCAACGAGTTCACCATCACCTCGCGCTACACCACCCAGTTCAAGGACGACAGCGCCGGCTGGAAGCTCGGCGCGACCTTCGCGCGCAAGGCCGGCAATTTCGACATGATCGCCTCGGCCTCGTTCCTGGACCGCGGCATCACCTACGACGGTAACGGCCGCCGCATCGGCATGAACACCAGCGGCTCGCTGGCCGACACCGAATCTCGCAACCTGTTCATCAAGGCCGGATACAACTTCGGCGAAGACGGCGTGCAGCGCATCGAAGGCTCGGTCAGCCACTTCAACATCGAAGGCAAGGCCAACTACATCCAGGTGCTGGGCTGCCGTCCGGACGAGCGCGCGCTGTGCGGCGAAACCCGCACCAACACCTCCGAGCGCGGCAGCGTCTTCGGCTCCAAAGCCGCGATCAACGATTTCAAGCAATACCAGCTCAGCTACATCCATTCGGATTTCTTCGGCGGCACGCTGACCGTCAACGGCTACAAGGCCGATCAGGAAATGCGCTACCTGCCGGAGAACACCATCGACCGACAAGACCCGCTGATCGCGCCGGTCAACACGCTTTACGATCAGTCCGAAATCGTCACCAACAAGAAGGGCCTGCGCACCTCGTGGACGCGGCCCTCGCTGTTCTCGGTCAGCGGCCTGGAACTGCGGGTCGGCCTGGACCTGGTCAAGGACACCGCGCAGCAGCGCCTGGCGCTGACCGATCGCCTGTGGGTGCCGCCGATGGAATACAGCAGCCGCGCACCGTGGATGCAGCTGTCCTGGGACATCGGCCCGGTGACGCTGTCCGGCGGCATCCGCCGCGAAGACGGCGAGCTGCACGTGGACAGCTACACCACCACCTGGTATCGCGACCGCCGCAACGTCGGCGGCGGCTCGCTCGACTATCAGGAAAACCTGAAAAACTTCGGCGCGGTCTGGCGCATCGACGACAAGTGGTCGGTGTTCGGCTCCTACGGCGAGGGCTTCACCCTGGCCAATGTCGGCATTCCGCTGCGCAACATCCAGTGTTCCGGTGATGGCGGCAGCATCCAGACCAACGGTTGCCCGAACGATCCGCCGATCAGCGTCGAGGATCTGCTGGACCTCAACGCCATCGTGGTGAAGAACACCGAGTTCGGCTTCAACTGGCGCGGCGAGCGCGGCTCGCTGAGCGCCTCGCACTACGACTCCAAGTCCGACTACGGCCAGTCGCTGGCGATCGATCCGGCCACGAACGACTTCGTGCTGCTGCGCGCGCCGGTGCGGATCAAGGGCTACGAGCTGTCGGCCGACTGGCGCTTCAACGAAGACTGGCGGGTCAGCGCGGTGTACTCGCACACCCGCGGCATGACCTCGTTCTGGGCCGCCGATGCGGCCGGACGCTACGGCGCCGGCGGCATGAACAAGCCGATGGGTGTGCTCGACATCAATCCGGACAAGTTCGCCTGGACCCTGACCTGGAACTTCATCCCGCGCGGCGACATCAGCCTGGGCGCGACCACGCTGTTCTCGCGCAACCTGTCCGGCAGCGACGTGCGCGGTTTCGACAACCGCAGTTTCAGCTTCAACGAAAGCACCCACGGCTACACCTTGTTCGACCTGGGCATGAACTACCAGACCGAGCGCTACGGCAAGTTCTCGCTCGGCATCGAGAACCTGTTCGACAAGCAGTACATCCTGAGCTGGTCGCAGCCGCCGGGCGGATTCCAGAACTACTGGGCCGGACGCGGACGCACCGTTTCGATCAGCCACACCTTCAAGTTCTGAACCGCCGCGCGCGTCCACGAACCTTCCTTTCGACCGCCGCCGGCCCGGACGCCGGCGGCGGTGTTTTTCCGCTTTCCCAGGACCGCCTTCCTTGCCCGTTTCCCCCGCCCTTCGCCGCTGCCTGTTGATCCTCGGTGCGGGCTGGACGGGTGCAGCGTGGGCGAACGGTGTTGCGTCCATTGCGCAAGACGGCTCGATGTCTGGCATCGCCTCCACTGCGCACGACAGCTCGATGTCTTTTGTGGGAGGGGCTTCAGCCCCGACAGTCGAAGCGACGCACGCGCAGCCCGCGCCGCCGCGATCCGAACCCTTATCCATCCCCGCCGTGACGCCCGACTTCAACGCGCTGCACGCCTTCATGCGTAAGACCACCGATGCACGCGGCTACCTCGGCGCGGTCACCCTGATCCTGCGCGACGGCCGCATCGTCGATTTCCAGTCCTACGGCCAGCGCGATCTGGCGCGGCGCGAGCCGATGCGCAAGGACGCGATCTTCCGTATCTATTCGATGAGCAAGACCGTCGCCTCGGCGGCGGCAATGCTGCTGGTCGAGCAAGACCGCGTGCGATTGGACGATCCAATCTCGCGTTACCTGCCCGAACTGGCGCAGCGGCAAGTAATGACCGCCGGCGACGACGGCGCGCCGACCTTGCGGCCAGCCACGAGCGAGATCACCGTGCGCCACTTGCTGACCCACACCGCCGGTTTCGCGGCCGGGCTCAAGGGCGACGGCGCGGCGATGGCGGCGATGCAGCGCAACGATCCGCACGACGCCCCGGATCTGCGCGGCTTCGTCGAGCGGCTGAGCCACGCGCCGCTGGCCGCCGATCCGGGCACGCGCTTCGGCTACGACGGCGCGGCAATCGAAGTGTTGGCGCGCATGGTCGAAGTCGTATCCGGCCAGCCGTTCGACGCCTTCCTGTACGAACGCATCTTCCAGCCGCTGGGCATGCGCGACACCGGTTTCGCAGTGCCCGTCGCGCAACGCGGAAGAGTGGTCGATATCACCACGATGGGCGATGACGGCCAGTTGCGCATCGCCGACGGGCCGAGCGCGCGTGAACCCGGGGCCGCCTTGAATGGCTATCCCAGCGGCGCGGGCGGTTTGTATTCCACCGCTTGCGACTATGCACGGTTCGCGCAGATGTTGTTGGATGGGGGTGTGATAGCGGGTCGGCTTGGCGATAGTGATTGCGATGATGGTTTGTCGGTGGATCGGCACGCGTCGAAAGATGCTCCACACGCGGAAGACGCTCGGCTACCGACACACCCCAAGCCGTCATTCCCGCGAACGCGGGAATCCAGCGACTTTCGTGCGGCGACGTCAAAGTCACTGGATTCCCGCGTTCGCGGGAATGACGGGGTGAAGGAGCGGCGCGGCCTGATAGCCCCGCACAAGCAGCCCCGCCTGCTGCGAGCCGAAACCGTCGCCCTGATGCTGAGCAACCAACTGACCATGCTCGACCCGCCCGTCCATCAATACAGCCCCAACGAAGGCTTCGGCTTCGGCGGATCGGTGGTCATCGACATCGGCCGCGACGGCCGGCCCGGTTCGCTCGGCCGCTTCGGTTGGCCCGGCGCGGCCTCGACCACCTACGCGATCGATCCGGCGCAACACAGAGTCGCCATCGCCCTGCTGCAGCACCTGCCACGCAGCGAAGCCAAAGCGGACCTGCCGCGAATCAGCCGCGACTTCTATCGGCTCGTGGATGAGGCGATGACTCCGCGCAGCACGTCGAACGCGAAGACACAGCCATGACCGAACCGACCCGCCGCTTCGTCCTGATCGCCGGCTCAGCCAACCTGGACTTCGTAGTACGCGCCAGCCACGTCCCGGCGCCGGGCGAAACCGTGCTCGGCCGCGAACTGCACACCTTCCCCGGCGGCAAGGGCGCCAATCAGGCTATCGCCTGCGCGCGCGCCGGTGGCGCCGCTACGCGCATGCTGCTCGCGCTCGGCGAGGACGCCTACGCCGAACCGATCGAACGCTCGCTGCGCGATGCCGGCGTCGAACTACTGATCCACCGCAGCCGCGAACACGCCACCGGCACCGCCTTCATCTGCGTGTCCGACGAAGGCGAGAACGCGATCACCGTCGCGCCCGGCGCCAACGCCACCTTGCGCGGCGAGGATCTGCCCGAGTTGAACGAGGTCAGCCACCTGCTGCTGCAACTGGAATCGCCGCTGGACGCTGTGGAGACCTGGGCGCGCCGCGCCCGCGCCGCCGGCGTGCGCGTGGTGCTCAACGCGGCGCCGGCGCGGGCCTTGCCGGCGTCGCTGCTGGACTGCGTGGACTTGCTGATCGTCAACGAAGGCGAGCTCGCTGCGATCACCGGCATCGCTAATGATCTCGACGCAGCGCTGGCGCGCGTGGGCGTGGCGAACGTCGTGGTGACCCTCGGCGCGCGCGGCTGCCGCGCGCGCTTCGACGGCGAGTATCTGCAGCAGCCCGCATTCACCGTCCAGGCGCTGGACACCACCGCCGCCGGCGACACGTTCTGCGGCACACTGGTCGCGGCGCTGGCCGCCGGCGCCGCGTTCGCCGACGCGCTGCGCCGCGCCTGCGCGGCCTCGGCCCTGGCCTGCACCCGGCTCGGCGCGCAGACCAGCGTGCCGGCGCAGAATGAAGTCCTGGCGCTGTTGCACACTGCTGTTGCGCAAGCGGTTGTGGGAGGGGCCTGCGCCCCGACGCCTTCCGGCCAGAACGCCATGATCTGAAACAAGAGCATCGGGGCACAAGCCCCTCCTACAACAGCCTGCATTCCGAACGTTTTCGCGAATCCGAGTCGCCCATGTCTCACTACGATCCCGCCGCCGACGCCGCCCCCGAAGACGAACGCCCGCGCGTGCGCCACGAATACAAGTTCTCGCACGTCACCACCCAGCGCTATCTGCCGCTGCCCGGCAAGGCGCCGGGCTGGCCGTTCGCCGAGATCGGGCATTGGAAGATGGAGGTGGACGCAACCCTCGACGATTGGATCGCCGAGCTCAAGGACTGGCGCCGCGAACATCTGATCCGCATCGGCTACGACGACGCCCATTACCGCCGTCCCGAGCTGCAATGGGCGCAGCGCAATTTCGTCCACGCCCAGATGATGGCCGAGGACCGCTATTTCTACGATCCCATCGAAGGCCGCTACACCGTCGACCGGTATCTCGACGATCTGCAGCGCCGCTACGGCGGCATCGACAGCGTGCTGATCTGGCATGTGTATCCGAACATCGGCGTGGACGATCGCAATCAGTTCGATCTGGCCGCCGATCTGCCCGGCGGCCTCGAAGGCCTGCGCGGAGCGATCGCGGATTTCCATCGCCGCGGCGTGCGCGTGTTCCTGCCGACCATGCCCTGGGACCAGGGCACGCGCGACAGCGGCCGCCCGGATTGGGAGTGCGTGGCCGAACTGGTCGCGGCGGTCGGCGCCGACGGCGTCAACGGCGACACCTACAACGGCGTGCCGCGCGCGTTCTTCGATGCCTGCGACCGACTCGGCCATCCGGTGGTGCTGCAACCCGAGTCCACGATCAGCGCCGAGGAAGCGCTGATCTGGAACGTGCAGAGCTGGGGCAAGAAGGCGCCGAACGAAGTCGTGCCACCGGTGGCCAAGTTCAAGTGGCTCGAATCGCGACACATGATCAATTACGAGAACCGCTGGGGCCGCGACCGCAACCACGACCTGCAATACATCTTCTTCAACGGCGTGGGCTACAACGCCTGGGAAAACATCTGGGGCCTGTGGAACCAGCTCACCGACCGCGACGCCGAAAGCCTGCGTCGCATCGCCATGATCGAACGCGAGTTCGCGCCGAACATGGTCAGCCCGGATTGGCGGCCGTATGCGCGCACCCTGCAGGCCGGCGTGTTCGCCAGCCGCTTCCCGCATCAGGGCGCGACGGTGTGGACCGTGGTCAATCGCCACGAATACGAGATCGCCGGCGAGCAGATCGCGGTCGATCACGATGAGGGCACGCGTTACTACGACCTGTGGAACGGCGAGGCGCTGACGCCGCGCATCGACGGCGCTCGCGCGGTGCTGGAGTTCGCCGTGGAAGGCCGCGGCTTTGGCGCGCTGCTGGCGCTGGCGGCCGGCGCCGAACATCCGGAGCTGGACGCGTTTCTGGCGCGCATGCGCGAACGCGCGGCGACGCCGTTGCACCGCTACTCGGCGCAGTGGCGCTCGCTGCAGCAACGCCTGCTGCCGATCGATCCGGTCGCCGCGGTCGCGTCGGCGCCGCCGGGGATGATCGAAATCCCGGCCGGCGAATTCGACTTCAAGGTCGGCGGCGTGCAGATCGAGGGCCAGAGCTGGGACGGCGTGGACGTGCAATACCCGTGGGAAGACAGCGCGCGCCGCAACCATCGCAAGCGCATGCGCCTGCCGCGCTATTTCATCGACCGCACGCCGGTCACCAACGCCGAGTATCTGCGCTTCGTCCAGGCCAGCGGCTATCGGCCGCGCGATACGCACAATTATCTGCGCGACTGGATCGACGGCGCGCCGCGTCCGGGCTGGGAGCGTCGTCCGGTCACCTGGGTGTCGATCGAAGACGCGCGCGCTTACGCGCAGTGGGCCGGCAAACGCCTGCCGCGCGAGTGGGAATGGCAGTACGCCGCGCAGGGCGGCGACGGCCGTCTCTACCCGTGGGGCAACGATTGGCGCGACGACGCCGTGCCCGCGCCCAATCGCGGCCGCCGCCTGCGCGCGCCCGATGAGGTCGATGCGCATCCGGCCGGCGCCAGCCCGTTCGGCGTGCTCGATCTGATCGGCAACGTCTGGCAATGGACCGACGAATACCACGACGAACACACCCGCGCGGCGATCGTGCGCGGCGGCAGTTCCTATCAGCCGCAGACCTCGCATTGGTATTTCCCGCAGGCCTATCGCCTGGATCAGCACGGCAAGCTGCTGCTGATGGCGCCGAGCAAGGACCGCTCGGGCTGCATCGGTTTTCGTTGCGTCGCCGATGCGAGCTGACCGATGACACGCGACGATTTCCATCCCGCGATCGACCCGGCCGGCATCCATCTGCGCGGCCTGCTTGGCGACGCGCTGGACGCCAACCGCGCCGGCCGCCTGTCGCATTTCATCCTTGATGAAACCAGCCCGGCGATCGCGATCTTCGCGCCGGCGCAGCGCGCGCAGAACCTGGAAGGCGACTGGTACGGCGAACACGCCGGCAAATGGCTGGTCGCCGCGGCCAAGGCCGCCGCGCGCAGCGGCGACGCGGACTTGCGCGCGCGCGTGCACCGCGTCGCGGACTTCCTGGTCTCCACGCAGGAAGCCGATGGTTATCTGGGCACCTACGCGCGCGAGCGCCGCTTCATGCGCAAGCAAGCACCGGCACCGTTGAGTTGGGACGGCGCACCGAGCGTGCGCACCTGGGACATCTGGACCCACGCCTATCTGATCCTGGGCCTGCTGGAAGTGCACCGGCATTTTCCGCAGCCGCGTTATCTCGACGCCGCGCGCAAGATCGGCGATCTGTGCCTGCGCACCTTGAGCGCGGGCGGTATCGACATCATCGAACTGGGCAACCATCACGGCATGTCGGCGACGGTGCTGCTGGACCCGGCGGTGGAGTTGTATGCGGCCTGCGGCGATCGCAGCTATCTGGATCTGGCCCTGACCGTGCTCGGCCAAGCCGACGCGCATCCGCCGCTGGCCTTGCTCACGCGCGCGCTGGCCGGCGTGGACGCGGCCTGGATCGCGACCGGCAAGGCCTATCAGCTGGCGTGGAATTTGGTCGGCCTGGCCAAGCTATACCGGGTCAGCGGCCACGCCGATTATCTGACCGCGGTCGAGTCGGTGTGGCGCAGCATCCGCGATCATCACCTCACCCTCGGCGGCGGGCCCTGGGGCGGCGTCGCCCACCGTTCGCGCGAAGCCTTCAATCCGGCCGGCGTGTTCAGTCCGCAGGGCTATGTCGAAACCTGCTCGACGCTGGCGTGGATTCAACTCAATCGCGAGCTGCTGGCGATCACCGGACAGGCCTGTTACGCGGAAGAGATCGAACGCTCGGCCTATAACGACCTGCTCGGCGCGCAGGCGCCCAACGGCGAGGACTGGTGCTACTACGTCTTTCCGAACGGACGCCGCGTGCACACCACGTACTGGCGCTGCTGCAAGTCCAGCGGTGCGATGGCGTTGGAGGAATTGCCGGGCGTGGCCTATGTGCGCGCCGATCCTGAAACCATCGCAGTGAATATCTATGGCGAAGGCTCGGCGAAAATCGCGCTGACGGCGGCGGGCAGCGTCGCCATCGATCAACGCACGCAGTATCCGTTCACCGGCGACATCCGGCTGCATATCGAGCCGCAGCGCGAGGCCGAGTTCGCGCTGAAGCTGCGGATTCCGTCATGGGCGCAGGGCGCCCGCGTGACGGTCAACGGCGCCGCCGTCGATGAGGCCGTCGTCGCCGGCGACTACTGCACGCTGCGGCGCCGGTGGCGCCCGGGCGACGAAATCGCCCTGCAATTGCCGATGACGCCGCGCACGCATGTCGCGGTCAACCGCAACGTGCAGGAATCGCGCGCGCCCGACGGCAGCGCGGTGGCGCAGGAGGTGCTGCATTACGAGTACCTCGCCGTGACCTGCGGCCCGCTGGTCTACGCCAGCGGCTTGATCGACGGCTTCAAGACGGAGGAAACCCTGCGCCTGCCGCAAGCGCCGCCCGCGCAGTGGCTGCGCTGGTCGCCGCCGGATGCCGGGCACGCGCTGCCGCGCATCGAACTGAGCCCGGGTTATCGCGCGCCGCTGGTGTTTCAACCGTATTACTGCGCCGGCGGCCGCGTCGATGGCGCCTGGCGCCTGACCTGGATGTCGCTGTCGCCGCTGGCGGCGGATGCGGCGGCCGATAACGCATGATTTCGCATCCATTTCACACGCGCCAAGCAAGAATTTGTGGCGCCAGAACATATGCCCCCTGCCTGTTTATCCGCGCCCGGCCGGCGCAGAGTTGAATCGCCGCAGGCACCCGCTTCCGGAATGACGCACCGCATGGATCCCAACGCTCCCGACTTCGCCGGCGAACACCGCGGCGGCGCCACGCAAGGCCCGCTCGCCGGTATCCGCGTGCTCGATCTGAGCGCGTATATCGCCGGCCCCTTCGGCTGCACGTTGCTCGCCGACCAGGGCGCGGACGTGATCAAGATCGAACCGCCCGACGGCGACAACCTGCGCCAGTATCCGTCCACCCTTGCCAGCGAGAGCCGCGCCTTCATCGGCGTCAATCGCAGCAAGCGCGGCATCGTGCTGGATCTCAAGCAGGCCGCCGACCACGCCGTGCTGTTGCGGCTGGTGCGCGAGGCCGACGTGCTGGTGCACAACTTCCGCCCCAACGTGCCGCAGCGGCTGGGCATCGATTTCGAGCGCCTGCAGCTGATCAACCCGCGCCTGATCTATTGCGCGGTCACCGGTTACGGCGAAACCGGTCCGATGAAGGACAAGGCCGGCTACGACCAGGTGCTGCAGACCATGACCGGCATGTGCGCGCTGCAAGGCCCGCGCGGTGGTCCGCCGGAAATCATCTACGGCTCGGTGGTCGATTACTACGCCGCGGCCCTGCTCGCCGCCGGCGTGTCGTCGGCCTTGTTCGAGCGCGAACGCAGCGGCCTGGGCCAGTTCGTCGGCGTGTCGCTGCTGCGCGCGGCCTTGACCATGCAATCGGCGCGGATGATCTGGGCCGAGGGCGAGAGCCTGGACATCGGCCGCGACATGCGCTCCGGCGGCGTCACCGGCATCCATCCCACCCGCGACGGCCACATCTACATTTCCGCCAACACCGCGCGGTTCTGGAAGAGTCTGTGCGAAAAGACCGGCCTGAGCGAACTGGCGGACGATCCGCGCTACGACAGCGTGCGCAAGCGCGCCCAGGCCGCGGCCGAGATCGTGCCGCGCCTGCACGAGGCGCTGGCGGCGCGCACGGCGATGCAGTGGGAGGTCTTGTTCGGCGATGAGGTGCCGTGCGCGGCGGCGCGGCGGATCGAGGACATGTTCGAACATCCTCAGGTCGTGGCCGAGGGCATCGTCGGCGTGATCGATCACCCGCAGGTGGGGCCGTATCGCGGGGTCGCGCAGTCGATCAAGTTCGGGCGCACACCGGGACCGGCGCCGTTCGCGGCGCCGATGCTGGGGCAGGATACGCAGACGGTGAAGGATGAGTTGGCGGAAAGCGGTGGCGTGAGTCGCAGGCGGCGTGGCCGCGGCGGGGACTGATCGGCTGTTTTTGTGGGAGGAAGCGCTCTTGTGGGAGGGAATGCTCTTGTGGGAGGGAGCTTTAGCCCCGATGCTTTTGGCTCAGATGATTGAGTGTTCGCCAGTAGCTGGGCACGCGCTGCGGCATCGCGGCGATTTGAGCGGAAAGCATCGGGGCTGAAGCTCCCTCCCACAAAAGCGCTCTCTCCCGCACAAGACTTCAGTACCGCGCCGCGTTCGCCCCTGGCGCGAACTTCTCCCACAGCTCCTCGAACTGCCCGGAAAAACACCGCACCAGATTCGCATCGTCGGTCACCACGAGGTTCTCCTCGTTGCTGGTGGTAGCGCTGCGCGTCCAGTTGAAGCTTCCGTTGGCCAGCACCCGCCCGTCGAACAGGGCGAACTTGTGGTGCATGTGGAACGGGCTGTCGTCGATCCGCACCGCCACGCCCGCCTCGCGCAGACGCAGCACATCGCTGCCTTCGTCGAACTTCTTGTCGTTGTCGCTGATCACCCGCACTTCGATCCCGCGCTTGTGGCAGGCGAGTATCTCCTCGCTCAGCCGGTCGTCGGAGATCGTGTAGACGCAGATCGCCACGCTGCGCTTGGCCGCCCGGCACAGCTCGCGCAACTTGCGCAGGCAGGCGTCGCCGGGAGCGAAGTAGGCGCTGGACACCACCGCTGGCGCGGCCGCGACCACGTCAAGGGTCTTGACCACCTGCTCCAGCCAACGCAGCGCATCCATCGTATGCAGCGGCTCGGCCAGCATCAGCTCGCGGGCCATGTCGAAGGCGCGGTTGCGCAGGTAGCGCACGCGGTCGCCGCCGATGCTGCCACCCAGCTCGCGCAGCTCGAATTTCTCCTCGTTGTCCAGCGCGTAGTCGGCGAGGCTGTCGCGCAGTTTCTGATCGAGTTGTCCGAAGTCCATCGCCGGCCCCGTCAGCGCTGCACGCGGCCGTTGAGCCGGTCGGCGAAATCGTTGAGCGCGCGCTGCAGTTCGCGTTGTTGCTCGGTCATCGCCGCGCGCGTCGGCGCGTCGGCGATTTCGCGCTCGCCCAGATGCTTGAACAACTCCACCAACGCCTCGTTGATCCGGGTCTGGCGCTCGGAGTTGTCGTGCAGGCGATCGACCAAGGGGTCGAACGCCTGCTGCAAGGTCGGTCCCAACTGACTCAACAAAGCGCCGAAGTCCGGTGCCGGCGCCGCCACCGGCGCCGCAGCTTGCGGCTTCGCCTGGGTCTTCGCCACGCGTTCGAGCAAAGCGACGATCTCCGCCCACGGCGCAGGATTTTCCACCGGCGGCGGCGCGACCGGCGCGCGGCTGGCGGCGTTGTCGAGCGCGCGCACGCTCTCGACCAGATCGTTGAGTTGCGCCACCACGCGTCCGCCGACATCGGCCTCGCCCGCGCCCATCGCCTTGTTACGCAGGAAATCGCGCTTGATCTGGGCCCAGCGCGCGTCCTGTTCGGCGTCGAGCACGCCGCGCAGTTCGCCGAGCTTGAGCAGATTCTCTTCCGCGCCGGAGGTCAGCAACTGCGCCTCGCCCAGGTAGTGATCGCCGATCAGCTGTTGCAGCTCGGCCTCGTTCATCACCGGCGAAATCTTCTCGGCCAGCTTGTTCATGTTGCGATAGCTGCCCTGCAGCTTGAACGCCGGCTCGGTGCGGTAGCTCTGCGCCTGCGCGGCGCTGGCGATGTACTGCTGGTTGACCTTGTAGACCACGTCGCGGACCTTGATCAGCCGCTCCAGGGTGGCGACGATCTCGTTGATCTCCGCGCCGCTGTAGGCGTGGCGCAGTTCGTTGGCCGAGAACGCGCGGCCTTCGGCCTTGTCCACGAAGCGGTACAGATCGGCCATCTCGCGCGTGGCCAGCGGCGCCAGCACCGGGTTCGAGGTCAGGCTGTTCTCGATGTAGCTCAGCAGGAACGAAGCCTCCATGCCGCCGAGCACGTCGCCGAGGTTGTAGATGTCGGCGCGGTTGGCGAGCATGTCCGGAATCTTGAACACCTCGCCCGACTCGGTGTACGGGTTGCCGGCCATGACCACGCAGAACTTCTTGCCGCGCATGTCGTAAGTGCGCGTGCGGCCTTTCCACACGCCCTCGATGCGGCGGGTGCCGTCGCACAAGGAGATGAACTTCTGCAGGAATTCGGGATGGGTGTGCTGGATGTCATCGACGTACAGCATCACGTTGTTGCCCATTTCCAGGGCCAGGTTGAGTTTCTCCAACTCCTGGCGCGAGGTCGCGTCCGGCGCCTGGACCGGATCGAGCGAACGCACCTCGTGGCCGAGCGCGGGGCCGTTGATCTTCATGAAGATCAGGCCCAGCCGGTGCGCCACGTATTCCATCAGCGTGGTTTTGCCGTAGCCCGGCGGCGAGATCATCATCAGCAGACCCATCAGGTCGCTGCGCTTGCTCTCGCCGACCGTGCCCATCTGCTTGGCGAGGTTGTCGCCGATCACCGACAGATAAACATCGTTGATCAGCTTGTTGCGCACGAACGAGCTCAGCGGCCGCGGCTTGAATTCGTCCAGGCGCAGCGCATGGCGCTCGCGCCCGACGATCTGCTGGCGCAGCGTCTGATAGCGCTGGAAGCCGGGCACGAAGTGTTCGCGATGATGACGCAGGCGCGCCGACCAGTCGTCGATCGCCAGCGTCATCCGCCCTTCCTTGACCCGCGGATGCTCGCCGAGCAGGCCCTGCACGCTGGCGCTGAGTTCGGTTTCGGTGACCTTCTTCGCGAACTCGCCGTCCAGCAGCAACAAGGTCGCGGCCTCGGCGGCGTAGGCGGCGATCGGCGTCAGCTCGGGGCTGCGCGCCATCGCTTCGATCCAGTTCATCGCCAGCGCCCAGCGCGCCGCCGGGCGTTCGCGCAGGCCGTCCAGGGTCTGGGCGAAGCCGTCCCACATGCGCGCGGCGGTCAGTTTCTCGCGCAGTGCGTTCAACAACTGCTGCGCGTATTTGCTGAACACGAACTGCGGGCGCTCGGCCGACAGCTCCAGCACCAGATACTCGGCCGCGCGCGGCGTCAGCGCCGGGTCGATCGGCAGGCTCTGCGCCTGCGCATAGGCGTTCATCGCCGCGGCGACTTCGCCGCGCAACGCTTCCAGCCCGGCCGCGCTGCCGAACAGACGCTCGATGTCGGCCGCGGTGCGCGCGCGTTCCGGCCATTGAACCGCTTCGCCCTGCTCGCCGGTGTGCGACCAGAACAGCGCCGCCCAGGCGCGCGCGGCCGGTTCGAAGGCCAGACTGCCGGCGCTGTCGCGCAGCGGCAGCAGGGCCTGCAGGATCAGCGTGGCGTCGTGATCGTGGATGCCCTTCTCGTAACCTTCGCGGTAACGCGGCGCGGCGAAGTCGCGCACGCTGCGCGCCAGCGCTTCGGGCTGCGCCAGCTGTTGCCGCAGCAGATCCATGCTCAGCCCGTCGCGGTTGCCCAGCGCGGCTTCGATCACCAGCCCGGCCAGATACTCGCCACGCGAGAGCTGCGGCGATTCGGAATCCATCGACACGCCCCAGTAGGCGCGGGCGGCGTCCAGGTCGGGGTTGTCCAGCGGCTCGAAGAAATCCGTGCCGGTCAGATGCAGGTTGAGGGTCTCGCCGCGCGGCAGCAGGGTCAGGTCCAGCTCCTGCGTGTTGACGCTGAAGCGATGGCGCGGGCCGAGCTTGATCACATCGCCGCCGGCCTCGAACAGCTCGCTGCGGTCGCGCAGCGCGCGCACGGCCTGATCGCGCGCGCCCTTCAGGCGCGCTTCGACGTCGTCGGCCTTGACGCTGTCCTTGAGTGCGCGCAGCCGCTCGGCCAGCTCGCGCAGCTTGAGGATCAGCGCATCGCCGGCGAAGAAGGCATTGAGCTCATCGGCGCTGGCGAAGCGCGCGGTGCGCCGGCCCAGCCCTTCGAGAATGCGCGTGGCCGCATCCATGACCGCCTGCGCCTTGCGCTGGCGATCGTCGAGCAGGGTCTGCTTGTGCGCTTCGAAGGTTTCCAGCAGTTCTTCGCGCTTGGACAGGATGTCGCCGAGGAAGGCTTCGTGCTCGCCGAACTGGCTCTCCAGCTCTTCCAGTTGCACCATCAGCCGCGAGAGTTGTTCGTCGGCCTTCTCCGGATCCTGCGCCAACGACAGCGCGCTGGCGATGCTCTGCCCGAACAAGGTGAACTGCGCGCCGAACTGAGCCACCGATTCGGCCGAACCCAGGCTCTTGCGGCGCTGATCGGCGCGCGCCTTGGCCTGGTTGAGCTTGGCGTAGATCTGCGAGATCGATTCGACGATGCGGGTGCGCTGTGTCGCGTCCTCCACCTTCAGCGTCGCCATCAAGGCCGAGAGCATGTCCAGATCGCCGGACATGGCCTGCATCTGCGTCAGCGGCTCGACCAGTTGCGACACCGTGCTGGCCTGCTGCGCCTGCGCGTCCAGCGCCTGCAAACGCTCGGCCAGCGGCGCCAGCGCCTTGTCGCCGGCGAGGAAGGCGCCGGTGGCCGCGCCGATGCGCTCGTGCTCGGCGACCAGCGTCTTCTCCATCGCGTCGATCGCGCCGACATCGATGTAGCGGTATTCGCGAATGGTCAGCAGATGCCCGCGCTGCGCGGTCAGGCCGTTGAGCGCGTCGACGAATTCCTGGACCTTCTCCCAGTTCTCCGGCTGCAGGCTGTCCAGCAAGGCTTTCTGCTTGCTCTGGGCCTCGCGCATGGCGCGGTCGGACTGGCTGCGGATGCCTTCGACTTTCTCGTATTCGTCCAGCACCGACTCGGCGGTGGCGGCGATCTCGCGCAACAGCGGCGCGACATCGCCGCAGTTCGGGTCCGACAGCCAGTGATGGGCATCGAACAGGCGCCGCGTGTTCTGCGCCAGCAGGCCGTAGCGCTGCGCCGACACCTCGGTGGCGTCGATCTCGCGGCTCAGGCTGATCAGCTCCGACACCCCGCGCACCAGTTCGGCGTTGCCGATCTTGCCCATGAAGGTGTTGCCGGCCGGCTGGCGCGCGGCGTATTCGTCGCTGGCGTACGGCGTCTGCCAGACCTGCATGGGATGCACGCGGGTGGGCTCGTCGCTTTCGGTGGCGAAGATCACCATGCGCCCGTCTTCCAGGCGGGCGTAGCCGTGACCGAAGATCGGCGTCTGCAGGCGCCGCTCGATCATGTTGTAGGTGAACATCGCGGTGCGGCCCTGTTCGGGCTCGTAAAACAGATAGAGCACGTCCTCGCCGTTGGGCGAACGGATGCTGCGCTTGTAGCGCATGCCGTCCATCGACTGGTCGAAGCTCTTGTGCTCGCCGTTTTGCAGGTAATAGCCGCCCGGGAAGATGATGCCGTGGTCTTCCGGCAACTGGATGCAGGCCAGGCCGATCGCGTCCAGGCGCAGCACCTTGCGGGTCAGGGTGTTGAACACCAGATAGCGCCACTGCTCTTCGCGATAGGGCAGGATCTTGAGCAGGATCAGGCTGCCGACCTTGGCGAAATCGACCTGCGCGTCGTCCAGCGACTGGGTCTTGTCCGCCACCGGCTCGCGATAGATGCCCTGGCCGTCCTCGGTGTTGTTCTCGATCTTGACGGTGAGATCGCCGTTGACCGTCTCCACGAACACGCTGTCGAGAATGTTCAGATGCGGATGGCGGCCGTTGACCACCATCTCGCGGGTGGCGCGGGTCCATTCGAAATCGAACGGCGCCGGCAGCGCGATGTCGCGCTCGCCGCGGTTGTCGATGTAGCGCACCTCGCCGTCGGGCGAGACCGACCAGCGGAACACGCGCAGGTCGGTGATGCGTTCGCCGATCTGGAACGCCGCCAGCAGCTTGCTGTCGCGCACGATCAGCTGAATCAGCCGGGTGTGCTTGTAGTACGCGTACAGCTCGCGGAAATCCTGCACGAAGCTGTCGATGCCGAGGAAGCTGCCCTTCAGATCGACCGGGGTGACGTCATAGCCCTCCGGCCCCTGCACCAGCTTGTACAGGGAAAACACGTCCGCGACCGTGGTTTCTTTCTTCAGGCCCAGGAACACGTTGTAGCCGAACACCAGATGTTCGCCGACCTGCACGATGTCGCGCGCGACGCAGTTGTTCTCGGTGCGGATGCGGAAGCGCCCGATCACTTCCATCTGGCTGCCGCCGAACTCGCTCAGCCGCTGCTTGTTCAAGCCGTCGGCGATGCCGCGCAAGCGCAGGCCCTGTTCGGCCAGGCGCTTGCTCAGCACCTCGTAGGCGCCGCCCTGGGCGACGGCTTGATCGACCGCTGCCGCCTTCGCGCTGTCGTTGGAAATCTCGCCCGCAGCCGCGGTCGGCTTGGTCTGCGCCATCAGTGGTTCGTCCTACCGGTCCTGCCCGCGACGCGACATGCGCGCGCCGCGGACGTCAATCCGATGCGCCGCCGCGAGGGCGGCGCATTCCCTGGTCAGGCGCGCGCTCAGGAATCGAGCGTGGTTTCGCCCGCGGCTTTGCTGTCGCTCTTGCCGTCGGCCTTGGCCAGCAGGCGCTGCAGCACGTCCTGCACGATCGGGCTCTTGCCGGCGACGCCTTCGATCGCCTTGCCGACCGACAGGGCCTTGGCGAAGGAATCGAAGAACGCGCCTTCGCCGCCGACGATGTCGATGTTGGCCTTGCTGAGCGCCGCGGCCAGCACGTCGGACTGCTCCTTGGCGATTTCCTTGTTGGCGGCGATGCCGGCGATGGCCTGCTCGAAGTTCTTTTCCAGCTGCATGCGGAACTCTTCGTGGGCACGGGACTGATCGCTGAGCGAATCGAGCGCGCCGAACTTCTGCGACAAGCCCTCGGCCTCGGACTTGAATTTCTGCAGCAGCACCTCGGCCTCGGACAAGCCCAGGTCGCGGTTGGCCTTGGCCTTGGCCGCGCCGAGTTGCTCTTCGCCGCGCGCCTGCGCGAACAGATTCTCCTCCAGCACCTTGGCGTCGGACAGGCCCTGCTTCTGCTTGGCGTCGGCTTGCGCTTCCATCACCCGCGCCTGCGCCATGCCCTTTTCCTGGTCGCCCTTGGCTTCCGCGCCCATGGTCTCGGCGACCACGCGTGCCTTGGCCATGCCCTCCTTCTCGATCGCCGCGGCGGTGACTTCGCGCACCCGCGCATCGGCCAGACCCGGCGCCGCGCGCTCGGCCTCGATGCCTTCGGCCATCTTCTTCTTGGCTTCGGACTGCTTGCCGGCCGATTCCAGCTCGGCCTGCGCAAGGGTGGTCAGCTCCACCGCCTTGTGCCGGGACGCGGTCTCGTCGGCCTCGGCCTGCTTGACCTGGCGCACCAGCTCTTCTTCGGCCTTGGCCTGGGCGTGCAGCACCATCACCTGCTTGGCGCGGTCGGCCTCCGACACCTGGCGCACTTCCTTGATCCGCTCTTCTTCCTGGGCCACGGTCTTCTCGACCGCGATGCGGTCGCGGATCACGTTGGCGATTTCCTTGCGCTGTTCTTCCAGCGCCTTTTCCTTCTCGATCCGGTTGAGCTCGACCTCGCGTTCGCGCGCGACGATTTCCAGATCCTTGGCGCGGGTGACCTTCTCGACCTCGATCACCACCGCGCGCTGGCGGTTCTGCTGCGCGACTTCGACTTCGCGCTGGCGGTTCTGCTCGCGGATGTCCAACTGCTCCTGCACCGAGATGCGCGCGTTCTCCGACTTCAGCCGCTCTTCTTCCTGGACCTTGGCGGTCTCGGCCTGTTCGCGCGCCTGGATGGTCTGGATCTCGCGCTTCTGCCGCGCCTCGGCATCGGCCTGCTGGCGCTCGAGCGCGAGCATGGCTTCGCGGGTCTCGACGTTCTTCTTGGTGATCGCCAGCTGCTCGTTGCGCTCAAGCTCGTTGGTGATGACGTTCTGCGCCGCGGTCAGCTCGGTGATCTTGCGGATGCCTTCGGCGTCGAGGATGTTGGTCGGGTCCAGCGACGACTTCGGGGTCTGCTCCAGATAGTCGATGGCGACGTCTTCCAGCACATAGCCGTTGAGATCGTTGCCGATCACCTCGATGATGCGGTCGCGGAATTCCTGCCGGTTCTCGAACAGCTTGACGAACTCGATCTGCTTGCCGACGGTCTTGAGCGCCTCGGAGAACTTCGCGTTGAACAGCTCGTTGACCGCGGTGCGGTCGGAGGCGCGGTCCACGCCGATCGCCTTGGCGACCTTCAGCACATCCTGCTGGGTCTCGTTGACGCGCAGGTAGAACGCGACGGTGATGTCGGCGCGCATGTTGTCCTTGCAGATCAGTCCGTCCTTGGCGCGGCGATCCACTTCCAGGGTGATCAAGGAGATCTGCATGAACTCCTTCTTGTAGATCACCGGATACACCAGGGCGCCGGTGAAGTGCACCTTCGGCGTGGCGGACATGTCGTTGACGATCAGGGCCGTGCCCTGCGGGACCTTGATGTAGAAGGCCTTGAACATCAGCAACATCACGAACACGATCAGCACGGCGACGCCGATCAGCGTCAGCACCATGATTGCAGTACCCATTTGCATCTCCCTATGACTCGACTACTTGTGTTACGGACGCGGCGGCCGTAACGGTAAGGACGCAATGTCGCCGTGAGGCGTCAGGCGCCGCGGAATTCGTCTTCGCTGACCACGCGGTAGGCGTTCTGGTCTTCGATGTATTCGATGAGCACGACGCGGTCGCCGCGCTTGAAGCGC
This sequence comes from Lysobacter sp. TAB13, assembly GCF_052113885.1. Lineage (NCBI taxonomy): Bacteria > Pseudomonadati > Pseudomonadota > Gammaproteobacteria > Lysobacterales > Lysobacteraceae > Lysobacter > Lysobacter sp. TAB13. The sequence goes on along the minus strand of NZ_JBFRDR010000002.1, from coordinate 351,326 downwards.
TCCGGATCGTCTTCGCGGATCTGCAGGATCAACCCCGCGCCGCCGTCTTCGACGCTGGCGGTGCCGGTCACGCGGTTGACCGGCGAGCGGATCACCGCGGTCTGGCCCAGGATCGGCCGCGGCGGGCCGGGCTGCATCTTGCGCAGCAGCTTGCGCACCGGGCGCAGCACGAAGGCCGCCACCGGAATGGCCAGGGCGAAGGCGACGATGATGACCACCGCGCCGCCGACAATGCGCAGCAGCGCGGTCGGCAGCAGGTTCAGCAGGTACACGTCGGCCAGGTAGGTCAGGCCCCAGGACACTCCGATCAGCGTGCTGAGCACGACGGTGATCGGAATGCCGCCCAGGCCCAGGCGCATCAGCGGATCGAACACGCCTTCGTGATGCTGATGGGCGCCGTCGGCGAGAGTGTGATCGCCCAGGCCATGGCCGTGGCCGTGCAGATCCCCGCCGATCCAGCCGTCGATCATCTCGCCGCCGACCAGTCCGAGCGCGGACAGCAGCCAATAGCAGATGACCACGCCGAACAACACCGTGTAGAACGCCGTCGGCAGCGTGAAAATCGTACTGAAGAATTCCAACATTCGCTTCCCTCCCCCGCTCGCCGTCGTCCTGACGGCCCCTGCATCGAACCGGTCAGTCCGGCATTTTTTGTCGCAACCTCAACAGCACCGCCTCGGCGCCGGCGTCGTCGGGCATGATCCCGGCGTCGCGCAATTTTCGTTCCAGCGCGTCGCCGCGATCGCCGCGCGCCAGCTCGGCCGCCGCGTCCATGCGCGCGCCGCGCTCGGCCTGTTTTTGTTTGATCCGCGCCAGCGAGTCGATCGCGGTCTGCAGTTTGTTGTTCGGGCCGGTGTAGCGTTGCGCGACCGCGGCTTGGGCGCGCTGCACGCTCTCGGTGGCTTTTACGGTGTCCAGCTGTTGTTTCAGGCGGCGGATGTTGCCTTCGGCCATGGCTACGGATTTGCGTAGTTCGGCGGCGCTGGCGGCTAACTCTTGAACATGGCGTTGATCGTCGCTTCGGCTGGATTCGAGCTGGACGATCTTGTCCGCGACTTCGCGTGCCAGGGCCTCGTCGCCGCTTTCCATCGCCTTGATCGCATAGCCTTCGTATTCGCCGACCTTGTCGCGCAACTCGCTCAGCGCGCGCTCGGCCAGGGTGTGGCGCGCGAGCAGATGCGCGAGCGACTCGCGCGACTGGCGCAGGTCCAGATCGCAATCGCGGATTTCCTGATCCAGGATGCGCAGCGCGCGGCTGTCCACCCAGCCGTCGCCTAGCTCCTGCGCGCCGCCGCGCAGCGAGGTCAGCAGCTTGCTCCAGATATTGCCGCCGCCTTCGGACCTGGACATCAGGCGGCCTCCAGCAGCTGCATTTCATAGGCCTCGGTGGCCTTGATGACGTTGTCGGCCAGCGTCTCGATCTCGTACAGCACGTTGGACAGCGACGAGGATGCGCTGAGCGAGCCGAACATCATGTACGCGTCCTCGCCGTCGGCCAGGGTTTCGATGCCGATGGTGGACAAGGGAAAGATCACCTTGTGAGTGCGCAGCACTTCTTCGTTGAACGCGGCCGGGTCGCGCACGTGCGAAACCGGCCACAGCAGCGCCTCGACCACGATCTGCTCGCCGACCACGGCCAGGAACAAGGGCAGATCGCCGTACTCGGCCATCACCAGATGCAGACTGGCCTGCGCACCGTCGATCAGTTCGATCACCGAATCGCCGTAAACGAATTCCTCCGCCTGCGACAAAGCGTCGTACAGACCGGCGGACGTCCAGACCTTGCCGTCGTTCATGTTGCTCTCCACGCGTCCACGCCCCGGCGCCGCACCGCGCGGCTGCCGCATCCGCTTCTCCACCGCGCCCAGTTCGTCCGCGAACTCGGGCAGTACCCACAACTCCTTCTTGATCAGCCCCTTCTCGCGAAGACGTTCGCGATGACGGCGCTGGTAGTAAGCGGAGGATCGGCGTTCCATGTCGTTCACGTTAATTCATCACATGTGACACTGGCAACACATGACATGTAAGAACCGACGAACGGCGCGGCGAACCGCGTGACGCGATGTCGATTCTTTAATATTCAATGACTTGAACAGGCATATCCGGCGAGCCAACGACGCCCGGGCGGGCGCGGCACCGGAGTCGGAATCGACCCGGTAACCGCAAAGCTCGGGGTTTGCGGCACGAACGGCTCATGGCCCGCGGGCCGGCCGCCGCGGACGGCGGCGCGGCGGACCCGGGCGATGGCGGCGGCCTTGCGACCGCCGCCGGGGCTCAGGCCGAAATACCGTGCAGGGCGCGCGCTTCGTCGATGCGGCGCTTCACCTCGGCGTCGAGCTGGCCGAGTTCGGCCTGCTTGAAGATATTGCCGAGCACGCGCTTTTCGTCTTCATCGACGATCTTGTCGCGCAATGCGAGGTCGAGCAGTTTCTGCAGTTCGGCGACGTCGAGCGTGCCGTCGTTGGTGAACACGGGGATCGAGGCCAGGGCGATCTCGAGGTGGCTCTTGGGCTGGGCCATGTCGGCAACTCCGTTGCGGGTGATGAATCGGTCCTTGGCGCGGCGGCCGTTGCGGCGTTCGCGCGGATAAGCATCGACTATAGCAAGCGTGAGCCCGGTCCCGTATTGCGAAGTCATACGCGCGGTGCCGATGGGCACGGACTTTCTGGGAGGGCTGCTCTTTCAGGAGGAGCTGCTCTTGTGGGAGGGGCTTCAGCCCCGATGCTTTTCGATCAGATGGGTCGAATCCGCTTGAGCGATTATCGCGATCGGAACGAAAGGCATCGGGGCTGAAGCCCCTCCCACAAAAAAGCTGAAGCCCCTCCCACAAAAATGGGCTGAAGCCCCTCCTACAAAAGAGGGCTGAAGCTCCTCCGCAAAAGCGCATGCGCGGTTCGCATCGGCCTGAAAGCAAAAGGCCCGATGCTTTCGCACCGGGCCTTCGCAGCTTTCATCGTCGCGGCGTCAAGGCCGCGCCGATCATGCGGCCTTTACCAGACCACTTCGGCCATCGAGCAGTTCAAGCCCGAACCGATGCCGAGCAGCGCGACCCGGTTGCCCTTCTTCAGGCGGCCCATTTCGCGCAGCTTGCTCAACACGATCGGCACCGAGGCCGGGCCGATGTTGCCGTGCTCGCCGAAGATGGTCATGACCTTCTTCGGGTCGATGCCGAAGGCCTTGAGGAAGGCCTGGGTGTGCGCGCGGCTGACCTGATGGATCACGAATTCGTCCAGCTCTTCCACCGCCCAGCCGAGCGCGGCGCGCGCGGCGGCGAAGGTCTTGTGGCCGAGCTTGAGGCCTTCGATCATCAGCATGCGGCCGTCGGCGATCATGCGGTCGTGGTGCAGATCGCCCACGCACAGATGATTCCACTCGGTCGCCGAACGGGTCACGCCGCCGCGGTAGCGCGGAGCGCCCGGAGCGAGTTCGGACCGCGCCAGCACCATCGCCGCGGCGCCGGAGCCCAGGGTCAGCGTGGCCATCTCATCGCGCAGTTGCGATTCGGTGACACCTTCGCCGCTGAGGCGTTCGAGGGTCTTCTCGTAGGCCTTGTTCGCGGTTTCGCCATCGACGATCAGGGCGTAGTCGATCTCGCCGCGCTCGATCATGCGGCTGGCGATGTCCATACCGTTGATGAAAGCCAGGCAGGCGTTGGCGACGTCGAAGTTCTGGCAGTTCTCGCCCAGGCGCAGATTGCCGGCGACGATGCTGGCCGTGGACGGTTCCAGGTAATCGCGGCTGACCGAGGTGTTGACCAGCAGGCCGATACGGTCGGTATCGATGCCCGCGTCGGCGAGCGCCTTGACGCCGGCCAGGGTGGCGGCGTCGGAGGGCTTCATTTCGCCGTCCCACAAACGACGCTCGCGCACGCCGGCGACGTTCTGCAGAACATCGACCTTGATGCCGAGGCGATCGAGCGTCGGCTTGAGCCGGGCGTTGATCTCCTCCGAGGTCAGCTTTCGCGGGGCATCGACGTGAGCGAGGCCAGCGATGGCTACGTGTTGGAACAGCATGGGCGACAAACCCTTCGCGGACAGAAAGTGCGACAGATTAGCGCCTTCCCTGACCACGCGCATTAGCTAATGTCCGGCGCAAACCGGGTCCGCGGCCGCCGCTTAGCCCACAAATGCTTTCAAAAACAATCGATTACTTCGATTAAATCGCTCAGAAATATCCGTACGGCCGCGTTTGGAAACCCGCTTAACCGCCGATCGGGTAGGTCTGGGCGCTGCCGGAAGCAGGATTTTGCGCAGCCGGGCTCGCCGGAGCGGCACCGGAACCGCATCGATAAGCTGCAAAACGCTGCTGTCCCTGCGAAGGTTCGGCCAGCGGCTGGATGGTGTCGGCCTGCAGGCCGGGGGCTTCGTTGCGGGCCAGGGTTTCCAGTTCCTCGCGCACGCGCAGCGCGTTACGCTCGTAGAAGGCGACGTTGTGCTTGACCGCCACCGCCACTTCGCCGCGCTTCTCGCACGAAGGCGCCGCGCCGGGGGAAACCACGCGCACCGCCTGCGCGCCGGGCGCCATGTTCACCCAGGTGCATGCCGAAACGCTCAGGGCCAGGACGGTCGCGGCCAGGGACGGAAGTGCGGGTGCGCGCATGAGGACCTCGGATAAGGGTTCGGTTCGACCGGGCGCATTGTCGCCGGAATCGGCTGAGCGCGGTAGGAATGCGGGGATGTTGCGAGGTTGGAAGTCTTTTGTGGGAGGGGCTTCAGCCCCGATGCTCTTCGCTCGGGTCGCGGTGATCTGCATGGACATTCGATTCGGCTGATCGGAAAGCATCGGGGCTGAAGCCCCTCCCACAAAAGCCTCCTCCCACACAAAGAGGTCCCGGTCCTGCGATGCGGTCCCACAAACGCGACGGGCCGCATCCGAAGATGCGGCCCGCGCTTTTCGTCATCGATCGATGACGGCCTCACACCATCGGCGTACTCATCGCACCGGCTTGCCGTCGTTGTCGATCACCTGCACCTCGCCGATGCCCAGCGCGCGCACCGGCTGTTCGATCTTGGACAGGTCGCCCACCACCACCCAGGTCAGCGCCTTCGGCTCCAGTCCCCTGGCCGCGGCCTGGGTCAGCGCCGGCGTCATCGCGTCGTTGCGCGCCTTGTACTTGAGGATGAAGTCGCTCGGACGGCCGTAACGCAGGTCCGAGGCGACCTGCGCCATCAGCGCGTCGGTGGTTTCGTACGCGCCCGGCAGGCTCAGGGTGTTGGCGGCGCGGATCTTGACCACTTCGGTTTCGGTGATCGGCTTGCTGCCGCTGGTGAAGGCTTCGATCTCGCGCTTGAGCTCGCCCAGCGATTCCACCGTCTTGTCCGACTGCACCGCCGCCTGCGCGATCCACGGCCGCTGGCCCAGCGCATTGCCCGAGCCGCTGTAGGAACCGTAGGCCCAGTGCTTGTCCTCGCGCAGATTCATGTTCAGACGCGAGCTGAATTCGCCGCCGAGCACGCCGTTGGCGAAATCGAAGTCGATGGTGCCGGCATCGCCGGTCGGCGCGATCAGTTCGCCGACGTAGATGTTGGACTGGATCGCGCCGGGCTGATCGACCAGGAACACGCGCGGCTTGGCCGGACGCGCCACCTGGGCCAGATTCGGCAGCGCCGGCGCGTCGCTGGCGCCCTTCCAGTCGCCGAAGCGGCGTTCCAGCTGCGGCACGATCTGCGCCAGCGTCGTATCGCCGACCACGATCACCCGCGCGCGCTGCGGCTGCAGCCAGTCGCTATGGAAAGCGAGCAGATCCTCGCGCTTGAGCGCGGCGATCGAGCCCTCGGTGCCGGTGCCGGTGAACGGAATCGCGTAGGCATGGCCTGCGCCATACAGCAGCGGCGGCAGCACGCGCAGCGCCGCGGTCTGCGGACGCGCTTTCTCCTGCTTGATGCCGGCCAGCCACTGCGCGCGCACGCGTTCGATTTCGGCCGCGTCGAAACGCGGACGGCGGATCACGTCGGAGAGCAGATCCAGCGAGGGATCGAGTTTGTCCGTCAACGCCGACAGCGCGACGCTGGCGCTGTCGAGGCTGGCGTTGCTGCTCAGCTCCGCGCCCAGGGCTTCCTTGCGCGCCGACAACTGCAGCGCGCCGTAATCGCCGGCGCCTTCGTCGAGCATGGCCATGGCGAAGCTGGCGGTGCCGGCCTTGCGGCCCTGATCGGCGCTGAAGCCGCCGGGGAATTCCACCTGCAATTGCACGATCGGGGTTTCGTGGCGTTCGACCAGCACCACCTGCATGCCGTTGCTGAGCTGCGCGGTCTGCTGGGCGGGGAACTTCAGCGCGGGGAAGCTCTGCGTCTGCGGCACGCCCAGGCTGCGGTCGAGATCGGACTTCACAGTCTTGAAGCGCGGATCGGCCGCCGGAATCGGCGCGGGCTGCTTGGCCGGCGCCGCGCTCGCCGTTTCCGGCAGCGACGAAGCCGGCTTGTCGCCGGGCTGCACCACGATGGTGTGCGAGCCCACGCCCAGCCATTTGCGCCCGGCCGCCTGCACGCTGGCGATGCTGGCCTTGTCCAGGTCCTTGAGTTCGTCGCGATAGCAATCGGCCTTGCCGAGGAACACCGCGCAACGCGCCAGCACGTCGGACTTGCCGCCGAATCCGCCGATGCGCTCCACCCCGCGCACGAACTCGGCGCGGGTGGCGGTCTTGGCCTGTTCCAGCTCCTGCGCGCTCGGGCCCTGCGCGATCAGGCGCTTGATTTCCTCATCGATGGCCGCGCGCACTTTCGCCGGGTCCACGCCTTGCTTGACGTTGGCCACGACCACCAGGGTGCCGCTGATTTCGGCATCGTTGATCGACACGCTGGCGCTGTCGGCGATCCGGTCGGCGTGGACCAGGCGCGCATCCAGGCGCGAGGCCGCGCTGCCGCCGAGTACCTGCGCGAACAACTGCAGGTCGGTGCCGTCGGCCGCGCCGTATTGGGCGACCGGCCAGCCGCGGTACACGCGCGCCTGCGGCACGCGGTCGGGAATGGTTTCTTCCGTGTCGCGATCGCGCTTGGGAATGCGCGTGGCCATGTCGGGCAGAGTCGCGCTGGCGGGAATGTCGCCGAAGAAACGCAGCGCCTTTTCCTTCGCCGTCTTCAGGTCGATATCGCCGGCCAGCACCAGCACCGCGTTGTTGGGGCCGTACCAGCTGCGGAACCAGGTCTTGACGTCGCCGAGCGAGGCCGCGTCGAGGTCGGCCATCGAGCCGATGGTCTGCCAGCTGTAGGGATGATCGGCCGGATACAGCGCCTCATACAGCCTGGCGCTGATGCGCCGGCCGTAGGGCTGGTTCTCGCCCTGGCGCTTCTCGTTCTGGACCACGCCGCGCTGTTCGTCGAGGGTCTTTTGATCGATCGCGCCGAGCAGGTGGCCCATGCGGTCGGACTCCATCCACAGCGCCATGTCCAGCGCGGTGGTCGGCACGTTCTGGAAATAATTGGTGCGATCGACGTTGGTGGTGCCGTTCTGGTCGGTGGTGCCGACCAGTTCGAACGGCGTGAAGAACTCGCCCTTGTAGTTCTCCGAACCCTGGAACATCAAGTGTTCGAACAGATGCGCGAAGCCGGTGCGGCCGGGCTGTTCGTTCTTGCTGCCGACGTGGTACCACACGTTGACCGCGACGATCGGCGCCTTGCGGTCGGTGTGCACGATCACGCGCAGGCCGTTGGGCAAGGTGAATTCGTCGAAGGCGATGCTGACATTGGCGTTGTCCTTGGCCGCGGCCGCCGCCGGCGCGATCGCTCCGCCGACCAGGGCGACTCCCAGGGCCAGGGCGAGCGCGGCCACGCGCGGACGGGCGCGGCGCGGCGCGAGGGCGGACGACGGGGACTTCGACATGACAACTCCGGCAGGTAAGGCGTCCGCGGACGGACCAAAGCGGCCATCTTAGGCGCCGCCGCCGCGACGGGCATGGGCCGGCGGTCACAGGGGGAGGCCGGGCGCTTCTGCGTTCATGGCGTCCAGGCGCAACGCCGGCATCGGGCCCGAGCGCGTGCGCGGGGACCGCGCCGCGGCCAGGCCGCATAATGCGCGCATGTTCAACGTCATCCTCTACCAGCCCGAGATTCCGCCCAACACCGGCAACGTGATCCGCCTGTGCGCGAACACCGGCGCCCGCCTGCACCTGATCGCGCCGCTGGGTTTCACCTTGGAAGACAAGCAGCTCAAGCGCGCCGGCCTGGACTATCACGAGTACGCCAGCCTGCGCGTGCACGACAGCCTGGACGCGGCGCTGGCCGCGATCGGCGAAACGCAGGGCGCCGCGCCGCGCCTGTTCGCCTTGAGCACGCGCAGCCGCACCCGCTTCGACACCCCGCATTACGCCGCCGGCGATGCGTTCGTGTTCGGCCCGGAAACCCGCGGCCTGCCGCAGGAGGTGCTGGAGTCGATCCCGCCCGAACAACGCCTGCGCCTGCCGATGCGTCCGGACAATCGCAGCCTGAATCTGTCCAACACCGTCGCGGTGGTGGTGTTCGAGGCGTGGCGGCAGTTCGGGTTTGTGGGTGGGGAATAAGTTCGGCGGCTGGGTCGCAGGATGCGAATCGCCCGGAGCATCCTCTACAAGTTCAGTCCTGCTGCCGAAACATCCGATGATCTGAGCGGCCATGCCTTCGAGCATGACCGCCGGCGCCCAAGCGCCGCGCTCAGCCCATGACCGGCCGCGCCGACTGCGTCTGTTGCTCAGCAGATTGGGACGCCGGCGACGGTGCGTCCTGACTCAACTGCCGCGTGGACTGCTCCACCGATTGCCCGACGGCCTGCGCTTTGTCCGCGACCACGCGGTGATGCGCGGGGTCCTGCAACTCGCCCTGCACCGCGAACAGCCGCGATCCATCCGCGCTTTGAACCACGTGGTCGATGCGATTCAAACCGCTGACGCGCGCCTCATAAGTCAGGACCCCGGCCGCGCGCTCGAGCGCCTGACGATCGGCGAAGCCGGCCTGCGGCCCCAGTTTCTCCAGGCCGGCAACGGCTTGTCGATACATCGCGTTATCGGGATGCGCGCGATCGGACAACAACGGCGCAGGCGCGGCCTCAGCGGCGGGCGCCGGTTGCGCGGCGGCTTGCTGCGGCTGCGCCGACTTCAACGCATTGAGCGTATCGCGCCCGGCGATGCCGTCCGCATCCAGCCCCGGTTGCGAACGCTGGAACGCTTCCACCGCTTGCCGGGTGCTCGGCCCGAAATCACCGTCGGCCTGCAGCGGCCGTCCTTGGGCATCGGTGACGCCAAGCCGGTTGAGCTGTTCCTGCAATGCTTTCACCGAAGGCCCGCTTTCGCCCTGGCGAAGCACGCCGTCGGCGTCCGCCGCGCGTGACTGTCGAGTTCCAGACGCGCGTTCGGCGGGTTGCTCCGGCGCGGCGAATCCGCGCTCGCGCTGGTGCTCGCGCACGAACGTCTCGTAGTCGTCGATGTACGGCGTCACCTTGTCCTTGCCGATGGCCAGTCCGCCGTAATCGCGCGCGGGGCCGTCGTGGTGATACTTGTAGACGAAATCCTCGCCCTCGCCGCGCGACTTCGCCAACGCGGCGTTGTCGAGGTAGTGCGACACCAGCGCATCGGCCTGCTTGTCCAGATTTCCGCGGGTGCCGTCGTTGAGGCCATAGGCCTTGCCGGTATCGTCCACGAACTGGCCCAGCCCATAGGCCGACGTGGTGCCGGCGGCGGCATCGGGATTGAAGCCCGACTCGGCCCGCGCGATCGCCAGCACATGCGCGGTCTGGCGCGGATTGAGCCCGGCGCGTTCGGACGCGGCGATCAGCGCATCGATGGCCTGCGACTGCACTTCGGGGCTGGCGTCGCCCCAGACATGCGAATTACCCGCGGCCCGGCCCGCGGCCTGATCGATTGGCTCGCGGTAATAGCTCCACGGCTCGATCTGGCTGTCGCGGTACTTCGGCCCGACCGGTTGGATCATCGTTTCATGGACTGTGGCCATGCATCACTCCTTGATCAATGGCGTTCTACGGGTGACTCAGTGCTCAGCGACCGGCAAGCCATCGACCTTGGGTCGGCCGAGTCCGAGCTTGCGGTGCAATGCGGTGAACTCCTGGTTGTTGGGCGCCTGCGCGTCCGGCGCGGCGGCCTCGCCGGTCAGGATCGGCGGATCGCTGTGGGTCAGCGCCTTGCCGTTGCGGTCGTAAAGATGGAACCACTCGCAGAACGCACAGCCATAGGGCAGTTCGCCGTACTTCACTACGAAGTAATGGCTGTCGTCCTTGGCCGTCAGGCAGCCCACGCCGACCGCGGTGTAGGACTCCATCCCTTTCGGCTTGGCCGCTTCGCTGACGTTGCCCTGGGCATCCACATAGCGCAACGAGCTGGCAGTGCAATCCTTCGACGCCACGGCGCACTGCAACGCCATGCGCGCACCGCCGCATTCGGCGACCACGCCGCCGGCTTTCACGACCGCGGCCGCGTCGAAGCTGTGTTCCGCGGGTTTCATCGCGGGGGCAGCGGCACTCGCCGGCGCAACCGGAGCTGTCGCAGGTTTCGCGGCCGCATCCGACGCGGCGCCGCCGCCTTGGCAGGCGCTGGAAAACACCGCGACCGACAGCAGGCCGATGATCTGAAACTTGTTCATGAGTGTCCCTTCAATTACGGATCAGAGCCGTCGATGGCAACTGTGTTGAATTCCGCTCGCTTCGATTATGGGAATTCCGATCGCGTGGCGCAAAGCCCGGATGCTTTGGGTGCATGGGGCGCGCGTTAAATCCGTATTGATAGTCAGGGTTTCACTGCGCGGTGCATGACTCGCCACTTGAAATGCGCCGAAAAGAACCCTCTCCCTTACGGGCTTCCGGGAGAGGGCAAATCAAGGTGACGGGCAAAGCATCCGCAGCGCGCCGCTACGTCGGCGCTAGCCCCCACCACTCAACGAGGCATAAACCGATACAGGTAATACGGCGGCTTGCCCTCATCCGCACCGCCGGTAAAGCTCGGCGTGGTGTCGAGCTGATTGGCCGAGACATAGATCCAGCCGCGCGGGCCGAAGCTGATGTTGTCCGGCCATTGCAGGCGCGGGTCGCGAATCAGCGAATGCTCGGCGCCGTCGCGGTCGATGCGGACGATCGCGTGCGCCTGCACGTCGGTGAAGTAATGCGCGCCGGCCGCGTCGGTCAGGGCGCCGTCGCTGATCGGCTTCTTGCCGGCGGGCTTGATCGCCGCGCCGATAGCGGCGTCGTCGGCGCCCTCGCGCAACAGCCGCGTCGGCAGCTGATACCAAGTCGTACCGTTCATCGCACCGAAGTACAGGGTGTCGCGATCGGCCGACAAGGTGATCGGATCGATCGCCACGCGCGCCGGCTTGCCGTTGAACTGGATCACGCGGCCGTCGATCACCATGTCGATGTCCTGCGCCTGCAGCGAGGCATGGCCGCCGAAACGGCGCGCTTTTCCGGTCTTCAGGTTCAACGCGATGATGCCCGGGTCGGCGATGTCGGCCAGATAGGCCCAGCCGCGCTTTTCGTCGATGACGAAGTCCTGCACGAAGCTGCCCTTGGGCGCGACCCCAAGGGGCAACTCGATCTTCTCGATCACCGCGTTCTTGCGCAGATCGAAGGCCCACAAGCGGGTCTTGCCGAGGTTGAGGCCCATGTCGATCACCCACAGCCGGTCGCGCCGGTCCACGCTCAGACCGAGCATGGCGTCGAAGGTCGCATCCGAGGGCGCGGCGCCGTTCTTCTGCAAGGCCAGATTCGGATACGGCACGATGCGGCCGCCCTTGACCTCGCCGAGCTGAATCTTCGGATTGCCCAATGCGTGGAAGGTGGCGAACACGCGCCCCTTGGCCGAGACGGCGACATTGCCCGGACGCGCGTCGGATGCGGCGACCACTTCCAGATGCGGTTGCGTGCCGGCGACGACGGCAGAATCGGCGGCATGCGCGCAGAACGCCGCGCACGACCACGACAACGCGGCGGCGAGCGACAACAGGGTCGGAATTTTCATTGCGATGTGAATCCTGTGAGAGGGGGGAGAAGTGCGCATCGAACGGGCCGGCGGCGCCGGCCCGGGTGAACTAAGCCGGCGCATCGAGTTCGATCACCAACCCACCGGGGAGCGCGACGAAGAACTGCACGCAGCCGGTTTCGGGCACGACCTCGATCTCGAACGCGAGCTCGGCGGCGCGCAGCCGGTCGAGCACGCAGGCGGCGGGCTCATCGGTGCGGAAGGCGATGTGACCCAATCGCAGCGATCCTTCCCGCGTGCCGCGCGGCTGCACCAGATGCAGCCAGGCCTCATCGCCGCGATACAGCCACTGGCCCGGAGACCGAAACGGCGGGCGAAAGCCCTGCCGCAGTCCCATCACCTCGCCGAACAGGCGCGTCAGCGCCGAATCCGGCGGGCCCTGCAGATTGAGGTGATCGAAATGCCACATCGGCGCCACGGCGCGATCGACGGCATGAGCGATGGCGGTGGGCATGAGACGGTTCCAGCGAGGCGATAGACACAGCCTGGGCGCTTGCGCGGCCCGGAAAAACCCGGCATAAGCCGGTTCTGTTTCGCCCGGATGTTGAAAATGAAGGCCTTCGCCGACCTCACCGTGTTCGTGCGCGCGGCCGACGCCGGCAGCCTGTCGGCCGCGGCGAGGGCGCTGGACATCAGTCCGGCCGCGGCCAGCGCCACCATCAAGCGGCTGGAGGCGGAACTGCACACGCAGTTGTTCGTGCGCTCCACCCGCAGCCTGCGCCTGACTCTGGAAGGCGAACGGTTCCTGGCCCATGCGCGCGAGGCGCTGCGCGCCATCGACGACGCCGAACAGGCGCTGCACGGCGACAAGGCCGATCTGCGCGGCCAGCTGCAGTTGTCGATGCCGTCCGACCTGGGCCGCAGCCTGATCCTGCCGTGGCTGGACCGCTTCATCGCCGAACACCCGCACGTGCAGTTGCGCGCGAACCTGTCGGACTATTTCGCCGACGTCTACCGGCAGCCGGTGGATGTCGCGCTGCGCTACGGGCCGCCGCCGGATTCGAGCCTGATCGCGCTGCCGCTGCGTCCGGACAACCGCCGCGTGCTGTGCGCCTCGCCGCAGTACCTCGCGCGCCACGGCGCGCCGGAGCATCCGGACCGGTTGGTCGAACACAATTGCCTGCGGCAGATGATCCGCGGCGAAATCCACGAGCGCTGGCGCCTGCGCCGCGGCGAGGACGACCGCACCATCCGCGTGCAGGGCGACCGCGTCGCCGACGACGGCCACGCGGTCAAGCAATGGGCGCTGGCCGGGCATGGCATCGCGTACAAATCCTGGATCGACGTTTCGCAGGAAGTGCTCAGCGGCCGGTTGCAAGTGCTGTGCCGCGACTGGCGCGGCGAAGACGCGCCCTTGAACCTGGTCTGCCCCGACCGCCGCTTGTTGAGCCCGCTGGTGCAACGCCTGCGCGAGTTCCTCAAGCAGTGCTGCGATGAGTTGCCGGCGATTCCGCAGTAGGCGCGGCGGCGTGATGCCTTCGGATTTGATGATTTTCGCTTTTGCTCGTCATTCCCGCGAAAGCGGGAATCCAGCGACTTTCGTGCGAGAACCTTTGAAGTCACTGGATTCCCGCTTTCGCGGGAATGACGATCTTGTTTACTGGTCGGTCCATACCGCCCTGCCGTCTTGAATCAGGCCGTGAAGTTCTCGGCGCGCTCGCCGACCGGCGTCCACGCGGCCCTTGCGAGCAGCGAAAAGCCCGGCCCGGGATCGACCCGGGCCAGGCTGGTACGAGAACGCGCGCGGCTGATGAGCTTTGCGCGAGGCGCTCAGTGGTACTTGAGCTCCCACCGCGTCAATGCGCCGGTGTCCTGCAGCTTGCCGTCGCTCATGCGCAGTTTCCAATTGCCGTTCGTCGGCTCGCCCAGCATATTCACCGGCACGTCCACGAGCCTGAGATTGTCGGTGCTGCCGCCGGTGCGGTTGTGGACGGTCTGCACCTTGCCGGTCGGCGAAATCAGATCGACCTTCAGGTCGCCGATGAAGGTGTGATCGATGTTCACGCTGACCGACGCAAAGTATTTGATTTTGTCTCCGCTGGGCGACTGGCTGACCGAAAGCGTGCTTGTGGCTTCTCCTGCGTCCGGGATCGCCAGCCGCTCGATCTTGGTGATATCGGAGGGATACGTGAAGCTGCCGACCAGCGACACGCCCGAGTAACTGCCCTTGAGCAGCACATAGACTTTGCCCCCGTTCGGCGCGGAAGCAATGACACAGGATTTCGCGCCGGCGCCGGTGGACCTGCAGGTGTAGCTGGTGGTGGTCGGCGCCTCGCCCAGCTTCACGTACAAATCGTAAGTGCCGGTACCGCCTGATGCGGCGATGCGAATGTCGCGCGCGCCTTGATAAACGTTCATGCTGAAGGGCAGGTCCCCGCCGTAGAGGTTGTTCCAGGGCGCGCCGTTGGTCAGTACGTTGGGCGTGAGCAGGATGTAGTCGAACCTGGAGTGGCTCAGGCCCTGGTTGTCCTTCACCGTCAGCGTGACCCGATAAGTGCCGGCCGCCGAATACAGCTTGACCGGGTTGGTCTCGGTGGAGGTGGTGCCGTCGCCGAAGTCCCAGCTGCGCGAGACGATGCTGCCGTCCGGGTCTTTGGACCCGTCGGTGAAGCGGGCCATCTGGCCCTGCGCGGTGTAGGTGAAGTTCGCAGCCGGCGCGCTGGTGGCGTCGCTGCACAGCGAGCCCACCTGCCCCGGATCGATGCCGACCGGCTTGAAGGCGTTGACGACGTCCTGACCCTTCATGCCCATGTCACAAGCTGCACGCAACACGCCGGCGCCGCCAGCGTTGAAGCTGGTGTTTTCCGTCCAATAGTCGCGGTTGGCGCGGGCGAAGACCTGAAACGCGGTCTTGGTGTTCCAGCCCGGCGTGGTGGCCAGAGTGTAGAACGCCTTGTTGTAGATGCCCGAGCTTTGGTGATTGTCGATGCCCTTGGCAGGCATCTGATTGACGTGGTCCAGCGACCTGCCGTCCTTGCGCGGCTCGGCGAAGTAACGCAACGCGACGCCGCTCTTCATGATGTCGGCACCGACCAGGAAGTCGTTGCTGCCCTTCACGTAGTACTCGGCCGCTTCGCCGGCGATGTCGGAATACGCTTCGTTCAGGGCGCCGGAGTCGTACTTGTCGTAGATCAGGCCCGAATTGTGATTGGTGTAGCCGTGCGAGACCTCGTGCGAGGTCACGTCCAGAGCGGTCAACGGGTAGAACTTGTCCTTGCCGTCGCCGAACAGCATGGTGTTGGTGAGGCGATCGTACGAGGCGTTCTCATAGTTCGTGCCGTAATGCACGGCCATCTTGAGTTTTTCGGGGAGCGGGGCCGCCCCCATGTAGGCCTGGTACATGTTGAACACGACGCCGCCGAAGTAGTGCGCGTCGTTCAGCGGCGAGTACGCGCCGTTGATGGACTTCACCGTATTGCGCGGGCAGGTGTACTTATGCGCCGCGAAAGCGTCGACGTCGATGTCGCCACTCGCGTGGTTCAGGTCGACGGTCTTGACGTTGGCGTTCTCCAGAGAACAGCTCGTGCCCGACTGGGTGACATCGAGATAGTCGTAGTCGGTGCCGTACTCGTACTGGCCGGTCTTCTCGTTGCCGCCCGGGCCGGTGCCGTCGGCGTGTTGCAGGTTTTCCCACTGTTCCAGGATGCGGCCGGTGTTGGCGTCGACGATCACGTTCGGCAAGGTCGGGTTGCCGCCGGTCTGGCTGTCGGCGAAGAACTGAACCACATAGGCCAGGCTGGCGCGGCCGCTTCTGTCCACGTAGATGTTGAGCTCGGCCTGCGCGTTGCGCACGCGGGTGCGGCCGCCCAGAGCGGCGCGCTTGCCGGCGCCGATGGCATCGGCCTTGCTGATCTTGGGCGTGATGGAAGAGATTTCGCTGGCCAGGCCGGCGATCTTATGGCCGAACAGGGCGCGGGCCTGGCCGCTGGCGGCGTCTTCGCTCACCACGACGCTCTCGCCGAAGATCGGGATGCCACGGAAGGTCTGCTTGTAGCGGGAGTTGCGGGCACCGAGGTCGGTCTTGCGGGTCTTCAGCACCAGGTGCGATTCGGTATCCAGGCCAAGCAGGCGCGCATGACGGGCGTGGGTCATGGCGGGAACGCCGCTCTGCGCGGTGACGCTGTTGTATTGCTGCTTGAGCTTGCCCAGGTCCTGACTGACCAGCTCGACGCGTTGAGCGGCGAACACCGGGGCGCAGGCCAACGCCAGCGGCGTAATGGCCAGGATGAAATTGCGACTGTTCACGACGTTGTCTCCATAAAGCGGTTGGCGCCGTGTCGGCGACACGGCGATATCCGACGCGGATGGGTGGTCCGACGGCCGATGCCGCAGGACAGCTGGTTCCGAACTGCGACTGCCCCGCACAAGCACGGGAACAGCAATCGACGACCGTTTCGCGCTGAGCGGCCGGTTACTGCAAGAACAAACACGACGTCGGCGGAGCCGGCGCGTCGGCCGGTCCGACCGCCATGGCGGTTGCATGGACGTCGGGAGCCCAAGCGAATTCGGCCGATCTGCTCGTCGCGGGCTTTGCGCCCGGCGCGCACGATCGCAAACGGCCGCTTGCGCACCGCCATGGACACTGCGTTCGTGTGATCGCTCAGGCCCCCTTCGCGATGCCGATCACTTCCCTGCGCCGCAACCTACGCTCGCGGCGATGTGTCGCGCATCCCCCGAAACCAGGGTGGGGTGGCGCGCAGCGTCTCAACTTCCAAGTCGGGCGCCGCGGACCAAGGCGGTGTGCCTGGCCATCGGCCTGACGATGAGCGCCGGGAAGGAAGCACCGGGTCTGTGTCTCGCCCTGACCGAAGCGGCCGCGTTCTGGCTCGTATAGCGGCATATCGAGTCCGTCGCCCCCCTGATTTCGGGGTATGTGCACGCGTGGCGTCGTAGGTAGCGTAGGAGCTCACCAGGAAGCCGATCCGAATATCCGATAGCGGCAACGCCGATGGTCTCAGGATTCTTGGTCCACGCATCGAAGGGAATTCATGGAGCTCGCCGAACGACTTTATCGAATCGAATCCTTCGGTACACCGCAGATCTTCAAGGCGCTGCAACGGCCGGACATGATCTCCTTCGCCGGCGGCGTGCCCGACGGCGAACTGTTCGATGTCGAGGGAATCCAGGAATCGACGAATCGCGTGCTGACCGACACGCCGCTCGCCGCCTTGCAGTACGGCCTGGCCCTTGGATTGCCGGCGCTGCGGCGTGAACTGGCTTGCTACATGGATGTGCGGGAAATCACGATCGATCCGGATCGCCTGCTGGTGACCTCCGGCGGTCAACAGGCGTTGGACCTCGCCGGCAAGGTCCTGCTCACCCCGGGCGACCGGGTGCTGGTGGAAACGCCGACCTTCGTCGCCGCGATCGAGTGCTTCCGGCTTCATGGCGCCGAGGTGATCGGTTTGCCGGGCGATCACGACGGCGTCGATATCGAGGCGCTGGAAGCGCAATTGATTCGTCACCAACCCAAGCTGGTGTATCTGGTTCCCAGTTTCGGCAATCCAAGCGGCCGCACGTTGAGTCTGGAAAGGCGGCTGAAGGTGTTGGAGCTGGCCGAACGCCACGGCGCGTTCGTGGTCGAGGACGATCCCTACAGCGAATTGTATTTCGCTGCCCCGCCGCCGCTTTCGCTGCTGGCGCTGGCGCAGCGGCATGGTCTTGCGGCCGACCGGGTCGTGTACTGCGGCACCTTGAGCAAGGTGCTCAGTCCCGGGCTGCGCGTGGGATGGCTGGCGACCACGAAGCCGGAGCTGTTGGACGCCGCCGAGAAATGCAAGCTGCTGAGCGACACGCACTCCAACGCGCTGAGCCAGGCGGTGGCCGCGGATTACCTCGGCCGGGGACGCCTTGCGCCCATGCTGGTGCAGTCGCGTCGCATCTATGCCGAACGCGCATCGGCCATGGCAGACGCCATGGAAACCAACCTCGGCGGCGATGTGACGTTCCAGCGGCCCGCGGGCGGATTGTTCCTGTGGTCGCGCCTGACCGATGCGGACGCACACCGGGCCGACGCCGACCGTCTGTCGTTGCGCGCGCACGACCACGCCGTCGCCATTCTGCCGGGCTCCTTGTTCTATCCCGACAAGCCGGACAAAGCCACGTTCCGCCTGTGCTTCGCGTCCGTCGGGCGGGACAGGATCCGCGAAGGAATCGCACGCTTGCGCGGCGCATTGGCGGCCTGAGGGACGACGTCGTTATCCGCCCGATTCTTCAAACGACCGCGCGTCCGCCCCCGACTGGACGCGAGGAAGGAGGTTGCACCGTGACACTCATCGCCCAACACCGTATCGACACCGGCTACGACCTGCTTTCGCCCAAATTCAGGAGCGATCCGTATCCGACCTATGCCGACATGCGCAGGAACGCGCCGGTCTACTGGAGCGAACAGATCAACGCCTGGCTGGTCATGCCCTATGAGGAGGTGATGACCTGCCTGCACGATCCGCGCATCTCCGCCAACCGGATCGTCCCGCGCATCCAGCAGCTGCCGGCGGAACTGCGCGAAACTTTCCGGCCGATCGAACGCACGTTGTCGATGTGGCCGCTGATGATGGAACGGCCGCAGCACACGCGGTTGCGCAGTCTGATCAACAAGGCGATCACGCCGGCGATCGTCAGGAGTTTCGTGCCGACCATCCAGCGGCTGATCGACGAACTGCTCGATGCCGCTCAGGCCAACGGCGGCATGGACGCCATCGCCGATCTCGCCCTGCCGTTTCCGCTCTACGTGGTGTCGGAAATCATCGGCGCGCCGGTCGAGGCGAGAAACCTGCTGAAGGCCTGCGCCGTGGACATCGTGAACTTCTTCGGCTGCCCTCCGCATCTGTATGTGGAGAAGGGGGGAATCGCCATGCGAAGCATCGCGGACACCACCGAATACCTGCGCGGCGTATTGAACGAGCGGCGCAGGCAGCCGCGCCAGGATCTGATCAGCGGCCTCATCGCGGCGGAGGAGCGCGGCGATGTGATGAGCGAGGACGAAATCCTGGCGACCTGCCTGATGATGGTGTTCGCCGGTTTCGAGACCACCACCAATCTGGTCGGCAACGGCCTGCTGCTGTTGCTGCAACGTCCCGACCAGCTGCGTGCGCTGCGCGCGGATCCGGCGCTGATGAAGACCGCGGTCGGCGAGATGCTGCGCTACGAAAGCCCGGTCCAGCGCCTGTCGCGGATGGCATTGGAAGATTTCGAACTGGGCGGCCATTGCATCCGCGCCGGCGACCTGATGTTCCTGAGCGCCGGCTCGGCCAATCGCGACGAGCTCAAGTTCGCCGATCCCGACCGCTTCGACATCCGCCGCGACACCCGCGACCACCTGGCGTTCGGCCATTCCATCCATCTTTGTCCGGGCAATACGCTGGCTCAGCTCGAGGCGCAGATGCTGTTCGCCTCGCTGCTGCAGCGGGTGCAGCGGTTGCGGTGGACCGACGGCGAGGCGGACTGGCAGGACAACCTGTCCGTGCGTTCGCTGAACCGGTTGAACGTGGCGTTCGACTGATGCGCAGGGAGTAGACCAGATGCTGGCAGAGCGAATTCGTGCGGCCCGGGGGCGTCCGGCGACCGCGGGCGATGGTTTCGATATCCACGCCGAACTGGAGCGGGTACTTAACGGCGTCGGCTTGTGCGGCGCGGACTGCGGCGGACGCATCGATTTCTTCGGCCGCGACCCGGTGGTTCCGAGCGTGTTCCGGCTGGCTTCGGCCGCGGCCATCGGTCTGGTGGCCAAGTCGGTGGCGATGGCGCGGTTGTGGCGGATGCGTACCGGCGAGCGCCAGAACATCGGCGTCGATCTCGGGCGGGCCTTGCGCCGGCTGTCGCCGTTTTACGAGAAACGCTGGGAGCTGCTGAACGGCTATCCGCCCGGCATGCCGTCGGATCCGGCCTGCCCTTTCATGCCGCGCCACTTCTACCGGACCCGCGACGGGCGGCATGTTCTGGCGCTGAACATCTATCCGCGCCTGAAGACGGGCGCCTTGCGCTTTCTCGGCTGCACCGACGATGTGGACGCGATCGCGCGCGCCATCGGCGCATGGAACGCCGAGCCGCTTGAGCAAGTGGCGGCCGAACAGGGTCTGCAGTTGACCGTGGTGCGCACCATCGACGAGTTCCTTTCGCTCGAACAGGGGCGCCTTCTGGCGCAGCAGCCGCTGATCGAGATAGAGAAGATCGGCGACAGCACGCCCGAGCCTCTGCCGTCCAGTGGCGAGCAACCGCTGGATGGGATACGCGCGCTGGGGCTCGGGCATGTGATCGCGGGCGCCGCGCTCGGGCGCGCGCTTGCGCTGCATGGCGCGGACGTACTCAATGTCTGGCGGCCGGGCGACTTCGAGTTCGATCTGATGTACTGCACGGCCAACGTCGGCGTGCGCTCGGCCACGATCGATATCGACGATCCGGCGGAATTGAATCGGTTCACCACCTTGCTCCGCGACGCGGATGTATTTTTCGCCAATCGCCGGCCCGGGCGATTGGCGCGCTACGGTCTGGAAGCCGAGCAGGCCGCCGAGCTGCGGCCGGGCATCGTGCATGCCTCGATTTCGCTGTACGGGCGGCATGGGCCCTGGCGCGATCGCATCGGTTTCGATCAGGCCGCCGGCGCGGCCACCGGCATTCTCGCGCTGGAAGGCGAGCCGGGCGCGCCCAGGCTGCCGGAGATTTTCGTCGTCAACGATTATCTCGTGGCCTGGCTGACCGAACTGGGCGTCGCCGCCGCGTTGGCGCGACGGGCGCTCGAAGGCGGCAGCTACCGGGTGCACGTATCGCTCGCGCGGGTCGCGATGTGGATTCACAGTCTGGGAACTTTCGACAAGCCGTATGCGCAGGCGACCGCGGGTTCCACCTCCGATCATGCCTATCGCGAGCCGGAACTGTTTTCGGCGCAGACGCCCTGCGGCCTCTACCAGGGAGTTACCGAGCAGGTGCGGATGAGCCGCACGCCGGGTCATTACCGTACCGTGCTCGTTCCGCGCGGCTCATGCCCGCCTGCGTGGCTGGATCGGAACCCAGGCTCGGCGCAGGGCAGCGATCCGAACGGAGGGCCGACACGATGCGCATAGGATTTTGCGGAACCGGATTCATGGGCGCGCCGATGGCGCGCCGTCTGCTGGCCGCCGGCCACGAAGTCCACGTGTGGAATCGCACGTCGGACAAATGCGCGGCCCTGGTGGCGGCGGGAGCGGTCATGGCGGCTTCGCCGCTGGAGGTCGCGACGCAATGCGAGGTGGTGTGCCTGTGCCTGCTCGACGACACCGCGGTGGGGACGGTGGTGTTCGGTCGCGACGGCCTCGCACAGGCGGGAGCTGTCCGCCTGATTGTCGATCACTCCAGCATTCCGCCCGATCGCACCCAGAGCTTCGCGCAGCGGTTGCAACACGCTTGCGGTGCGCAATGGGTGGACGCGCCGGTATCCGGCGGCGTGCCCGGCGCGGAAGCGGGCACGCTGGCGATCATGGCCGGAGGTTCGGCCGACGCCGTCGACGAGCTGCGCCCGCTGCTGGCCGCTTATGCCTCGCGCGTCACCCACATGGGACCGTGCGGCAGCGGGCAGGTCGCGAAGCTGTGCAACCAGATCATCGTGGCGGCCGGCGTGTTGGCCGTGGCCGAGGCGATCGGCCTGGCCGAATGCAGCGGCATCGATGCGCAGCGCCTGCCCGAGGCGCTGGGCGGCGGACTGGCCGATTCGCGGTTGTTGCAGATATTCGCCGCGCGCATGTTGCATCCCTCGGCGGCGAAGACCGGCGCGCTGACCACCATGCTCAAGGACATAGACGCGGTGACCTGTCACGGCAGCCGGACCCAGGCGGCGTTGCCGATAACCTCGACGGTGAGGGAACTGATGCGTCAAGCATTGCTCGGTTCCGCGCCCGGCATGGATCTGTGGGAAATCGTCCGGCTTTACCGGCCATTGGACCGCGACGCTTCGATGTGTCCGACATGCCCGAAACAATGAGGTGAACCGCGAATGCTCAGCGAAGAGAAGAACCGGTTGCTGACCGAAGTCGGGCCCGGCAAGCCCATGGGCGAATTGCTGCGGCGCTACTGGCATCCGGTGGCGGGGACGAGCGAGTTCGAACGCATGCCGGTCAAGGCGGTGAGGCTGTTTGGCGAGGATCTGGTGTTGTACAAGGATCTGGGCGGACGCTACGGCCTGCTGGACCGTCACTGCCCCCACCGCGGCGCGGACCTGTCCTACGGCTACGTAGAGCCGGAAGGACTGCGATGCAACTATCACGGCTGGCAATACGACCACGGCGGACGATGCCTCGCGCAGCCCTACGAAGACATGCAGGATCCTGCGGGCACGCTGCGACGGAACACGCGCGTCAAAGCCTATCCGGTCCGCGAGAAGGCGGGATTGCTATGGGCCTACCTGGGACCGGCCCCCGCCCCTGAACTGCCGGATTGGGATCTCTTCAACGCCCCGAACGGCTTCGCCCAGGCGGTGTTCTCCGAGGTGCCGTGCAACTGGTTCCAATGCCAGGAGAATTCGATCGATCCGGTGCACTTCGAATGGATGCACAACAACTGGAACGTACGCCTGCGCGGCGACCACGGCCCCTACGTGCCGACCCACGTGAAAGTGGAGTTCGAGGAATTCGAATACGGTTTCGTCTACAAGCGCCTGCGCGAAGGCGAATCCGAGGACAGCCCGATGTGGACCATCGGCCGCGTCGCATTGTGGCCGAACGGCTTCTATCTGGGGCACCACTTCGAATGGCGCGTGCCTATCGACGACCACAACACGCTGAGCGTGTTGTGGGTGCTGAGCAAGATCCCCAAGGAGCGCGAACCGTTCGTGCAGGAACGCATTCCGTCGTGGCATGGGCCGATCAAGGACCCCGCGACCGGGCGCTGGATCACCAGTCACGTGGACAATCAGGACTTCGTCGCCTGGGTGGGACAGGGCGCCATCGCGGATCGTACCCGCGAGCGGCTCGGGCGCAGCGACAAGGGTGTGGTGATGATGCGCCTTCGCTTCTTCGAACAACTGGAAGCCTTGCAGGAAGGGCGCGAACTGAAAGGCACGATCCGCGATCCGGCGCTCAACCGCAATGTCGTGTTGCCGTCGGTATGCCGGGAAGAAATGCTCAACGGGGTTCCCCTCGCAGAGCTGGAACACCATCCGATCCTCGGCGGCATGCTGCAGGACTTCTTCTTTCAGGCCGGTCAACCCGACGAAGTCAGGGAAGCCTACGAGCAGGCGGTCGGGCGCAAGACCCGAGGGGAGAAGTTCTTCAAGCTCCACGAAGGCGGCAGCTTCGCGCACAAGGGTGAATGAACGACGACACGCATCGGCCCGAGGGGCCCGTCGGCAAAAAAAACCCTCTCCCTTGCCGGAGTCCAGGAGAGGGCAACTAAAGCAACGGGGAAAAGATCAGGAGTGCGCGGCGGCGGCCTCGATGCGCCCGCGCGCGCGGGTCGCCCAGTGCAGGCCGGCGGCGCTGAGCAGGCCGACGAGGCAGAACACCGACCACGGCAACCACGGCCATTGCCGCGCCGCCGACAGATCGATCAACCAGCCGCCGGCGATGTTGCCGATGCCGCCGCCGACGGCGAGGCTCAAGGAACTCACGCCTAGAAAAGTGCCGAGCGCGCGCGGATCGGCGAGCCCGGCGATCAAGGTCTGTTGCGTCGGCCGGGTCATCAGCGCGCCGATCGAGAAACCCGCGACGCAGACCAGGAAGCCGGCGAAATCCGCGACGAAACCGATCGCGCCCGCGGCCAGCGACATCACCGTTACGCCCAGCACCAGCACCTGCGCGCTGCTCAGATGCTTTTCCAACCAGCGCACCAGGCCGTACTGCAAGGCCACCGTGAGGCCGGCGCTGAGCGCGAACATCGCGCCGACGCTATCGACGCTGCCGGTCAGGCGCTGCGCCAACAACGGGAAGCTGATGTTGATCTGCACCGCGACGAACCAGTACAGCATCATCAACCCGACCAGGCGGATAAACGGCCGATTGCCGCGCACCAGATCCAGGCCGTGCCGCAGCGGCGGCGGTTGCGGCGGCATCTCGACCTGCGGCAACAAACGCAGCGCGATCAGAAAGTTCAGCGCGAAGCACGCCGCCGCGGTCAGGCACACGATGCGGAAATCGAAATGCAGCAAAGCCACGCCGAGCAACGGGCCCAGGGTCGTAGCCACGCCGCTGACCCAGTTGCTGATCGCGTAGTAACGCGGCCGGCTGCCTTCGTCGGTGAGCGCGGCGATCGAGGCCTGATACGGCGCTTCGAACATCGCCCCGCCCAGCGCCGACAACACCATCGCCGCCAGCAGCACGGGCAGATCGGCGGCGAAGGCGAGGCTGGCGAAACCGGCCGCGCGCAGCAGCACGCCCAGGCAGATCATCCGCCGCGCCCCGAAGCGATCGGAAAGCACGCCGCCTAGCAATGCGAGGCCTTGCTGGGTCAACTGCCGCACCGCCAGCGCCAGGCCGACCGCGGCCGCGGCCAGGCCGACGTCGTTGACGTAATGCACCGCGACCAGCGGCATCAGCATGGCGAAGCCGGTCACCATGAAGAAGGTGTAGACCAGCAAACCGTTGAGTCCGCGCCGGCGCGCGGCCTCGCTCAGTTGCGTGCTTGCGCTCGCCTGCTCGATCGACATCGGCTCGGCTCAGGCCGCCGCGCGCGCGTCGGCGCCGGCGTCGCGATACAGATGGATCGGCGTCGGGTCGGCGCTGAACTGCGAGAACGGAAACGGTTCGGCCGACACCGCGGCCACGCCGTGGCCCAGGAATTGCGGCACGATCGCGCTGCCGGTCTGCGCGTAGACGATCAGCGGAATGTCGCGCAGGCGCACCGCGGCGAGGATTTCGTCGAACGAGCCGTTGCTCAGGGTCATACCGGTGGCGATGACCAGATCGGCCTGCGCCAACACCGGCGCCATCTCGCGCGCGACCTCGGTGCCGTCGGCGGTGCGTTGCATATTGAAGTCGCAGGGCAGGCAGATGCCGCCGTGCGCGCGGATGGCGTCCACCAGCGGATTGACCACGCCGATCAGGCCCACGCGCATGCCCGGAGCGATGTCCAGCAAGCCGGCGATGGCTTGGTCGCGCGCCTTCGCGCGCTGCAGCGGGGTGCCGTGCGGGAGCATGAACACCTGCGCCTGCGCGGCTTCGCGATGCGGACGGGTCAGCGACAGGTAGGCGTCCAGCGCGGCGATGCGCACCGGCGTGCGTTCGTCGCGCAGCAGCTGGGCGACGCTGCTGCCGGAGAGTTCTTCCGCGATCACCGAATCGAGTTGGTCGCGCTCCACACAGCAGCCGCCGAAGCCCGATTCCACCCGCAGCACCAGGTAGTAGTTGCGGTACTTGGTGTCGGTGCCGGGGAACTGGGTGCTTTGGCGGACCCAGAAGGCGCCGACGGCGTGCAGGGTCTCGGGATCGGGGCCGTAGTCGCCGCGGAGGACGGCGGCGGTGAGGTCGGCGACGCTGGTCAGGGGGGTGGAGGGCATGGTGTTGGTCTCGGTGGTGTGGTGCTGGGGAGCGGGAGCAAGAGCAAGAGCGAATCCCCCCTAACCCCCTTTTTCAAAGGGGGGAATGCATTGCGGGGGCTTGAGGGGGTTAGGCGGCGCTGGAGATGGCGGGGGTTGGGGCTTCGGCGTAGGTCAGGGTTACTCGCGCCAGTGCGCGTTCGGCGTAGTCGCGCGCTTGTTGGCCCTCGCCATCGCTGGCGATCACGTGGCCGATGTAGCAGGCGTTGTCGATCGGCGCGGCGACGTCGCTGCCGGCGACCGCGGCCATGCTCCAGCGTTCGATGTTCGGATCGCTCTCCAGGGTCTGCGCGCCTTCCATCGCCACGACGTGGCCGGCGCGCGGCGGCACCAGGAATTTGATCGCCGCGCTGGCGATGCCGGTGTCGCGGCGGCGCAGGTCCGGTTCGCGCCCAAGGGCGAGTTCGATCTGCGCGTCGAGAAGATCGATGCCGGTCACGCGCTGGATCAGTTCGGCGATGTAGTTGCCGCCCGGGCGCGGATTGATTTCGACGATGCGCGGGCCGTCGGCGGTCAGCTTGACCTCGGTGTGGCTGATGCCGTGATCGTGGCCGACCGCATCCAGGGCGCCGCGCACCAGCGTTTCGATCTGCGCGGCGATGCCGGCGTCGAGTTTGGCCGGGAACATATGCCCGTCTTCGATGAAGTACGGAAACCCGGTCAGGCTCTTGTCGGTGATGCCGATGATCGTGGTCCGGCCGCGATAGGTGCAGGCCTCGACGCTGACCTCTTCGCCGCGCATGTACTCCTCCAGCAACAGCAGCGGCACCCGTTCCTGCTCGCGGAAGTTGCGCGGGAACTGTTCCAGCGCGTCGAAGGCGGTGCACAGTTCTTCTTCGTCGTGTACCAGCCGGACGAACGCGCTCGACGCCAGATCGGTGGGTTTTGCGATCAGCGGATAGCCGATCCGCGCCGCCTGCGCGCGGGTGTCGTCCCAGCCGGAGGTCACGGCGAATTTCGGATTGGGCAGGCCGGCGCGTTCGATCGCCTCGCGCACCTGATCCTTGCGCCGCTCCATCACCACATTGGCCGAGAACGCCTGCGGCAGATCCAGCGCCTGCGCGACCTCGGCGACGGTGCCGATGTAGTAATCGCAGATCGTCACCACGCCGTCGAACTTCAGCACCGCGTGCTGCGCGCGCAGGAAGTCGATCAGCGCGGGAACCTCGTTGGTGTCGAAGCTCAGCACGTGATCGGCGTGTTCGATCACCGGGTGGATTTCGCGCGAACGTGGGTCCTGGTAATGGCCACGATTGCGGGTGACGAAGGTGTAGCGGTGCCCGAGCCGGGCGATCGCGGGCGGGAAGATGCGGCCGGTGCCGCCGACCCAGCTTTCGATCATCAACAGATGCGCCATGGGGAAGTCCTTTGGAGTGCTAAGTTCAGTGCGCCGCGACCGCCGCGCTGTGCGGCGCGCGCGTGTCGGCGGAATCGGGAGTGGGATCGAAGCCGGCGCGGTTCCAGGCCATCGCCGACCACGGCAGGGCCAGTTCGTCGAGCGATGCGATCGGCGTGGGATGCAGCGCGCGCGGGTCCAGCGCCTGTTCGTAATGGGCGAACACGCCCTCGACGTAGCGATGGCCGGTGTCGGCGGCCAGGAAGATCACCTTGCGTTCGGGATGCAGGCGCGCTTCGCGTTGCGCGACCAGATAACAGCAGCCGGTGGACAGGCCGGCGAACACCGCGTGCTCGCGCAGCAGCGCGACCGAACCGGACAGGCCGTAGTCGAAGCTGACCCAGTGCACCTGGTCGTACAGATCGTGGCGCACGTTGCGGAACGGAATCGAGCTGCCGATGCCGGCGATGATGATGCCGGGATCTTCGATGTGTTCGCAGCCGAAGGTCATGCTGCCGAAGGGCTGCACGCCGATCAGCTGCAGCGACGCATCGTCTTCGCGAAGGGCGCAGGCCAGCCCGCCGGTGGAACAACCCGAGCCGACGCCGCCGACCACACTCAACGGCCCGGCGCCGACCGCGTCGCGGATCTGCTCGGCGACCGGCTGGTAGCCGTGGTAGTGGATATCGTCGTGGTACTGCTGCATCCAGTGCACCTCCGGATCGGCCGCGAGCAGTTCGCGGATGCGCGCCACGCGCAGGCTCTGATCCATCTTCAAGGTCGCCTGCGGCTCGACCTGCTCGATGGTCGCGCCGAGAATCCGCAGCTGCACCATCAAGGTCTTGTCCACCGTCTTCGAGCCGACGATGTGACAGCGCAATCCGAACTTGTGGCAGGCCAGCGCCAGCGCGTAGGCGTAGATGCCGCTGGAACTGTCCATCAGCGTCGCGCCCGCGCGGATGCGGCCACTGGCCAGCAGGCGCTCGACCGCGACCAGGGTCGAATACACCTTCATGGTTTCGAAGCGGGCGACGAACAAGTTCTCGCCCAGGCGCACCAGATCCGGCGCCTTGATCGCATCGGCGATATGCGTATGCACAGGACTCGTCGCGCGCGCCATCACAACCCCGTCTCGGCGAAGCGGCACTGGCGACCCAGTCCGCGGAAGAAGGACGACAGCTCGCTCATGCGCGCCGCGTCCGGACGCGACACGAACAGATAACCGAGCAGGCTGCCGGTATGGGCGACGACGATGCCGTCGGCGCCGAGTTCGCGCCGGCGCTGCGCCAGCGCTTCGAAATGCGCCTTCGGCGTCACCCACTGCGCCAGTTGCGCGCTGTGCGTGGCGCATTCGCAGATCGCCGCCGCATCGCCGCCGTCGAAGGCCTCGATGGCCTGCTGCAAACCGCGGCGGTACGACGGCAGATGGCGCTGGTAGTGGCGCAGCAGCGGATCGGCGAGCTTCTCGGTCTCCACCGTGCCGCCTTCGTCGATGTAGCAGGCATGCAAGCGCGGCGACGTATCGAAGCTGCGCACGATCTGCTGGCGGCCGCTGAGGTACAGCGCGTAGCGATCCAGGAACACGCTGTCGGAGCGCTCGATGCCGCGCAGCAGATCGGCCACTATCGGCACCGGCGTGTCGAGGCCGAAGACGCGGTCCAGGCAGCGGATGGTCGCGACCAGATCGGCGGTGGAACTGGCCATGCCTTTACCCAGCGGCAATTCGGAATCGTGGCTCCAGCGCCCCGGCGGCAGGCTTTTGCCGTGATGCTGCAGATACAAGTCGATCGCGCGCCGGCATTTGTCCTTGCCGGCCAGATCGGCGCCGTCTTCGCCGTCTTCGCCGGGCAGATAGTGCATCCAGCTGTACTTGCGCACCGGCAGCGAGATCAGGCCGATATGCAGTTCGCCGTCCTGCTCGCACGGGCCTTGCCACAACTCGCCCAAGGTCCCGTGACACACGCCGCTGTACACCGTGCGCGCGCTCGCCGATTGCGCGGCCGAGAACAACGCGTCGCGCGCCGTGGGCGCCGCACTGCTATTCGAAATCCCCATTCGATCCTGCCGCAGCATGGCCGCGTCTCCCCGTTGCGCTTCGGACTCAGCCGTCGAAATCCACCGCGAGCTGCGCCACATAGCGCCGCCCGTCGATCAGGCCGAAACTATTGTTGCCGTAGATGTTCCAAGTAAACGTGTCGCCGGCATTCGCCACCAACAGGCGCAAGGTCGCCGGCGCGGTGCCGAGCTTGAAGCGATAACGCGCGCCGACATCCACCAGCGTGTAGGCCGGAACGCGATTGAAACCGTCGCGCGAGGCGACGCGTTCGCCGTAATGGCTCATCGACACATCGAACGACCAGCCCGGCAGCAGCGGCGGCCGGTATTCGACATCGCTGCGCAGGACGCGCTCGGTCTGGCCAATCGGACGATCGCCGACGCGGCCCAGCCGCACCGCTTCGCCGCTGACGCGCGGATGCATCAGCACCGCGCCGGCGACCAGACTCCAGTGCTCGGCCGGCTTGCCGCTCAGGCTCAGCTCGACGCCGCGATGGCGCACTTCGCCGATCGCGCCGTAGACGTTGCGCTCGTCGGTGGTGAAGTACGGCTTGCGCACGTCGAAGGCGCCGGCGACCAGTTTCAGGTCCTGGCTCAGCGACCAGCGCACGCCGGCATCGGTCTGGCGGGTGCGGATCGCCGGCAGCGCCTGATTGCGGTTGGCGGCATCGTCCGGCGCGATCCCGGTTTCCTCCAGCCCGCGCGTGTGGCCGGCATACAACGCCAGCGTCTTGCTCAGATACACCGAAGCGGTGGCGTTGGGCAGCCAGGGATCGTCGCGGCTGCTGGTGCGCGCCAGACCCGGTTGATCCACGTGTTTTCGATAGCGGCTGCGCTGGATGCCCAGGCTCAGTTCGCCGACATCGCGCCAGCGCCCTTCATACGCCAGCCCGCCGGTCCATTGCTCGACGTGATCGCGGGTGCGCGGGCCGAAATCGAACGACGGCGGCGGCACCGGCCGCGGTTCGCCCAGAGGCCGCCAGCCGTAGTCGATCGCCGGCGCCGAACCGCCGTACTCGCTGTCCAGCCCGCGTCCGCGCACGGCCACTTGCAGCACGTGCAGGCGCGGGCCTTCGCGGAAACTGCGACTCAGGCGCAACTCGCCGCTGGTGGAGGCGTAGCGCTGGCGCGGATCGGCGATGACTTTCTCGCGCGTCATGCCGTCCGCACGAGTGTCGGTGAACAACTCGGCGAAACCGCTGGGCTGGTTGTTGATCGAACGGAACACGCCGCCGGCCAGCGCCCAGTCGCCGCCCAGCCGGGCCTTGCCGAGCACGCCGTAGTTGCGGCTGTCGTATTCGTTGTCCGACCACGCCTGGCCGAAATGACGGCGGCGCTCGATCCGCGGCGGCCGGTACGGCCCGGCGGTGATGATGGTCGGCGCGACTTCTTCGTCGCGGCCGCGCGAGATGCTCCAGAACGGCAGTATCTCGATGTTGTCCGTCGGCCGCCAGCGCGGCACGAATCCGG
The DNA here is from genome assembly GCF_052113885.1 of Lysobacter sp. TAB13. Taxonomy (NCBI): domain Bacteria; kingdom Pseudomonadati; phylum Pseudomonadota; class Gammaproteobacteria; order Lysobacterales; family Lysobacteraceae; genus Lysobacter; species Lysobacter sp. TAB13. Next base: position 321,017 of record NZ_JBFRDR010000002.1, on the reverse strand, counting down.
CGCGGACATAGCGCGCGTCGGCGCCGTCGTAATACTCCTCGCGCGCCAGGGCGATGTTGGCGGCGATGCCGAAGCGGCCGTCCACGATCGGCAGCTTGGCGTCGAACTCCAGCGCCGGCGCGCCGTAGGCGTTGATCGCGCCGAGCAGGCTCAGCACGCGTTCGTCGCCGGCTTTCTTCAGGCGGTAATCGACGATACCGGTCGGCGCCGGGAACGGATAGTTCAGCGCCGACAATCCGACGCGGATGGTCGAACCTTCCACCAGGGCCGGCGGCACCGTGCCCTGGCGATCGAAATAGATGCCGTCCATGCGCACGTTGCCGGCGTCCACCGGCGAGAAGCCGCGCACCTGCTTGCTGCTGTACAGGCCGATGGTTTCATTGCCCAAGGTCGCGCCGAACGCGTCCTCAGCCGCGGTCACGGCGTTGTCGCCGGCGCGCTGCGCATCGGCGGCGGCGGCGAAAGCGGCCAGGCCGCAGCCCAGGGTCCATGCGAGGCTCGCGCGTTTCATCGCTCAAAGCTCCGTCGGCCAGCGGCGCAGGCGATGCAGGGCGAGCGCGCACAAGCCGGCGGCCAACAACAGCAACCATGCCGCCATCGGCGCGACGCCGGCCGCGCGCGCCAGCGGCGGCAGCTCGGCGCCGGTGTACACGGGGATGTCCGCATACTCGTTGAAGTTCATCCGCCCGTAGCTGTTGGCGATCGGCCGTGGCGTGGGCAGGGCGATCTGGCGTTGGATGCGCGGATAGAACCATTCGCGCAAGCGCAGTTGATAAACGCGGGTCTGGTGTTCGAATCGGCGCTGGCGCGGCGCGTCGGTGCCGGCCAGCAGCGACAGCGCCTGCTCCATGCCCAGCGGCGGCGACAGATAACCGGCCCACTCCGATACCGTTTCGCGCAGATCGCGCGCGTGCTCCTGGCGACGCTGCAAGGGCTGCAGGCGGCGCTCGGTTTCCGGCGCGAGGAAACTCATGCGGGTGGCGTAGTCGATGCTGGCGACCTTGTCGATGGCCGGCGCCAGATCGGCGCGGGCGCGGAACATCGCGCCGACGATGGCATCGCGCTCGGCGGCGATGGCGTCGTTGGCGCGTCGCGTCGCATCGACATAGGCCACCGGCGTGGGCGCATCGCCGACCCGCTGCGACAGCGCGCTGCCGAGCAAGGGCAGGCCGATCGCGAGCAAGGCCCACAACGCGCTCATCAGGCTGATCGCGCCGGCGGCGCCGGACCACGCGGACACCACGACGAAGCCCAGCGCGGCCCAGAACGACAGGTAGGCCACCACCAGAGCCGCCGACGCGAACAGTTCGGGAATCGCCGCGGACAGATTCGCGCCGGCGACCGACAACGACAGACACAGCAGCGCCAGCGTCGCCGGCATCAGCCACGCGACGATCGCCGCCACGCGCGCGCCCAGCCATGCGCGCGGGCCGACCCGCTGCGCGGCGATCAGGCGCAACATGCCGTGATCGCGCTCGAAAGTGGACAACAGGCCGATCAACACGATCACCGCGATCGGTAGCAGATACACCAGCACGAAGCCCAGATCGAACCGGCCCAGGCCGAGTCCGCGCGGATTCTCGAAATCGTAGGCCGGCTCGACGCCGAACGGCGTTTCCAGTTTCACCGGCAGACGGCTCGGCATCAGATCGCTGCCGCCCACCGCCAGCGGCGACAGCGGCAGGTTCGGCTTGTAGCTGTGCGCGCGCAGGAAGTAGCGGCTGAAGCCGGCGATATCGGTTGGGTCCTGCCAATACGGCACCGAAGCCGGCGCCGGCTCGGCGTAACGCTGCGCGCGTTCGCGGATCTGCCGCATCCATTGCGCGTCGCTGGCGCGGCTGCGTTCGATCGCCGCGTCCTGGGCGCGATGCAGCGCCGCGCCGCTGTAAGCGCCCCACAGCATCGCCGCAGCCAGCAGGCCGATCACCGTCCACAGCAGCCGGCTGCGGCCGACGTGGCGCAGTTCCCAGGCCAGCAGGGTGGCGAAGCCGACGCGCGCGGGTGCGGCAACGTAGTTGGTTTCCAATGCGATCGCGCTCATGGCCGCAGCCTCCTTGCCGCCAACGCCAGCAAGGCCAGTGCCGCCAGCGACCACGCCAGCAGCGCGGCCGCGGCCGGCGCGGTGTGGCGCCAGTTCGCGCTCAGCGACGGCGCGGGATGATGGAATTCGGGAATCTGCGCCCACAGCGACGCATCGTTGGTGTGCTTGGCGCCGCCCTCGCCGGTCGGATGCGCCATCACGTCCTGATTCATGCGATTGACCAGCGCGCGCCGGTAACGCTCGGCGCCGTCGATGAAACGGCGGTGATGGACGAAGTCGCTGCCGGCCAGCATCGGCGACAGGCTCTGCATGGCCGCGGTCGGCGACAGCCAGCCGAGCATGGCGTAGGCGCGATCCTGGGCGACAACGCGATCGTAGAAACCGCCGAGCACGCGGTCGAACACTTCGTGCGAGTGGCGCTCGCTCAGATCCAGCTCGGCGCCGCGCAGGTCCACGCGCAGATCGGCCGGGTCCTTGGCGCCGTACTTGGCCAGCAGCGTGGCCTGATGTTTCTTCGCGTCCTCGGCGGTCCAGTACGACGGCGCTTCGTCCAGCAATTGCTGCTTGACCGTCTGCGTCGACGGCAGCGGCTGCGCGCTTTCCACCGCACTGTTGGCCCAGCGCGGCAGCGCCAGGCCGAAGGCGATCCACAGGCCGAACAACACCGCCAGCGCGCCGCGCACGCTGCCGGCGAGCATCGACACGGCCAGGCCGAGCGCGGTCAGCACACCCAGGTACACTGCCATCGCCGCCGCCCACAGCACCAGGCGCAAGGCCGCGGTCGCGTCCAGCGCGCCGAGCGCGGCGGTGGCGATCGCCGCAACCGCGGTCACCGGCACCACCAACACCCAGACCAAGGCCAGCCAGATCGCGGCGGCCTTGCTGGCGACGATTTCGCGCGGCCGCAGCGCCGCGCCCAAGGCCAAGCGCAAAGTGCCGCGTTCGCGATCCATCGCCACCGCGGTGAAGGCGAGCAGGAACGCCACCAGCGGCGCGAAGCCGATCAACAGACTGGCCGGGCTGCTCAAGCCGGCGCGCTGCAGCGCCGAGGCCTCGCCCTGCGGCCGGTACAGCATGTCGTTCTGCACGTGCGCTTCCAGCCACACGGTCTGGCCGACGAAGGGCTCCACGCCCAGATCCAGCGCCGCCAGCGGCGAGGTCGGCTTGAACGCGAAGATGCTGTAGTGCGCGGCCGAATGCGGATCTTTCTCGCCCTGCCCCAGCCAGCGCCCACGCTCGGCGCGGGCGATGTCGGCCTTGGCCGCGTTGGCATCGGCGATCGCCGCCAGATCCACCGCGAAGGCGATCAACACCAGCGCGCCCAGGCACAGCAGCGCCCACCACGCGCGGCGGTCGCGGCGCAGCAAAGTCCATTCGAAACCGGTCAGCGACGCGCTCATGCCGCCGCCGTGTCTTGGCTGGCGAGCAATTCCAGATACAGCGCCTCGATCTGCGCCGCGGACAGTTCCGCGGTGCGGCGCTGCGCGAGCAAGCGCCCCGCGCGCAGGATGCCGAGACGATGGGCTACGTCCTTGACCCGGTACAGATCGTGCGTCGCCATCAACACCGCGATGCCGCGCTGGGCCGCGGCGCGCACGCCTTGCGAAAGATCGTTGGCGGCGCTGGCGTCCAAGCCCGAGGTCGGTTCGTCGAGCAGCAGCAGTTGCGCGTTCTTGGCCAGCGCGATCGCCAGCCCGACTTTCTGCCGCATGCCCTTGGAGAAGCCGGCGGCGCGGCGCGCATGCGCCTCGGGCTGCAGGCCGGCCTCGGCGAGTAGATCGCGCGCCTGCGCCGCATCGATCCTGCGTCCGCCGAGCAAGGCGAAGTAAGTGAGGTTCTCGATCGCGCTCAGGCTGGGATGCAGCATCACCGTTTCCGGCAAGTAAGCGATCTTGGCGCGCGCGCCCAGCGGATCGCGGCCCACGTCGATGCCGGCGACTTCGATGCGGCCGGCCTCGGGCTGCAGGAATCCCAGGATCAGGTTCAAGGTCGTGGTCTTGCCGGCGCCGTTCGGGCCGAGCAGCGCGTAGACCTCGCCGGGCGCGATCGCGATCGACAGTTCGTCCAGCGCATGCCGGTCGCCGAAATCCTTGCGCACCGCGTCCAGGCGCAGCGCGTCGGTACGGGTCTGCAACAAGCTCATAGGTTCACCTTGAAAGTCAGCTCGACGCTGCGCGGCGCGCCGATCACCAGTTGGTCGGCCGCGCCGCCGGACCAGTCGGCATAGAACGCATCGCCCAGGTTGCGTCCGTACAGCGCGATCTCGCCGAACGGCAGCCGGTAGGCGATCGACGCGTCCCACACCGTGTGGCTGTCCACGCGGATGCTGTTGGCGTTGTTGGTGTAGTACGCGCCGACGTAGCGCGCGCCGGCGCCGACGGTCACCGGTACCGGGTCGAAGCGATAACTGGCGTAGAGGTTGGCGATGCGCTCGGGCACGTTCGGCGGCACGTTGCCGGCGCGATCCACGCCGCCGGCTTCGCGCAGACGGTCGAAGCGCGCGTCCAGCGCGGCGATGCTGGCGTCCAGGCGCAGCGCGCGGGTCAGCGCGGCCGAGGCGGACAACTCGATGCCGCGCGAGGACTGCGTGCCGCCCTGGATCGACAGATTTGCGTTGCGCGGATCGCGGGTGACGATGTCGTCCTGCTCGATCCAGTACGCGCTCGCGCTCAGATCGATGCGGCCGTCCCACAGGCTGCTCTTGATGCCGGCATCGGCCGCGCGGCCGCGGGTGAGTTCGAAGCGCGAGTTCGCCAGCGACAGCAGCGGCAGGCTGCCGACCGGCGCGACGGCGACGCTGTACTGCGCGTACAGCTGGGTTTTCGGCGCCAGGTCGAATACCGTGCCCAGGCGCCACGACAGCGGCTCGTAACTGCGTTCGAACCGGGTCCGGCTGCCGGTGTTGTAGTCGCGGATTCTGCGTTCCAGTTCGATTCGATCAAAGCGCAGCCCTGCCAACAGCAACCAGCGCGGCGTCAAATTGAGCGCGTCTTCGGCGAACACCGACACCACCCGCGTATTCGAATCGAAATCGACGCGATTGCCAGCGCCGGGAAAGTTCAGCGCGGTATCGGCGAAGGACACGCTGCCGCGGCGCGGCGCGAACGGATCGACCGGCGTGGTGGCGCCGAAGCGGCGCATCACCATGAAATCGCCGTCGCTGATTTCCACGCCCACCGAAGCCCGGTTACGCCGGGACCCGATGGTGCTGTCGGAAAACAACGTAGCCCGCTCGACCCAGAACTGATGGTCGTGTTCGATCCGCGTAGTGCCGCGATCGAGCAAGCCGCTGCGCGCGTTGTAGGTGTACGTCTCCGAATTCAACCAACGCCGATGCGCATCGTAATAACTGAACTCATTGCCGAAGCGCAGGCCGTCGCCGATCTGCCAGTTGACCCGCGTGCGCAGCCAGTCGCTGTGCGAATCCTGCACGCCGTTATCGACGTTGTAGTTGCGCCGGGCGATGGCGCGGTCGAGCACCAGGCCGTTGCCGCTGCGCACCAGATCGCTGGGATCGCGCGCGATCGCCGCCGGAATGAGCGGCGTGCCCCAATACGCGGTGTCGTAGTCGTCCTGGTAATGATCCAGGGCGATATCGACGTCCAAGGTATCGCTGGGACGCCAGCGCGCGGCCAGCGTGGCCGAGGTCGAATCGCTGCCGGTGCCGTCCACGTAACCGTCGCTGCCGCGCCGGCTGACCACCGCGCGCACGGCGAAGTCGTCGCTGAGCGGCACGTTGGCGTCGACGGCGTAGCGCTGGCTGCCGAAGCTGCCCCAGCCGGCCAGGGCTTCGAAGGCGCGGCCGTCGAAGTTCGGCCGCTTGGGCACCAGGTTGATCGCGCCGGCCAGCGCGCCTTCGCCGTACAGCACCGAGGCCGGGCCCTTGAGCACTTCGATGCGGTCGAAGCTCCAGCTGTCGAAGTCGCGCGTGATCAGCGGCGCGGCGGTCTGGCGCACGCCGTCGTAGAGCAACGCGATGGCGCCGCCGGTGAAGCCGCGCATCGAGGTCATGCCCGGCGAGGACGGCAGTTGCCCGGCGAGGACGCCGGGCGCGGCGTTGAGCGCCTCGACGCTGCCGCGCAGGCCGCGCGCCTGGATCTGGTCCTGGCTCAGCACCTCGATCGCCGCCGGGGTCTCGCGCGGGCTCAGGCCCAGGCGCGAAGCGGTGGCATTGGGCCGGTCCAGCGGCGCTTCCTGAGTCGCCACGCCTTCGACGGTGACCTTATCGAGCAGCTTGGGCAGCGGCGCGCCGCCGGCGCTTTCGGCGGCGGTTTGTTGGGCGTAGGCGGCCGGCGCCGCGCACAACACGAGCAGCAGGGCCACGCCAAGGCGGCTCGGGGCGACGCCGTGCCGGCGGGCGGCGGCCATGCCGGGGCGAGCCACGCAGATCGCGCCGCGCCCGGGCCGGTTCCGCCCGGGCGACCGGCGCCCATGAAGCAACGCGCCGCCGCGCGGCCGCACGTCCTGGCTGGCTTCCGATCCGGCCGCGCATACGCGGCGCCCCTGACTGCGTGTATCCACTGTGATCCTTGCCCCGGCCGAATGTGAAATGAAACGATATATCATTTCATTTAATCGGCAATGTAAGGCCCAGTGCGCAGGCGCGTCAATACGCGCGGACAAGATTTCGTCTGGGGCAGCCAGCGGCACGCATCGCGCGCTCTTGCTGTGATCTCAAGGCTCAACCAATGCGCACGGCCCGCCCTACCGGCCTTGCGCCGGTAAGCGGGCACTGCTGGAAGACGACGACGCGGCTCAGCCCAAGCGGATGAAGTCGTTGGCGCCGGAGCGGCGGGTGCGGCGCGCGACCTCGAAGCCGTTGGCCGAACCCTTGTGATCGGTATTGCCTTCGATGCTCAGGAAACTCTCCGCGTCGCCCTCGAAGGCGAAGCCGGTGTGGATCCAGTCGCTGGCGGTCTTGCGCACCAGGAAGATGCCGCAGGCGCCGAGTGCGGCGAAGCCCGGATCGCCGCTGGCCACGGCCTTGCCGGACACGAAGCGGCCGGCGTCCTTGGCTTGGCGAGCGAGTTCGTCGCAGCCGAAGCTGCCCGCGATCGGCGCGCTGCGTCCAGCCTTCTCCGCCGCCTGCTGCAGCACGAAGCTGACGAAGCCGGCGCACCACAGCATCGACTCGCCCTCGCTGCCCTTCATGTACATGCGCACCCACGGCCCGCGATTGGCGCCGCCCAGTTCGACCGGATGCGCGGCCAGATGCTGTTCGGCGAACCAGCGCACCAATTGCGGATACGGCTTGCCCGGCGCGACGCCGGGCAAGGCGATGATGCGCGCGATCGGCTCGGTCAGCGCCGCCCACACCGCCGGCGTCAGGCTGCCGGCGTAGGCGATCTGCTTGCGCGTGGCGAAGGCCTGGATCGCGCGATCGGTGGCCGGGCCGAACTTGCTGTCGATCGGCGTGCCGTTGCCGTGATAGCCGAGCCATTCCTGGATCCGCTTGACCGCCACGCCGCCGGCGCCCTGAGTCACCGCGCCGGGGAAATCCAGCTCGCGGCGGATGTAGGCCTGATCCTGCAAAGCCATGTGCGTGCTCCTTGACAAACCTTGCGTCCATGGGCGCGCGGACGCGGCGGCGCGGCGCAGGCATGCGCGCGCCGCGACGCAGTCCGGTCGCGGTAGTCGCGGCGCGCTCGCACTCCATCGAGTCGGGCCGCGACTCCATAGCCAACGCCGCGACGGCGCGCAGGCGGTCAGTGCGGATCGATTCGAAATTGAATCAAACGCCGGCGCGCGAAGCCGTGGCCGCGATGCGCGCGCTTCGACGTTGCGGCGGCGCGCGCTCAGCTGGCGTCGTGGAAGATCACCCCGAGCGTATGCCGCTGGCCCGCATGCAGGCGGCTGACGCCATGGCGCAGATTGACCCGGTAATGCCCGCGCACGCCGCTCACCGGGCGTTGATGCACGGCGAACACCACCGCATCGCCTTGATGCAGCGGCACCACGTCCACGCGCGATTGCATGCGCGGACGCTGTTCGGTCAGCACGAACTCGCCGCCGTCGAAATCGCGGCCGGGCTGCGACAGCAGGATCGCGACCTGCAGCGGAAACACATGCTCGCCGTACAAGTCCTGGTGCAGGCAGTTGTAGTCGCCCTCGCCGTATCGCAACAGCAGCGGTGTCGGCCGGGTCTGGCCGGCGTCATGGCAACGCGCGAGGAATTCATCCAGACGCGGCGGATAGTCCACCGCCACGCCCATCTGCCGGTTCCAGCGCGAAGCGATCGGCGCCAGGCGCGGATACAAGTTCTCGCGCAAGGTCTGCACGGTGTCCGGCAGCGGATAACGGAAGTAACGGTATTCGCCGCGGCCGAAGCCGTGCCGCGCCATCACCACGCGGCTGCGGTAGCGCGCGTCGTCGTGGTACGCCTGTGCGATCGCCGCGCACGAATCTTCGTTCAGCAATCCGGGCAACAGCGCGCGGCCGGACGCATCGAGTTGCGCGGCGGCCTCGGTCCAATCGAAGTTTTCGATACGTTCGATGATCGAATCGAACGGTTTTAGTGCCGAGGTATGCGCGTCGATCGGTTTCGTTGCGTTTGCGTTCATACACAGGCCTGCGCGGAAATTCAGACCATCATCGAGGCAAGCGGTAGTGACAACTATCCGCTTCTTGCACTGCAACGGGCTTCGCATCGCGATCTTGCCGATCGTGTTCGCTCGAATATTCAGCCGCGAGCAAGACTGCCGCGCACTTCGATTTCAAATGCGGGAAAAATCCGTGACTTCCGGCCTAGAACGAACTCCAGTTACCGTAAACAGAACGTTTAGTTCCTGTAAAAAACTCGGAGAAATTCAGGTTCGATTGAAGCGCGATCACGATACTGCGCTCACCGAATCCACATGGACGCCTTATCCCCGAGGCGCGTGGTGCCGGAATAAAACCAATAAGAGGTTAATAATTTTATGAAGCGTGCATTGCTTGCCCTCACCCTCGCCGCCGCGCTGCCGTTCACTGCTTCGGCCGCGGAAGGCATCTCGTACAACTACGCCGAAGCCGGTTACGCCAAGACCGATGCGAAGTACAGCCAGGCCGATTCCGACGGCTGGGCGATCGGCGGTTCCTACGCGTTCCTGCCGAACTTCCATGTCTTCGGCAACTACAGCAAGCAGGAAACCGATTCGTGGAGCTTCCCCTATAACGGCGGCCTGGTTCGCGTTCCGGGCTTCGACGTCGATACCTGGCGCGTGGGCGTGGGCTACAACCACGAGCTGAGCAAGCGCGTGGACCTGGTCACCCGCATCGCCTATGAGCAGGCCAAGTCGGACTACGGTTACGGCTACAGCAACAAGCTCAAGGGCGGCAGCGTCGAAGCCGGCGTGCGCGGCTCGCTGACCCCGAACTGGGAAGGCTATGCCTTCGCCGGTTACCAGGATTACGACAAGCACTACGACGGCAAGTTCTACGGCCGCATCGGTACCCTGGTGAAGTTCAACCAGAACTGGGGCATCACCGCCGACGCCAAGTTCATCGACGGCGGCGAGAAGGAGTTCTTCGTCGGCCCGCGCTTCAGCTTCTAAGAAAGCGCTACCGGCAGAACCCGGCAACACCCGCGATCGATTCTCTCTCTCCCCCGAAACGTCGCGATCGAGCCCGGCCGAAAAGCCGGGCTCTTTTTTTGCGCGAAGCTCGCGAAGGCGGCGCGGCTCGCCGCGCCGGCCGCGCTCAGGCCCTGGAGAAGGAGGGCTGCGAGGTCTGCTGTTGCTGCTGCTGATCCTGCGCTTGCTGCGCAAGCTGCGGCGCCTGCGCCTGGCGATGCGCGGCCAGTTGGGTATCGACTTCGGCCGGCGCCGGAATCGGCTGCTTCATGTCCACCGCGGCGACGAAGCCCGGGGTTTGCCCGGCGACGAACAACTTGCCGTCGCGCACCGCGACCTCGCCGATGTCGCCCGGCTTGGCCACGCCGGCGTCCTGCTGCGCCTTGAGCACGGCATAGGCCACCGCCGTATCGGGCACATCGCCCGGCGCCTTGGCGCGGATCGCCTGATAGATGGCGTTGTCCTGCGCGTTGCCCAGGGGACCGGCGGGCGCGTCGTTGGCCGACAGCGAGCTCGATCCCTCGCCGGGCTTGATCGGCGGCGCGCCCTTGTCGGGCGCGGTCGGCTGCTTCTTTTCCAGTTCCTGGATGCTTTCGTACAACTGCCGCGGCGTGCCGGTCATGCCGAGCAGTTCGCTGGCGCTGACGCGCTGGCCGGTGGTTTTCTCGGTGACGTCGCTGGCCCAGGAAGCGCAGGTGTTGGTGTAGCCCCACTCCACCTTTTCCTTCAGCGCGGCATCGAACTTCTTTTCCTGTTCGGGGGTGAGCTCGAAGTAGCGGCTCGCCGCGGCCGGAAAGCCTTTTTCGATGTCCTTGCGGATGTTGCTTTCCGGGTGCGGATTTTCGTTGGCGAAACGCGGGTGCTCGTTGGGCCACAGACCGTAGTACTCGGTGTGGCCATTGCGGGTGATCGACACCCAGGCGTGACCGTCGGTCAGGCCCGCGCCTTCGCCGGCGTTGGTGTGGATGCCCAATATGGGTTTGTCGGGACCAGCCATGTTCGTTCGCTCCATCGATCGGATCGGGCTATTGCGGACTCCGGATCAGGCCTGGCGGCGCCCGGTCTCAGGGAAAAATCTGTTCCTCGGCGTCGGCGTGCACCAGCACGACCTTGCCGCCGCGATAGGGCAAATGCACTTCGGCTTCCCACTTGTCGTCGAGCGGGATCAGCGTCTTGGCCATCGGCGCGCACTTGTCGCTGATGCCGCAGCGGTCGATGACGACCTTCAAGGTGTCGCCGCTGGCTTCGTAGTTGACGCCGCCGGAGTAGTACGAGCTTTCCGGGAACACGTGGTAACGCAGGCTGATCTGGTCGTCGGCCAGCTTCTGCACGACCACCGGCTCGACGTTCTTCTTGGTGTAACTGGGCTTCATGTCCACTCCTGTGCATGCGGCGACGAAAGGAAACAAGGCGAGCAGCGCCATCGATCTCTTCCACATAGGACGCTCCATCCACGCGCGAGACCGCCGGCGGCGGGGATGCGCGCCGGCGACCGGCCCGCGGCGGCCGCGCAGCGCGGCCAGACGGGCGGTGTGTTTGAGCTTGAACGAAAGCGCCGCGGCAAACCAGACAAACCGGCGCAAAAACGCGCTCTCGCGCCTGTTCAGGCGAGGCATGGCCGGCCGTGCCGGCGCGGCCGGTGCGGCGGGAAGAAAACCGGATGCGGCGGCTCAACCGAACAGGTCGGTCGGATACTCGGGCTTTTGTTCGCGCGAAAGCAGCTTGCGCAGGCCGTCGGACGGGGTGATCTCGCCGTGCAGCACCGCGCGCACCGCGTTGGAGATCGGCAGTTCGATGCCGTGGCGTTCGGCCTGGCGCATCACTTCGTCGGCGGTCTGCACCGATTCGACGACCTGACCGATTTCGCGCACCGCGTCCTCGATCGACTGGCCGCGTCCGAGCGCCAGGCCCAGGCGGCGGTTGCGCGACAGATCGCCAGTGCAGGTCAGCACCAGATCGCCGAGACCGGCCAGTCCCATCAGGGTTTCCGGCTGGCCGCCGATGGCCTGATTGAGGCGCAGCATTTCGTTGAGGCCGCGGGTGATGAGGCCGGCGCGCGCATTGAGGCCGAGCTGCATGCCGTCGGCGACGCCGGTGGCGACCGCGAGCACGTTCTTCATCGCGCCGCCGAGTTCGGCGCCGAGCATGTCGTCGCCGGTGTAGGCGCGGAATGCCGGGCCGTGCAGCGCGTCGGCCACGGCCTGGGCGAAGTCGGCGGTATCGGAGTGCACGGTCAGCGCGGTCGGCAGGCCCTGCGCGACTTCCTTCGCGAACGACGGGCCGGTGACCACGGCCAGCGGCACGTCGGCGCCGAGCACTTCTTCCGCGACTTCGTGCAGGAAGCGGCCGCTGCCGGGCTCGAAGCCCTTGGTCGCCCAGGCCACGCCGGCGTGCGCGGGCCGGTACGGCGCGAGCATGCGCAAGGTCTGGGCGAAGGCGTGCGAGGGCACGACCACCAGCACCAGGTCGGCGTCTTTCATCGCGACGGCGAGGTCAGTGGTCGCGCGCAGCGATTCGGGTAAGGCGATGCCCGGCAGATAACGCGGGTTTTCATGCCGGGTATCGATGGCCGCGGCGCCGTCGGCGTCGCGGCCCCACAGCACGGTCGGATGACCGTGGCGGGCGATCAGGGCCGCAAGCGCGGTGCCCCAGGAACCAGCGCCCAATACCGCGATGCGCGGCTTGGACGGGGTCGTGGTCTGCGAACTCATGCGCGCTGTGCGGCCCTTGGGTTCAAAGCTCAGGCGTTGCCGGCGGTTTCCGCGTCGGCGAGGTTCTCGCCGTTCTGGCCGCGCTGGCGCAGGCCTTCGGCGTAGAGCGCGTCGAAGTTGATCGGCTGCAGGAAGAACGGCGGGAAGCCGCCGGCCTGGATCAGGTCGCTGACCAGCTGGCGCGCGTAGGGGTACAGCACGTTCGGGCAGTGGGTGCCGAGCATCGCGTCCAGGGTCTGGCCGTCGAAGCCGATCAGGCCGAACACGCCGGCCTGCTTCACTTCGGCCAGGTACATCGGCTTGTCGTTGGCGGTGCAGGTCAGGGTCACGCCGAGCACGACTTCATAGGCGTTGTCGCCCACGCGCTGCACGTTCTGCGACAGGTTGAGCTGCAGCTGCGGCTGCGCGGCTTCGGCGAACACCGCCGGGGCGTTGGGTACCTCGAAGGAGACGTCCTTGACGTAAATCTTTTCGACGGTGAACGCGGGGCCGGTTGCGGCTTCGGCCGGCGCGGTGGCGCCGTTGACGTTTTCTTCGGACATCGGGTAACTCCCCCAGCAAAATGAAATTCGGTAGTAGGCCGATTATGCCCGCTCGCGCTGGGCCGGACCAAACGGCCCCGGCATCAGCGCTTGCAGCGTGGATCGGCCGCGAACGATCTGGATTGAGGCGGGCCGGCGCCCAATCAAGGGCCGGGACGGACCGCCGCACAAAACGGTGTTGCCTGACGCGCCGTGGCGCCGAGTCAGTTTCGCCAAGCGCCGGCGCAAGGCGCGAGATTGGCGGCCCCGGTCACGCTACCGGCCGGCGATGGCGGCGGCGCGACAGGATCGGACTCAGTTGCGGCCCTTCACCAGCGGCAGTTCGGCCTGCTGCCAGGCCTGGATGCCGCCCTCGAGCCAGTAGACCTGCTCGAACCCGGCCTTCTTCAGGCGCTTGGCCGCATCGGCCGAGGCCTGGCCGGTGCGGCAGACCGCCACCACCGGCAGTTGCTTGGCGTTGGCCAGCAGCTTGCTCTCCGGATCGAACTGGCTGATCTGGACCGAGCGGCTGCCGGCGATGTGGCCTTTTTCGAACTCGCCGCTGGCCGACAGGTCGATCACCAGGGCGTTGTCGCGGTTGATCAGCGCCGTCAGTTCGGCCGGGCGCAGGGCCTTGTAGCCGCGGAACAGGCTTGCGACCTCGGTGTAGATCAGTGCCACGGTCAGGCCGACGAGGCCCAGCGACAGGTACATGTGGCGGCCGGCGAATGCCAGCAGTTCATCAAAGCTCACGGGATCGGGACTCACGCACAGGGCGAATCGGGGCGGGGCCGGCACGGCCCACGCGGGGCGGCGATTGTCGCCCAGGGCGCGCTGCGGCGCAAAAGAACCGCCGGCGGGCCGGGGGGGAGCCAGAAACCAGTGAAGAGGAGTGAGGAGTGAGCAGGGCCTGAGCCGGGCCCGGCTTTTCCTCGTTTCTCACTCCTCTCCCCGCATTCCTGAGCCTTTACTGGCCTTCCCAGAAATCCGGCAGACCGCTGATCAGCCACCACACCTTGACCTCCGGGTCCCATTCCCAGGCCTCGGTGTAGCGCACGTTGCGCTCGGCCAGGGTGTGGCGGTTGATCACGCCGATGTTGATCAGGCGCACCGCGGTGCCCTTGGTCTTGTCCATCTCGGTGCCGACGTCGTTGTAGCCGGAGACCTGGATCTGCTTGTAGCGCTCCAGTTGCATCGGCGTCGGCGCCAGCTTGGCGCGCAGCTCGGGCTTGATCATGTTGACCGCGCCCTCGAAATCGCCCCAGCGGATCGCCGCCGAGTAGGCGTATTGCTGCTCGGTGATCTTGTTGTTCTGGGTTCCGGTGGTCTGGCAACCGGCCAGGGCGAGCGCGAACAGGCAGGACAGCAGCACGAATTTCAGCAGACGCATCGCGGACTCCGGCGGAGGGAACGTTCGGCGTGCATCGTACCTGCCGCGTCAGGGCTTAGCGATGGCTACGTAGCGGGCCGTGAACTCGGTCGCGACCCCGCCTTCGGGCAGCAACGCGCGCGCGATCAGCGCGGTGCGGGCGCGGCCGCGTTCGCGCAGAGTGGTCAGGAAGCTGCGCCAGTCCGCTTCCGGGGCCAGCTCGGCGTGCACGTCCAGATCGGCGAACAGCGGCGCCAGGTAGCGGATCTGGCTGTCGGCGACGAACACCTCCGCGCGCAGATCGGCTTGTTCGATCCCCAGCGACATCACCCCCCAGGAGGCCAGGGTCATCATCGAGGCCAGACTGCCGCCGAAGGCGCAACCCTTGTCGTTGATGTGGTGCGACAGCGGTGCATGCAGTTGCAGGCGCTTGCCGTCGTAACCGGCGATGCTGACTTGCATCGCCGCCACCGGCGGCATGGATTGGTAATGTTGATGGAGGCGTTGCAGGGCGTCGTGTGGACTCATCGGGAACGGCTGACTGTCAGTGGGGGAATTCGATGGCGAAGGCATGTAACGCAATCTGGATGACACCGCGACCGTTCGCAGCTGCCATCGATGCAGGCGCTGTGCGAAGCTGATCGCATGAGCCGCGAGCCGCTGCGACCGCCGCGATGGTACGTGATCTCGTTGCGACCTAGCGACGAGCACGAAGACTTGCGCCGCATCGTTTCGCAATACGGCGGCGCATTGATTGCCTTGTCGCCTTGGTCGATCCGCACGCGCAACACTCGCGACGCGCGCGATGCATTGGCCGCGGCGTTGCAGGCGCCGCACGTGGTGGTCACCAGTCCTAACGCGGTGCGCGCTTTGCGCGATCTGTTCGCACATCAACCTCGTCATGCGCATACGCATGCGCATGCATGGCCCGCATTGCCGTTGCCGGGACAAGCCTGGTACGCGGTCGGCGCCGCGACCGCGGCGGCCTTGCGCGAGTTCGGCATCGACAATGCAATCGCGCCCGAACGCATGGACAGCGAAGGTCTGCTCGCGTTGCCGCAGTTGCAAAGTTTCGATGGCGCATCGCTTGGGCTGCTGACCGCGCCCGGCGGACGCGGCGTGCTCGCGCCGGCGTTGCAGGCGCGCGGCGCGCGCGTGTTGCGCGCCGACATCTATGTGCGCGAACCGGCGACGCTGGCGCGCGGCGAAGTCGCGCGGCTGATCGCGCTGGATGCGCCGGCGGTGCTGGCCTTGTCCAGCGCCGAGGCCTTGCAGCGGGTGCTGGCGCAATTGCCGGCGGCGGCGCTCGAACGGCTGCGCGGCGTGCGCGTGAGCGCGGCCAGCCAGCGCCTGGCCGGGCTGGCGCGCGAGATGGGCTTCAGCGACATCGGCATCGCCGCCGGTCCCGGCGCGGCGCAGTTGCTGGCCGGCTATGGCGACGCACTGGGGGGATGAGCCCGGCGGGTTCGATCCGAAACCGGCCGATCACCCGCCCCAAGCGGACCCGCGTGCGCATCCGCCGCCGATCCGGGCCGGCGCGCGGCCCGGGCGCACCGGCGATCGATGCGCGAAAGCGGACCGCGTCAAGACTGTCTTGATGCCTGCATCCGGTAGCATGACCGGGTCATGAGCGAACCATTCGATACCGTGTCCACTCCCCCGTCCGCCTCCCCCGCCCCGCGCCGCGGCTCCAACGCTTGGCTGTGGCTGTTGATCGTGCTGCTGATCGCCGGCGGCGGCGGCTGGTACGGCTGGCGCGAATGGCAGCATCGCCAGATCCGCGAGCGCGAAGCCGCCGCCGATGCCGACCAGCGCCTGGAAGCGCTGGACCAGCGCGTGGACACCCTGCGCACCAACCAGGAAGCGCAGAACCGCCGCATCGTCCAGGCCGACAGCACCAACCGCGTGCTGCGCGATGAGCTGCACGGCATCGGCCAGCGCGCGGCGCTGATCGAGGACAGCGTGTCCAAGCTCGCCGATCCCGACCGCCACGGCGCCCAGGCCATGCGCCTGGACGAAACCGAGCTGCTGCTGACCCTGGGCCAGCAGCGCCTGCTGATCGCCGGCGACCTGGAGGGCGCGCGCCGCGCCTACGCATTGGCCGGCGGCGTGCTCGACGGCATCGACGATCCGGCCTACCTGAGCCTGCGCCAGACCCTGTTGCAGGAAACCGCCGCGCTCAAGGAGCTGGGCATCGAGCCGCGCATGCAGGCGATGGCCAAGCTCGACGCGCTCGCGCAGACCCTGACGCTGCCGGAAGAAACCGCCAAGCAGGCCGCGCCCGCGCCGGCGCCGTGGTGGCAACGCGCGTTCGGCAGCCTGATCGAAACCCAGCCGGTCGATCGCACCGTCGCCTCGCATCCCAGCGACCGCGCCGCCGCGCTGGCCGGGCTGCAACTGGAAATCTCGCTGGCGCGCGCCGCCGCCGAACGCCGCGACGCCGCCGGTTACCGCGTCGCGCTCAAGCGTGCCGAGCGCTGGGTGCAGCGCCTGTCGGCGCCGTCGCCGGCGCAGGAACGCCAGCTCGCCGCGTTGCGCGAATTGGCCGCGCTGCCGCTTTCACTCTCGGTTCCGACCCTCGGCACCACACTGCAGCAGCTGCGTCAGCTGCGCACAGCCCATTGATCGGGCCATCTCCCTGCGCGCTGATCGGGTCTAAGGAGTCGCCGCGATGAATCTGTTCCGCAATCTGTTGTTCTGGATCGTGCTCGCGCTGGTCGGCGCGCTGGCGGCGCAACTGCTGGTGCAAGACCCGGGCAAGGTCGTGGTGACCTACGGCGGCGTCAACTATCTGACCAACCTGCCCAAGGCGCTGCTGATGCTGATCGGCGGCCTGCTGGCGCTGTGGCTGGTGTGGAAAGTGCTGAGCCTGCCGTTCGTGGCGATGCGCCGGCGCCGCAAGAAGCAGGCGCGCGCGCGCTTGATCGACGGTCTGGACGCGCTGCACCAGGGCCATTGGAGCCGCGCCGAGAAATCGCTGGCGCTGGCCGCGCGCAATCGCGACGTGGCCGCGATCGCCGGCATCGGTGCCGCCCGCGCCGCCGCCGCGCGCGGCGATGCCGCCGCGCAGACGCAACATCTGGATGCGCTGGCCGACGATCATCCGGTCGCGCGCGCGCTCACCGTCGCCGAGCTGGCGCTGTCGGAACAACGCCCCGCCGATGCGTTGACCGCGCTCGACGCGCCCAACGCGCAACCGCTGCCGCCGCGCGGGCTCGCTCTGCGCGCGCAGGCCCTGGCCGCGCTCGGCCGCGCCGGCGAGGCCTATGGCCTGCTCGGCTCCTTGCGCCAACAAAACGCATGGCCAGCCGATCAGTTGAGCCGGCTCGAAGCCGCCTGGGCCGAAGCCGCCCTGCGCGAAGCCGCCGACGCCAACGTGCTGGCCGATCATTGGGAACGGCTGCCCAAGCCGTTGAAGACCGATCCGGCCGCGGTCGCCGCCTACGCCGAACGCGCCGCCGCGCTGCGTTGGGAAGAAGCCGCGGCCAAGAGCCTGGAACAGGCCCTGGACGCGCGCTGGGACGAATCGCTGGCCTCGTTGTACGGCCGTCTGCCGATCGGCCGCCTCGACGCGCGCCGCGCCCAGGCCGAACGCTGGCTGGGCACGCATTCGGGCAGTCCCGGCCTGTTGCTGAGCCTGGCGCGCATCGCCCGCGCGCAAGGCCAGTGGCCGCAGGCCGAAGCCTATCTGCACCGCGCGCTGGCTCAAGGCGCCAATAGCGAAGCCTGGGAAGAACTCGGCCACGGCTTCGCCCAGGTCGGCGACGAAAGCCGCGCCCGCCTGAGCTACCTCAACGCCCTGCGCGCCACGCGCGGCGAAGCGACCACCGAACTGCCGGGCCGCGATCTGCGCCAGAAGCTGTTCGACGAAGCGGTGACCGAAGAGCGCGACGAGTTTGGGATGCCGCGCTTGCGCGGTTGATCGGTCGCACAAAATAAAGCCCCGTAGCGATACGGGGCCTGTGTTGGATCGAAGACCGCCGAATCAGGCCCGTATCCGTTCCGAGCGGGCGCTCCAGCTGGCGTCTTTTTCGCTCGCTACGAATTTTCTCGGCGCAGGCGGCGTGGATTCGAGTTCCTGCAGCGATTCGAGCGCAACCGCCAGTTTCTTCTCGCCCAGCTTGGCCTGCTTGTAGAACAAGCGCAGCAAGCGCTCGGCCGGCGCATCCACCTTGGAGCGCCCCTTTTCCCAACGAGCCACCGCTTGCTCGTTGCAGCCCAGCAGTTGTCCGAGCATCTTCTGCGACAACTCCAGCTCGGTCCGGATGAAACGGAATTCGGCCCCGCTCAACGGATCAGGACTGCCGACGATGGTGGAGCCAAGCGCCTGATGCAGGCCATCCAGGTCATGAATGGTCACGCCTTCGCCGTAAGGCGTCTTGACCATTTCGTAACCGTTTCGCAGGAATACGTTGGGCAGGCCACAGCCCACATAGCGATACATTTCAGTCCTCCGAAAGGATTACGTACAACTTCTCTACCCGCGCGCCGTCGACCGATGCCGCGACCTTGATAGAGAACCATTGGCTTGCGGCATACCGTTTCATCCTGAACTCCCATAGGCCGTCTTCCGTGAATACCGGTTTTCCAGAGATCCTGCCTTCTCTCAAACAGGACATCGCCTGTTGAAACAGCATGGCTCCGGCCATGCTTCGCTTCTCGGGAGCGGGAATGAACACGACGTTCGCGGAATCTTTAGCGGCTTGGCGAACCCGAGGCTCCAACGCATTCGCTGTGATCCTGAAACGACTGATCACCATCCCTGCCTCCAAACCTCATACTATCAATTTGATAGTTATTGGCAACACTGGTTTTCGCAACGGTGGCGGCCGTTGGCGCTGCCGTTAATCGTGCTCGCCGCCAAGTGCCGCCTCTGGCGACTAACGGCACAGCTTTCCCAACATCCAGACCGGTCACCCGGTTCAGCGGAAGCGATCGCGGATTTCGTCCGGGTCAATTGCACAATCGCGATCAAGTGCGCAGCCAGGACACGAACCTGTTTCACGTCTGCGACGCGGCTGTACTGCGATGTTCGACCGCCCGTGAAACGAAGACGGCGCCACTAGGGCGCCGTCGTTATTCGCACCACGAAAGAACCGAAACTCAGTGCAACGGCACCGTCAACGTCGAAGGATTGGACGCCGGCGAGCTGAAGCTCACCGTGCCACCGATCGTGCTGGCGCTGGTGTAACGCGGATCGGTGGTGTCGACCACCAGCACCAGCCGGCGTCCAGCCGGGATGTCCCAGCTGGTCGCTTCCAGGCGCAGATCAACGCTCTGGGCAACGCCGGGGCGGGCGCCGCGCAGCGAGTACGGTTTGTGGCTCAGCAGCGAGCCGTTGCCGAGCAGGTCCACGCTGTACAGATACGCAAACAAGGTGACCTCGCTCTGGCTCGGGGTGACGGTGACGTGCAACTGCGGCATGCCGCTGAGCTGTTTGCCGGTCCAGTAGATCGGCGTCTGCCACACGCCGGCGCCGGCGCGCGCGACCAGCGGGATCGATGCCTGCGGCGCCACCTGCACCGATTGCAGAAAGCCGCTGATGAAGGCCACGCCGGAATCGGCCAGGGTCGGCAGGCCGGTCAGGATGGTGTGGTTCCAGCCGGTGCTCGGCCCGCTTTGCAGATCGCCGGTCGGCGCCAGCAGGCCGCTGGGCCGGCTCAGCGCGAACACCGTCGCGCCGCGCTGGACCGCGTTCCAGTCGGCGTAGCCGCGCCAGTCGCCGTCCTGCGACTTCAGCCGCACCGCCGGTTCGCGTTCCACGCCGTTGGCCGCGCCCTTGAGGTAACGATCGAACCAGCGCCCGGCCGCGTCGTAGATCTCGTTGGGCAGGCCCAGCGCGCCCGGCGCTTCGACCGTGGCGTGATCGCCATGGCTGAAAAGCAGTTGCTTGGGACCGCTGAGGCCGTTGTAGAAATCGATGTACTGCCCCGGCGGAAACAGGCTGTCGTTGAAGGCGTTGGCCAGCAGCACCGCGGTGCCGTTGCGGTTGAGCGCGGCGGCCTCGGTGGCCGGGCTGCGCTGCGGCACGACCGGCAACAGGTCGGCGACGGCGCCGTCGAAGTCGCCGTGGGCGATGCGCGCGGTCGCGGCGGCCAGTTCCGGCCCCGGACGCCCGGTCAGCGCGCCGGCCACCACCAGCAGAGCGGTGCCCTGTTGGCTGACGGTGCGGTTGGCGTACAGCGAGGCCTCCAGATCGGCCCAGCCGCTGAGCGCGGCGACCGCCTTGATGCGCGGATCGCGCTCGGCCGCCAGCAGGCTGATGCCGGCGCCGTAGGAAATGCCGCTGGCGCCGATCTTGCCCGGGTCCGACGGCGTATGCGCCAGCGCCCAGTCGATCACCGAGCTGACGTCCTCGACCGTGCCCGGCCCGGCGATGTCGATCTGTCCGGCCGAGTCGTAGAACCCGCGCGAGGTGTAGCTGACGACCACATAGCCCTTGCCGGCGAGTGCGGCGCCGCGGCCGACGTATTCCAGATTCGGCGCGCCCCAGCTGGCCGGCATCACCAGCAACGGGAACGGGCCGGCGCCCTGGTCCTTGGGCACCATCACGAAGGCGCCCATTTCCGCGCCGTCCCAGCCGGGAATGCGCTGGTAACTGCCGGTGAATCCGCCCGCGAACGCCGGAGCGGCGGCCGCGCACAACAACAGACACGACATCGACCACGAACTGATCTTGCGCATGAGTTCGTCCCCTCCCAAGGACTATCCCGCACGAATGGATACGTTTGCGTATGGTTTGCAGCGGATCGACCGTACCATCGCGAATGGAGGCGCAACAACTGTGTCGGGCGGGCTGCTTGATGAATCTGGACGATGGGGGTCACAGATTGGGGTCACGGTTTTTGTGAATGCGGGGCGTGCGGTGCGATGGATCGCGGTCGGCTATCGGGTCGGCCGTTGCGTTGCGGCGAAGGGCTTCGCTCATCACGGCGAGTCGTATCGAAGCAGCCACGCCCTCACTGAGCGCAACGCGCGAGACGCGCGCCGATGGCGCCGACACGCAGCCGCGCAGCGAAGCGGACCGATCCGCCGACCGCCTATGCCACCATGAGCCGGCCGGCGCCGAGACGCCGCGCAACGAACGACACTGCACCGCGCGCAGGACTCGCGCCCGGCTGGATCGGCACCTCGCGACACCCGGCAACGACGCAACACCATGGAAGGCGACCGCATGATTGGATTGAACGAGCGCGATCTGACCGTTCTCGGGCACTACGTCCGGCAGGGCAATCTCGAACTGTATTGGAACTTCCTCGCCCAACAGCCCGGCAACGACGGTTACGGTCTGCTCGCGCTCGGCGTGGTGCGCAACGACAACGCGGCGGGAAAAGTCGCCAACCTGCACGCGGACCTGCGCGCACGCAGCGGCGGCCGCCACCTAAGCGAACGCGACTGGCAGAACTTCAGCGTCGATCTGATCGGCCGCGATCTGCAATTGCGCCGCGCGCACTGGCGTGCGGGCCGCACCGAACGCGCCTTGAATCTGCCGGCGCGCGATATCCAGCAGGCGCATGACCGCGCCTTCGACCAGGCCGGCATCCATCCCGATGCATGGACGCCGCGGCAACTGCTAGAAGCCGCGCGCGCCAGGGCCGGAGAAGCCGAGGCCGCGCGGGTGTGGTCGCACATGCTCGATCACGGCCTGCGCGGCCTGGAACGCAGTTGGGACACCACCGCCGACGCCTATCGCAACATGGGTCTGGTCGCGGGCAGCGCCTACATCGCCGGTCTGGCGGCGATGCGCACGGCGGCGGCGCTGGGCAGTCATCCGCACACCGATCCGGACACCATCGGCGGACATCCGCTGACCTATGTCTTCGACCGACGCGAACGCCGCTGGTTCTCGATCAGCGGCGACGGCGCCGAGGTAGCGCCGCTGCGCAACGCCGGCAAGATCGCCGAACTCGACGACGTGCGCGCGGTACGGCTGCTGCGGCTGCGGCTGCGCGGGGAATTTCATTCGGACGATCCGCACCGTAATCGCGCCATCGCCGGTGGTCAGCGGGCGATCGGCGATCACGCGCCGCTGCAAACCTCGCCGGATGCGATTGCACACGAACCGCAACGCCAGCCGGCGCACGGCTTGGCCTGAACTTGCGAGGACAGCGCTGACGCGCAGCCTCAACGCTTATTCAAAGCCTTTGCATCGGGTTTCGAGCATCTGCGTTTTGCTCGTCATCCCCGCGAACGCGGGCTCCGCTTTACTTCGGCGGAGCCGAACATCCAGCGACTTCAAACGTTCTCGCACGAAAGGCATCGGATGTTCGGCTCCGCCGAACTAAAGCGAAGCCCGCCTCTCGGGAACGACGAGCCTGTTTTCCCAGGAACTTCGACGGTTCCTCAGAAATCCACGATCTCGCCGTCCTCGTCCAAACGCGCATGCGCCGTGCTGCGCGCGCGGATCAACTGCAACTGCGCATCGACCACCTTGCGCATATACGCCGCGGTGTCCGCATCCTCCTGCTTGCCGGGAAACGCGCGATCGTCACGCAAGCCGTCGAAGGTGGCCCGGGCTTCGTCGAAACGGCCGAGCCGGCGCTGCAGTTCGCCGACCAGCATGCGCGCGGCGTAGACGTCCTGGCCGCCGGCATCGCGCAAGACGCGGCGCTGCCACAGCGCCAGGGCTTCGGCGGCGTAGCGCGGATAACGCGGGCCGGCTTCCCAGGTCGCGGCGAGCACCACGCCGGCAATCGAGTCCTCGGATTCGCCCAGAAACGCCATCTGCTTGGCCAGCCGGTAATACGGCGTGTCGTTGGCGACCCAGCCGCGGTAGTCGGCCGATTCGACAAAGGCGCGCAGCCGCGTCAACTCGTCCTGGCTGTACTTGCGCGTGTCGTCATCGACGATGAAGCCGCTGCCCGGACACGCCGGCAACGGCGCCGGCGAGGCGATCGCGCCGAAGCGCTGGCGGTCGAAATACATGCCGAAGGAGGTGCCCGAACCCATCACCCGCGCGGGGAAGGGCTTGCCGTCGATCGGGCAGATCACCTGGACATCCATGAAGGTCATCGCCGGGGCCGCCAGCGGCGACAGGCTCAGGGCGAGGGCGAGGGCGAACGCGGTCGGGCGGCGCATGACAGATCCTTGTCGTGACGGAGCGCACATATTGCCTCAAGCCCGGCGCCGACGCGATGCGATCGCAGTCCTCCCCGCCGCCCGCTTCGCGTTCGTACCTGCATTCCCACGGAGCGACGTCATGGCCCTGAGCGATCTGTTCGCCGACGGTAACCGGCCCAACCTGCTGCTGATCATCACCGACCAGCAGCGCAGCCTCGCGCAATGGCCGGCGTCGTACCAACCGACGCTGGCGGCGGCGATGCCGGCGATGCAGAAACTGGCCGGGCAAGGCCTGGACTTCGCCAACGCCTTCACCGGCGCGTGCATGTGTTCGCCCAGCCGCGCGACCTTCCTGACCAGCCAATACCCCTTCGTCACCGGCTGCACCCAGACCGGTGGGCAACCGCTGCCGCCGCCGTCCAAGTTCCCGAATCTGGCCAGCGTGCTGACCGCCGCCGGCTACGGTTGCTACTGGATCGGCAAGTGGCATCTGCTCGGCGGCGAAGAGCCGGGCTCGACCAGCGCCGACCTGCAGCCCTGGGGATTTTCGACCTGGGACCCGGAAGACGCCGGACTGAGCCTGGGCCCGACCTACCTGGGCGGCGGCACCCTGAGCACCGCGCCGGCCGCGACCAATTGCAACGATCAGCGCTACCTCGCCGATGCGCTGGCGTTCCTGGCCGATCCGCCGGCCTCGCCGTATTGCCTGGTGGTATCGCTGGTGAACCCGCACGACTCGCACCTGGGCTACATGAACCAGGCCTCGACCTTCTACGACGCCACAGACTACACCGCGACCGGCGCGCCGATTCCGGCCAATTCGAACGAAGACCTGTCGAGCAAGCCGCGCGCGCAGGCCAACTACACCTTCGCCAAGATGAGCGGCGGCAGCGGCGCCAGCGAGCAGGACTTCGTGGATTTCTACGCGTATCTGGTCGAATACGTGGATTCGCAGATCCTGCAGATTCTCAACGCGATGAGCACCGAGCAAACGAACCAGACGCTGATCGTGCGTTTCGCCGATCACGGCG
This sequence comes from Lysobacter sp. TAB13, assembly GCF_052113885.1. Lineage (NCBI taxonomy): Bacteria > Pseudomonadati > Pseudomonadota > Gammaproteobacteria > Lysobacterales > Lysobacteraceae > Lysobacter > Lysobacter sp. TAB13. The sequence continues at coordinate 296,734 of NZ_JBFRDR010000002.1, read as the reverse complement.
AACTGGGCCTGTCGCACGGCATGGTGGAGAAATTTGTCAACGCCTACGACGAAGCGATCCACGTGCCGCTGCTGTTCTCCAACCCGGTCGCATGGCCGCAGGGCGCGCAGACGCAGGCGCTGGCGAGCTCGGTGGATCTGCTGCCGACCTTGGCGAGCCTGTTGAACGTGAGCTCGCAATTCCCCGACATGGTCGGCGCCGACTTGAGCGGCGTTCTGGAAGGCAGCAGCGATTCGGTGCAGGACTACGTCCACTACACCTACGACGACATGACCCAGGGCGGCCCGAGCGTGATCCGCGCGATCCGCTCATCGCAATGGCTGTACGCGGTCTACGTGCCCGCCGCCGGCACGCAGAGCCAGGGCGGCGATTGGGAGATGTACGACCTGTCGGCCGATCCGCAGCAGAACACCAATCTGGCCGGCAATCCGGACTGCGCCGAGCAGCAGTGGATGCTGGAAGCGGAGCTTGCGATACAGATGAAGGAGAAAGGCACCACGCCGCCGGGCTGGCCGCCGCAGTATGTCGCCGGACAAAGTCGCGGAGGGCCGGCGGGGAGCTGAGCTGAACTTCTTTTACTCCCTCTCCCGCTTGCCACCCAAGGTGACTAGCGGGAGAAGGGAACAGATCAACGCTCCAAAATCGCCACCACGCCCATGCCGCCGGCGGTGCAGATCGAAATCAGGCAACGGCCGCCGCCGCGCTGTTTCAATTCCTTCGCCGCGGTGGCGACGATGCGCGCGCCGGTCGCGGCGAAGGGATGGCCCGCCGCCAGCGAGGAACCGTTCGGATTGATCTTGGCCGGATCGATGCGCCCCAGCGGCGCGTCCAGGCCCAGGCGGGTCTTGCAGTATTCCTCGCTCTCCCACGCGCGCAGCGTGCACAGCACTTGCGCTGCGAAGGCTTCGTGGATTTCGTAGATGTCGAAATCCTGCAAGGTCAGGCCGTTGCGCTTGAGCATCTCCGGCACCGCCACGGTCGGCGCCATCAGCAGGCCTTCGCCGTGGACGAAATCGACCGCCGCCACTTGCGCATCGCGCAGGTAGCACAGCACTTCGTGGTTATGCGCCTGCGCCCACTCTTCGGACGCCAGCAGGCAGGCCGCGGCGCCGTCGGTCAACGGCGTCGAATTAGCCGCGGTCAGGGTGCCGCGGCCGGAGGTCTTGTCGAACGCCGGCTTCAGCGTCGCCAGTTTTTCCAGGCTGCTGTCGGTGCGCAGGATGTTGTCGCGCGAGACGCCGCGGAAACTCACCACCAGATCGTCGAAGAACCCGCGCTCGTAGGCCGCGCCGAGTTTCTGGTGCGAGGACAGCGCCCATTCGTCCTGCGAATCGCGCGAGATGTTCCACTGCTTGGCCATGTCCTCGCAGTGATCGCCCATGCTCTTGCCGGTGCGCGGCTCGGCCACGCCGGGAAACTCGGGCTTGAGCTCGCGCAGGTGGAAGCCCTTGAACGCGGCGATCTTGTCCTTGGTCGTGCGCGCGCGGGCGGCCTGCAACAGGCGCCGGCGCAGGCTGCGTCCGTAGACGATCGGAACGTCGGAGGTGGTGTCCGAACCGCCGCCGATGCCGGCCTCGATCTGGCCGACCGCGATCTTGTTCGCGATGGTGATGATCGAATCCAGCGACGTGCCGCAGGCGCGCTGCAGGGTGATGCCCGGCGTCAGCGGCGACAGGCCCGAGGACAACGCGGCTTCGCGGCCCAGGTTCCAGTCGCTGCTGTGCTTGATCACCGCGCCCATCGCCACTTCGCCGAGCTGCTGGCCGTGCAGGCCGAACTTCTCGACCAGCGCCCCCAGCGTGCGCACCGACATGCCCAGATTGCCGACGTCCGCATAAGCGGTGTTCTGCCGGCAGAAGGGAATACGCACGCCACCGAGCACGGCGACGGGACGGTTTTGGCGCATCGGCAATCCCTCTTGAGGTTCTCGCACAGGGCCCGTCGCGGCGGAGCGGGCATAATGGGGCTCAGTGTAGCGCCGCACACGCGCTCTACCAAACGCCAGCGTATCCTCGGTGACCATGACCTCTGCCAGCCCCTCCGCCAGCGCGTCCGACGCCCCCCTGCACGTCCTGGGCGCCCTCGCCCTTGAGCTCAAGGGCGACGCCGCGGTGAACCGCAGCGCCCTGCCCCGTCAGGACGCCGGCACGCTGTCGGAAAAGATCGCCCGCGACCTGGCCGGCTTCGCCAAGGACACCGCGGCGCTGGACCTGATCACCGTGGGCGCCCATTACGATCCGGTCGAACTGCTGCGCCCGGGCTGGCCGCTGCACCGCGAACTCGACGACTTGGCCGCGCGCGCGCCGCGCGAACGCGGGGCCGAACAGGCCGGCCGGGTCATCGCCTTCGGCGCTCACGACGAACGCCTGCCCGGCACCCTGACGCCTTCGCCCGACTACGCCGGCGGCCCGCTGCGGCTGGTGCCGTTCGCGCTCAGCGGCGCGCCCGAACTGGTCGCCCGGGTCGGCGAGATTCTCGAATCCAGCCTGCTCGAACGCGGCATGGCCGGCGCCGACACGGCCCTTGCCGCGCAGGAGGCCTTCGGCCTGCAGGTCGAGCACGCGCGCTACCTGACCGTGCACGATCTGGCCGCGATGATGGCCATGCAATACGACCACGCCGGCCTGGGCCCGCTGTGGCCGCTGCTGGAAACCGCGCTGCTGCAGCCCGAAGGCGAACAATGGCTGGACGCCCCGCCCGAACCGCTGGTGCACTACGCCGACGGCGAAGCCCGCATCGCCCTGTTCTCGCCGGCCGCCTGGCACGAGCGCTACGCGCCCGAAGCCCCGTGCGGCACCGAGGAATGCCGCGAGAAACTCAACCGCCGCTATCAGCACTTCGAAGCGCGCCTGAAGCAGATCGCCGCGGTGCTGGGCGCACACGGCGTGCCGGTGACGTTCGTGCATTGCGATGGGGCGCCGGAGCCGGGGCAGCTGTAAGCGCGATTCGCGCGCGGCGATAAGCCGCTCGAATTCCGGCGGAAGCCGCCGGTGCGAATCCGACCGGCAGGCCGGTCTAAGGCTTGGCCGCCGCGGTATCCGGCGGCTCCACCACGTAGTCGTCGCCATACAGCGAGCAGTAATCGAGCCAGCGCTTGGCCGGCGGCGCGATCGTGCGATATTCGCCGCCGACCTCGCGGCTGAAACGGCAGCGCGTGCGCTCATCATCGGCGTCCCGCGCGAAATCGCTGCCGGCCAGGATGATGAAATCCGGCCTCGGGCCGAACACCGGGCGTTGCCGGTTCAACACGCGGTAGACGTGATATTCCCAGGCGCAGCAACTCGCACGGCCGGATTCGACCAGATACTCGCCATCGAAGCTCACCTCGGCCCAGCCGCCGGCATGCATCAGATACAGCGCGCGCCGCTTGGGGTCGAAGCGATGGATTTCGCCTTCGCAGTTCGGCCCCGCGCCGCATTCGCCGCCCTTGCGAAAATCGAACCACCCGTCGTGGTCGAAATCGACCAGATTCGCCGCCCAGGTGCCGGGCCGGTTGGCCGACTCGTAACGCATCAGCTCGCGCGCCTTTGCACCGGGCTTGGCGCGAAACCACAGCTCGGCCGACATCTGATCGCTGCCGTCGCACGAGCGCTTGCGCAACTCCAATTGCGAGCCGTCGCGATTGTGCTCGATCTGTTTATCGACGCTGCATTCGCCGGCATCGGCCGGCGGTTCTTCCGCGAATGCGGGCGTGACCGCCACCAGCAGCGCGCAAAGCATTACAACCGAACCGAACATCCGCCGCCCCACTGCGCTCAGGTGGCCTGTTCGTAGATGTGATAGCCCGCATCGGCCATGCCCATCGCCTCATACGTGCGCTGCGCATTGGCATTGGCCCGTTCGACATACAGCCGCAAGCCCACCACGCCCGGCGTCGCCTGGGCCAAGGCCGCGACATGACTGTGCAAGGCGTTATAGACGCCCTGCCGCCGATGCTCCGGCGCGACATACACACTCTGAATCCACCACCAGTCGCCGTTGCGCCAGTCGCTCCATTCGTGGGTGAACATCAAGGTGCCGGCGGGAACCGCGATGGTTTCGCCGCCCGCGACATCGGCTTCGCGCATGGCGACGAAATAGCGCGCCTTGGCGCGATCGGCCAGGCCCGCTTCGACGCCGGCGTGCACGGTCGGCGGGTCGAGGTGTTTGTGTTCGGTTTCCAAGGCCATCGCAATCATCCACTCGGCGATGAGATCGCGGTCGGTCGGGACGGCGTCGCGGATGCGCAGGCGGGTCATGGCGTTGTACGTCTCGCAGGATATGCGCTCAGCATATGACGCGCGCGCGAACGGCGATAGCTGGCGCAAACGCGGGCAATGCGCCGCGTGCGCGCGATGAGAGCGGCATCGCGAAACGCGGGCGCCGGCCGCGCCTCATCGCGTTGCATGACGATGAGACGCTTGCATCGGCCGTCCGGATTATCCCGATCGCGGGATGCCGGCCTTGGGCTATCGACCGATCTTGATCACGCCGCAGGCCAGTCGCCCGCCCGCGTTGCCGGTCGGCTGGGTCTTGTAGTCGTCGGCTGAGGCATGGACGATCACGCCGCGGCCGGCGATGTCGTTCGGCGCGCCGCCGCCGAGGGTGACGCCGCTGGCGTGTGCGTTGACCTGGGCCACGCCTTCGGCGTTGGCGACCAGATTGTCCATGTCGCCAGCGTGATGCGCGCCGTGATCGACCTGCCCGTGCGGCTGCCCGGCCGGATTGAAGTGACCGCCAGCGCTGCTGGCGTCGGCGGCGCTGCAATCGCCTTTCTCGTGGATGTGGATGGCGTGGGTGCTGTTGGGCGCGAGGCCGCCGATTTCGCCGGTCAGATGCACGCCGTCGCCCATCGGACGCAAGGTCAGTTTGCCGCTGACCAGACTGCCGGACGCGGACGCGAGCACCACCGTCGCCGATTGCGCGGTCGAGACCGGCTTGGGTCCGGCCGCCGGCGGCGGCGTGGGCTTGGTGGTCTGTCCGCCGCAAGCGGCGAGCGCGGCGACGGCGGCGGCGATCGTGGCGGTGCGAAGCAACGTCTTCATGCGGAAGCTCCTTGTCGTCGGCGTCGTCCAGCGACGCCCGGAATCGTGGGGTCCGACGCTAGTCCTGCGCAGGTTCAGCGCAGGTGAAACGCGCTGTGCGTCGCCGGAGCCGGCGCGGTGGTGGCGGTACGCGGCGATTATGGCGGCCGGCGGATGCGTCCGTGCGGATCCATGTCGATTCGCCAAGCTGCGCATCGTTGCGATGCGGCGCGATCGGCCTTTCTTTGCGCCCGATGAAATCGCTCAGCTGCGGTGGCGCCCGGGCCCGAGCTTGCGCGTCAGCGTATTGCGTCCGAGCCCGAGCCGCGCCGCAGCCTCAGTCCGCCGCCCGCCGGTATGCGCCAACGCCGCTTCCAGCAGGGCGCGATCGAAACGCTCGCGCGCATCGGCATGCAGGTTGGCGCGGCCGTCGGCGAGTTGCGCGCGCGCCCACGCCGACAGCTGCGCTTCCCATTCGCTGGCGTCGGCGGCGGGCCGCGACACCACGTCGAGCACTTCGTCCAGATCCTCGCGCGTGACCGTCTCGCCCGGCGCCAGCGCGGCCAGGCGCCAGCACACGTTCTCCAGTTCGCGCACGTTGCCCGGCCAGTCGTGCGCCATCAGCCGCTCCAGCGCCGGCTTGGACAAGCGCTTGGCCGGCGCGGCGAAGCGCGCCGCGGCGGAGGCGAGAAAACGTTCGGCCAATTGCGGCACGTCGGCGCGCCGCTCGCGCAGCGGCGGCAGGCGCAGGCGCACCACGTCCAGGCGATGCAGCAGGTCGGCGCGGAAGCGGCCCTGCGCGACCAGGGTTTCCAGATCCTGGTGAGTGGCGGCGATTACCCGCACATCTACGCGGATCAGTTCGCGCCCGCCGACGCGGAAGAATTCGCCCTCGGCCAGCACACGCAGCAAGCGCGTCTGCAACGGCAGCGGCATATCGCCGATTTCGTCGAGAAACAAGCTGCCGCCGTCGGCCTGTTCGAAGCGGCCGATATGGCGCCGTTGCGCGCCGGTGAATGCACCGGCCTCGTGGCCGAACAATTCGCTTTCCAACAGCTCGGCCGGAATCGCCGCGGTGTTGAGCGCGACGAACGGCCGGGCGGCGCGCGGCGACTCGCGATGCAACGCGCGCGCAACCAGTTCCTTGCCGGTGCCGGTCTCGCCGGTGATCAGCACCGACAGCGGCGCCTGGGCCAGACGGCCGATGGCGCGGAACAAAGTCAGCATCGCCGGGGTGTCGCCGATCAGGCTGTCGTCGGCAGCGAGTTCGCCGGTTTCGGCGAGGTCTTCGGCCGGCGTGGCCGAGGCCAGCGTGCGCGCGGCCAGCGCCACCGCGTCGTCCAGATCGAAGGGTTTCGACAAGAACTCCTGCGCGCCGCCACGGAACGCGCCGGCGGTGCTGGCCACATCGGTGTAGGCGCTCATCACCACCACCGGCAGCGACGGCGCGCGCGCCTTGAGTTTCTCCAGCAGCACCAGGCCGCCGTCGCCGGGCATGCGCACGTCGGTGAACAACAGATCCGGCGCGCCGCGCTGCTCCAGCGCGAACAGGGCGTCGGCCGCGTTCTCGAAGCCTTCCACGTTGTAGCCGGCCTCGCGCAAGGCCGTGGCCAGGACGAAACGCACCGAACGATCGTCATCGACGACCCATACCCGCGCCGCGCTCATGCGCCGTCCTCTTCGTTTTCGATATGCATCGGCAGCAGCAGAGTGAAGACGGTGTGGCCGGGACGCGAGCGATACGCGAGCGAGCCGCGATGCTCGCGCGAGACCTGCTGCGCCAGCGCCAGTCCCAGCCCGCTGCCTTCGGCGCGACCCGACACCAGCGGCAGGAACAATTGCTCGGCCAATTCTTCCGGCACGCCGCGGCCGTCGTCGATGATTTCCAGGCGCAACGCGATCGGATGCGCCGCATCGGCGATGCGCACGCCGTGCTCGATGCGCGTACGCAGATGCACGTGGGTGGCGCCGGCCTCGATGGCGTTGCGCACCAGATTCCACACCGCCTGCATCAACCGATCGGCGTCGCCGGCGAATTCGGGCAGGCTGGGATCGTAATCGCGCACCAGCCGCACCGCCCAGCCGGCATCGGCTTCGGCCAGACGCAGCACGCGTTCGAGCACGGCGTGGATATTGAGCGGCGTATGCGGCCGCGGCGGCGCCGGCGTGAGCAGACGATCGACCAGCCCGGTCAGACGTTCTACTTCGCTGTCGATCAAGCCGATCAGTTCGCGCGAATCCGCATCGTCCACCCGCCGCGCCAACAACTGCGACGCGCCCTTCAGCCCGGCCAGCGGATTGCGCAATTCGTGCGCGAGCCCCTTCAACGACGCCGACAGCGCCGACGGCAGCAGCAGCGCCGGATCGTCGCCGGGAAATTCATCGACCGGATGCGCTTCCAGCAACCAGCCGCCGTTGTCGCGCCGGCTCAGCCACAGATCGGCGAAACGGTCCTCGCCGTCGGCGTAACGCAAGCGCATCCGGCGCATGCGCAGCGGCGCTTCGTCGCCGCCTTCGCGCGACAGCGCCAGCGCCAGCCGGCCGTCGCCCGCATCCAGCCCCGCCAGCGGCCAGCCCAGCAGGCGCCGCGCGCCGATCCCGAACCAGCGCGAGAACGCGGTATTGCAGCCGCTCAACACGCCGGTGCCGTCGCTCCACGCCAGCGGCGTGGTCAGGCTGTCCAGACTCAGATCGGTCGCGGGCTGGGGGTCGGAGGGCATTGCACCATAGTAGTGCAAAGTGGTTGCGGGCGGCGTCGGGAACGGGGCTTGAGCGGTGGTCAAAAGGCCATAGTTTGTGCGTTTGACCAAACTATGCCGAACGGGGTGCGCACAAACTATGCCAAACGCCTTTTTACAGGCCATTTGTGAGGCTAGGCTGGCATAGCGCCCCGGCTACTCATGACTGTTGACGCAGAATCGCCTTAGCGTCCCAGAGGGCAGATCCACAAACCCACGCGGCTTGGCAGGCCTCTCGCGCCTCCGCCCCACGAATGTTGGCGATCCTGGCGATCCTTGTTACGAAGGCGGCCGACGGCCCTCGAGCACTTAAGCGCTTCCCCGTTAAGTCACGGATACAGGCCATTGCGGCTGCAAACGCTCTATCTGTGTGGATCAGGGTCGAATACGGTCCCTGTCGCAGCCTTGCAATCTTATAGCTCTGATAGAGATCAACACTGCGTTCGAGAGCCAGATCTTGATTAAGGCCAATGGCCTTCAATAGAACAGCTATCGAGGGTAAATACATACCCTCGGATTGCCCGAGAATACGGCTAAGGCAGATCCTAAAAGCGGATATTTTTTTGGAATGCCGCTCATCGTCCTGAAAATCTATCGAACTGTAGTCTCGCCAATGATCTAGCAAGGGGCGTGACGCAGCAAAGCGCGGATCGTTTAGAACGTCCACTATTGAAATTCCCTGCAACGCGCAAAGGTTAACCAGAGTACGCAAGGTAGTTCTATCGCCAGTTGCCGGGTCGTTAAGGCGATCAATCGCAGCTACCAATGGTGCTGGCATTGCGTCGACATTGAGGGCGACTTGCGCCAAACCCTCAGTGAAAACCCTAAAAACGTCAGCGCCAACCTCATCTTGTTGCGGTGTAGAACAGAATTTTACGAGCTCACAGACCTGCTGCTCTATCCATATGTCGTGGACAGATCTTTTAGTCCTCCGCCCTGGCCCGCCTAGCGACTTGCCACAAGACCGGCATTCGCGGCGCTTGGCGTAAGCAGGCGTATCCGCAGGGAGAGTGTGGCAACGCGGGCATATCCCCATCAGCCGACAGCCGTGCAGTGGGCAGACATGGATCAGATCTATTCGCCATATCAATGGCTCCCAGGATGACTCGTCACTCCACTCCGAGTAGCAAATCGGGCACCATCGATGGCCAGTCAAGAATCTGCCCGCGGCGCCTGTGGACAGGAGTCGGTCCAACACGAAGAACGATCCGCACCGTATGGTATCGACACCGGTCAATAGTTCTAGACTTCTGATTCGTTGCCGATACGTATCCCCTGGACCGCAAAATCTAGACGTCTTTCCTACGGTTCCCGTTCCACCTTCACCGAAGGGAACAGGTAACTTGCATATCTTGCTTACAGTTGTTCCCGAGAGCCATGCAAGCCGGGACATGTAGTGCTCGACCGATTCAACCAAGCAAGTTCCCACTCCCAACAGAGGAACCGGAGGCAGCACTGTCCAACCAGGGCTACCCATTTTTTGACTTCGCAGATGAATCTTTCAGCTTCCATCTTGCGTTGACACTCATCGATCGCTTGGATACGTCGCCGCTTGACATCACTTGCTCGAATGCATCGATGTCCCTCCACAGCGTAGCAAGGTCTTCATCTCCGTAGTACGCGCTTTCTATATGTCTCTTCAAGAGGCAGTGCGAACCAGATTCTTTCATTAGCGCGCTAGCGCGCTCCAGCAGTTGCATAACCTCAGCGTAGACACCGCCGGTTGCCGCCATAACATCACCCGCCATCTGCAACAACAAGTCCTCGCGGCTGAGGGCGTATCTCTGGCTTAGCGACTTAAGTAGCCTCAGAAAAGCATCCCTATCTGATGGCCGCTTATCGCTATAAGGTGGAACCCAAACTGTCACTACGCGCCTGCGCAGCTCTGAGTGCACCGCCCATAGCCTCGCCGCGCTTTGCACGCCCGTCATGAGAAACATCACGCCAGCCGATTCAGCGAGAGCCATAAGGTGCAGAGTGTGATCAGCTGGAGAAGTGTCTCTATGGTTAACCAGCAATGCTGTTACCTGATCTAGCGACACGTATTTGCACCCTCTCGTAGCAAGACCTCGTTGGAAAAGAGCCCAGCACTCTCCTTCAGTAGTTCGCTTTGGGCGTAACGCCTCCCAGATCTCCGCGCACTTATCCAGCTCAGCGCGAAACACGCGCCGAACTTCAGGCTTCATATCACCACGCAAAAGCCACCCCAATTGCGGAGCATGGAGTTCGTTGACCAACGCCTTGGCTAGTTCTCGTGAACTGAAATACGCACTTTGCGGGAGCATCGCAAAGGCTTCAACGATTGGCGTTCGCCCCTTACCCCAGTACGCAGGATCGCCGAACATCTCCCTCATTACAGAGTGGCGTATCGTTGTCTTTCCAACTCCTGAGGGGCCAATAAGAAAGACCATATGGCCGGGGCGATGGTTGTCCAGCGCATCTTGTAAGCGCCTCCGTGGCCCTTCATACCCTGGGTGCTGAATGAGCCTCATCAGAAGTCATCCGTCTCATCGTAGATAGAAATCTCGCGAAGATTCACTGCGCATAGATCTTCATCCTCTATCGGCCGTTCTTCCTCGGCCATAAGTGCTGGAGCAAGATGCAAGGTCGCCGGATATGCTGCTTCCGCAATCTTCATTCGATCTCTTCTAGCCCGTGATATCCCTTCTTTGGTCAGCCTGGAAGCCGATCGACTAAGCGGCGCCCACAAGAGCTCAAACAACCTCTCCCGATCGCCTAGGGCCGCGCGGCTTTGAATATGACTGTGGAACGCCTTTAGCCACACTCCATCGATGCGAACGTACAGAACATCTGGTCGGCAGCAATCTCGTCGCAGTTCTTCAACGTGACCGGTTCGCAGCGCTGCCTGAAGCTCACTACTTACATAACAACCATCAGCTGTTCTAACGCCTCGCCGTTGATCCACCCTCAGTTTCGTAGCTACCCTTATAGAAGTTCGGATGAAGAATTCATCGTCCATCTCACATAGATCACCCAGAACCCCATAACTTTCGAGGCTTTCCTGCCTCGCTTCTACGGGAGTCCTTCCATCCGCTCTGGGCGTCGCAGGAAGATCATCGTAGATGAACGATTCAAAGCGACAAAGAATTTCAGCAAATGCAATCTTCGCTTGCCGTTTGCTCTTGAACCTCCCATCGACACGACGCCCCATTTGATCTAGTTCGGTACTGCCAGGCGACACATGGGCAACCTGATCGTTGACCTGCTTGATCGCATTCTCAGCAATGCCGTTCCATGCACTGGCTGCCGTTGGTGAATGACGCAGGCTGATTCGTCCTTCGCAGAACTCATCAATCCATTGAGAAGTGTTCTCGGGCCCGCGATCCAGGTGAATCATCTTTGGAAGAAACCCATTTCTCTGAACGCACTCGCGCATCAACAGCGCCAAGCCATCTGTCCGAGCGGAGCCGAATATCAATGCATGGGCGAGGGTGTCGCCTGTCGCACCATCTATCCCTATGTAGAACTTTGCCTTCTGCGATGGAAGCATTCTCAAAAGATCGGGCGCAAATCGCACATCTAGATCTGAAGAATCTACGTGCATAACTTGCCCATACCCCAGTGGGGCAAGCGATCTTGACCGCGGGTCGGTACTTGGTCGAATGGCGTGATAGGCGCGAAACCCTCCAGTCGCCAATGCATGTCGAAGTGGGCTCTCGTGCCGCCTCCTCGCATCAAGTCGCGCGCGACCGCATGGCTCAACCTGTAGGCGAGCGCACTCCTCTTCGAGCAGGAACAGCAGTTCTTTGGGCCGTCGAGCCTTCCCAGTGTTCCAGTACTTTGAAATAGTGACTTCGACAGCCTCCTCCTGCTGCGGAAGAAGTCTTGATGTTCTATTTCCACTTCGGGAGTACTTGGTCAGGCAGGCCGAAAGCGCCGAGCCCCCTCGGGCTATCTCCTTGCTTACCTCTATCGCCAACTGTCTCATTCGACGTGTTGGAAGAATCTCTCCGGATTCTATTTTTGAGAGACGCGCTAGCCTCTCACGCGCCTTCGCCAGGTCCGTTGATGAGGCCCTTAAGATGGGATCAAGTACATGGGGCTGCGACATCTCTCGGCCCCTTTCCTGAAGCAGAGCGAGGTCCACCTGCTTTGCGTGTTGCTCAACAGCGTAGAGACGGAAGTCATCCGGCCTCCCGAGACTGACGCTGCGCCAAGGACCGAATGCTTTCGCATTTGCCAGCATCCAAAGCGCAATTCGCTCTCCAAATCCAGCGACCATCTTTGAGAGGTCGCTGATGGTCTGTGGCTTCCGCTCGATCAGGGCCTGAGTGATCCTCACAAGCCGACTTTCACCCTCAGACAATTGATCGTTGATCACGTCATAGCAAGCGCTGAGGTTCTGCAAATAGATCGCTGGATGCTCCGGCCCTACCCATACTGAAAAATCCAAGCCTCTCTGCTTCGCCCAGTGAGCGTAAGGCTCATAGCTCCAGTGAGAGCCAACGTTGCACCAGCGACTGTTCGGCTTTGCACACTCTGCTTCAAGCCAACCTAGCTGCTTGCATTCAACAAGCTCGACGCTACTTTTTCTGAAAACCAAAAAGTCTAGATGCGCCGTCGATACGTGCTTACGGCCATCCCGGGTCGTGCGGATCACCCGAGGACATTGAGCTTGTACGTAGTAGCCGAGCACATCTCGATCGAACTCTAGTTCGTAGGCATGGATCAACTCGCAGGTGTGGCTTTCGAGAACTCTTGCGTGACCGTTTTTGACCGAATTGAAGCGCACGCGAACGTTCGTTAAAGCCCCTCGCCCAACCGAGCGGGACCCACTTTCTTGAACCATCTTTTCAATCTGACTTACCTCGGGGGTAGTCAGACCCATACGAGCGTAGACAAGATTTCGGTCGCCGCTGGATGGCCCACCAATGATTGGGTCCGTAGACATGTCGGCTCCTGCCCGAGGGGCCGGCGTCGGCGCTCTGCCGGCTCATTTCCAGGCCGGCATCAAGCACCGCCCGTGCCCAGCCCTCGCAGGCTTGACAGAGGAGATAAGGAGGGAGAGAGTGCCGACAACGGCTAGCGACCTTTGCCGACCCTGAAAGCCTGCGAGTTCGAGCTCGTGGGCTTTCTTTTTTCCCGTTTGAGGGGCTTCGGAGAGGGTCAGGTCATGGCACTTCCCCCCACCCTCTGATGCCCAATCTGCTGCATTCGCAGGTATGCACTGACATCGCAGGCTTGGGCGAACATACCCCGCCGCCCCTGAATTCTGAACAGCGGAAGCGGGAGCCTGCCCGTCGAGTGCGCTCTTTTCAGCGCCGCCTGCGTGCTAAATCCGAGCAGGTGCCATAGCTCTTTAACGGGCACGATTCCACCGTAGTTACGCGCCACCCAAGCGGTAGATAGTTCATCCTGGTCACTCATAGGTGCGCCCAACGCCTGCTCCGTGCTAATCAGTACCTTGAACTTAGCCCTCAGGGCGTGTCGCTGCACCCACAAAAAATACGTTCTCGAAGGCGAATTTCTGTGGAGGTTTTATGGGCGAGTTCGATGAAGCGGTCGGGCGGTTGTCTGGGGCGCGTCGTATGGGCAAAGGCAGGCCTCGCCGAAGCGAGAGTGATGTACTGCATGCGCGAATTATCTGGACCGCCTGGGAGAACGCCGAAGGCGGCCAGCAGTTGATGCGTAGCCGTTATCTGATGCGCCGCGGCAGCGAGGACAGCCCTCTAGTAATGCGCTCGGATGAGTATCGCCAGCATCAAGATGGGGTGAAGTCCCTGTCCCGACTACGACTACAAGCGCTCTTAGCTCGGCATCCCCATCTGGCCAACCTGATCGACTGGCCTATAGGTCTACTAGACTTGAGCAAAGGGCATCGCCCCATACACCGAGCGTGGTTCAAAAGATATACAGAAAAGTACGCGGATGAGTTCATACCTTTCGATATCTATCGCTTCCCCGATGGAACATCTTGCACGACGTCTGACAAAGAAGCGCTCTACGAACGAGGTGACGCCTACGGCTTTTTAGGCCTACTCATTGCGTATCGAAACTCTCATCAAGAACATAGAGTCGATTCGCAGTGGTTCACTGCTACTTGGCTGATTCGCGCGCTACCTGCGTTCTGCCGGGATTCGAGCGTTAGACCTCACGCACGGAAAGTGATCGAGCTAACCATGAAACTCTTAATTTTGCTTCCAGACACTTGCTTCCGGATTCGCGTAACCGAGAAAATCCTTTGGGATCAGATCAACGGCATAACCCACGAGCCAAGTCGAAGGAAACGTTTGGCGGCCGCCCAGGACGACCATCAAATTCCCGAGCCAATCGACCCAATAGTTCCTTATAGATATCAAAGGTGTCGGACTGATCAAGTTCCAATACTTCTAGCAGGAATAAATCATCGACTCGAACGCCCGGACGAGCCATAAAAAAAATACCGCGTTGCCCCCGGGCTAATCTCCAAAGATGGACCGGCCGCTTCTTGCCACTAGACGCTATCTCACCTCAATCAATGATGGCGCCCATCCGGTCACAGAAGATGATTTTTTCTAGATCGCTGAGAAATGCTGCCCAACAGGAACCGTAGTTGCACGGATGGCCGTCTTATTACATGATGCAAAGCGAGCATGCGCGTCGGGGAAGGCCACTTCGGCCAAACGCGCTTCCCAATGGATATGGGCATTCAAAAGCAAGAATTCTACGAAGGCGCTGCCCTGCACATTCTGCTACGTGGCGGAACAGGTGCTCACCTCGCGTACAAAAACCCTTTTTTCTTAATCGATGGAAAGCACTCCATCCATCTTAAGTATTCGACAGGTATCCGTAGCCCTTGGGGCTTCACCTTTACTGCCGAAGAACAGCGATTACTTTCCCAAGAATCTGCCCAGACTCCTCTAACAATCGGGCTTATCTGTGGCAATGACGGGGTCGCAGCACTTCCGTTCCAGTCGTACGTGAAGATTGCCCCGCTTATAGACTCAGCCCTCCGCATCTCATGCGTCCGAAGGCATCGAGAACATTTTGAAATCAGTGGCCCGGCTGGCACTTTAGGGCGAAAAGTGCCACCTTCCGATTGGAGCAAACTACTTAGTGAGGGTATATGAACCACAGGGACCAAGTGCTCAACTTACTCCGTACTCAGGTAAGCAACCTTTCAGAAGTAGACGATATTCAACGGACCGCGGAGGAAGTTGCAACCAATTGGATCAAGCCTCTCAGCGGCGGCCAAGAGCAGATTAACGGTCTAATCTATGGGCTGGTGCAGAGCGGAAAAACGGGCGTCCTCACTGCAACCGGGGCAATTGGAGCGGATGAGGGCTATAAGACAATAATTATCCTAACGTCAGATATTGATCCTCTCTACGAACAAACATTCGCGCGGGCGCAAGAAGCTTTCCCAGGAATGGACATCCTCGGGAAGAAAGATATCAGGCATTTAGACTCCTTCATCCAACGCATCAAAGGAGAAACTTGCGCGATTGTGATCACCAAAAATGGCGGTCATCTCAAGACACTTATTGAGAATTTTAAACGAAGTTCCTTACGCGGTGTCAGCTGCCTGATTATCGATGACGAAGCGGACCAAGCAAGCCTCAATACGCGGGCGCGCAAGGACGACGGATCTAGAAGTAAAATAAATGAGTTAATCGAAGAAATTCGAGCTTTTTTTTATAAGAACACCTACTTGCAAGTGACGGCTACGCCACAGGCACTCTTTCTTCAGCCTGAGCACCACTCTTTCCGTCCTAAATTTACGGTACTCAGCCACCCGGGCGCTGACTACGTCGGTGGCGATGATTTTTTCTCTGACACATCTTCGTTAGTCAAAGAGTTCCCTATCGCCGACATAACAAGCTTGGCACCTGGCTCACAGCCAACGCCGTCGCCCATAATCCCTTCGTCGCTGCTCCGAGCACTCGATACATTTATGATTGCGGCGACCTACAAGCGTCTCTCAGAACCAACTCAAAACTGCGCATTCCTTTGCCACGTCAGCACGAAGACGAGTGACCACAATCATATTGTTAGCCTTCTAAGAAAATATAAAACAGATCTAACAAGCAACTTAAAAGCAAACGATCAAAAGGTAGTCTCACGCCTTAGTGCTGCGTATGATGATTTGGCGGCCACACATGAACCACTGAGACAATGTAGCTTTCAGTCAATAATTAAAGCAATTGCATTCTTTAGCCCGGGCATAACGGTAAAACTCGTAAACGGGGAAACTGACGAAGATGTCGCAGTTCGCTCTCCGTATAACCTATTCGTAGGTGGAAATAAGCTCGGCCGTGGCGTAACGATCAAGAATCTTCTCGTTAGCTATTACGGCCGCAATCCTCGCACGCCACAGGCTGACACTGTCCTGCAGCACGCACGCATGTACGGTTATCGGCGTAAGGATATTGGCTTGCTCCGACTGTTCCTACCACCCCAGTTGCACACTGTATTTCAGGCGATCAATAAGATGGAGCGCAGCTTGCGAGATCTGGTTGCTAGCCAGGCTCAAGAAGAATTTCGCGGAATTTATCTCGAAGGAAATTTGCAACCTACTAGGAAGAATGTGCTCGTTCCGGGTGCTATCGGAGTTTACACCGGAGGCGGAACATACAACCCCGCACAGGTTCGACGCGACATTAATGAATCGCTAGAGCTGGCTGCTATCGACGCTAAGCTTGCAAATATTTCCGACCGTAGTTACCACGAGCTACCTATTGAGACTATAAAAGAGCTCATCCATCTTACTTGCCCGGACCCGAACGAGGCCGAGTTCGTATGGGATAAACTGGCAATTGTAGAATCACTAGCCCAGTGCGCAAAGCTCCGAGACTTGCCGACGGGTTATGTATATGTCGATCGCGATCGTGACTTGGTGGGCAGTCGCCGAGAGACTCAGGGCATCTTGACGGGCGGAGAAGCGAAGCTCGTCCCAGATACGAAGCCCACCTTGTTTATGCTTCGAACAGCCGCAAAAAACGGACGCAGCGCAGCTTGGTGGCCTCAGATCAGATTTCCGGCCGGCCGATACGCATTCGCCTTTTCTATGTAGGGACAAATGAGCGATGGCTACGAACGACGAGATCTCAGCACTCGTTGCTACGATCAAGGGCTTCAAACCAGGCGGCGCCTTAAAGAGCTACATCACGCACATCACGTTTCCAAAGTTCAAGAACATAGAGCCGAAAACAACAATCAAATTCGATTTTCCTCTGACCGCGCTAGTCGGAGCGAATGGAATTGGCAAGAGCTCAGTGCTTCATGCTTTGTGGGGAGCTCCATTCGGATACTCCACTGCAAAGTATTGGTTCGCTACCGAACTCGATCCAATCGAAGGAAATCAAAAGAACCCGCAACGTTTCTTTTATGGCCATTGGAGCGATTCCTACAACGGCATTGTTGAAACAAGAAAAGCGCGCATCGGGAAGAAGCGGGGTGCAGACTACTGGGAGCCATATCGTACCAGCGTCCAAGATGGGATGAAGCAGCTACCAGAAGGAAACTTCGATGGCAAAGCTAAGGACCGCTGGAATCCAGTTAAGCGCACATGCGTTTACATCAATCTAAAGACCACCTTTGGATCGTTCGATAGATACTTCTACTTCGACGATGGCATAACTGGAGGGGATAAACGCGAGGCTATGCTACGGGAGGCTAAACGCCTCAATAGGATTGTCCAGGATGATCGGCAGTCATACAAGCTGGGAGGAGGAAGTGAGCGTGTATTTGAAAACAGACTGCTCACCGATGCAGAACTCTCGAATGTGTCTGCCATTCTTGGTCGTGAATATCAATCTGCGCGTCTAGTTAGGCATTCACTGTACCCCGGCAAAAGAGGCGAAGATCTAAGTGTGATCTTTAATCGGGGCACGCAGTACTCCGAGGCCTTCGCTGGCAGCGGCGAAATAGCAGCTGTAAGCGCTGTCGTGCGAATTCTAAATGCTCCGCCCCAATCACTTATCTTGCTTGACGAGCCCGAAACCTCACTCCATCCAGGAGCTCAGAGGGCTCTTTTGAAGTTTTTGCTTGAACGCATCAAGATCGACAAGCATCAAATCATTATCTCAACTCACTCCATGGAATTCTTACGCGGGCTTCCACATAACGCCATTAAAGTTTTTGAGGACGGTGGCGCCGGCCGCTCACGTGTATTGCCGCAGAGCAGCCCGTCCGCTGCCCTGAAACGTCTAGGCAAACCGCCAGAGAATGTTAGGCGCGTGTTAGTTGAGGACGCAATGGCCGCAATCCTGGTTGAGCATGCAGCGAAAGGCCTTGACCCTGGAGATGCGGAGACTCTAGAAATCCGCATAGCTCCGGGAGGTGCTGACGCAATTCTAGCCAACCTCGGCCCCTCTGCGATGACTTCAGGAGACGACGTTTTCGTGCTTCTAGACGGGGACAAACGTAACGTCCCTCACTTTAGTGATCCGATGGGCATTCCTCCCGCCAAGTACCCAGAGCTTGATGATCTATTGAAGAAAGAAACGGGCGTAAAGCCAAACCTACATATTCCCGGGGGAGCGGATCAGGCTGGGCATAATAATGCCAAGGTCCAAGCCCAATTGGACTACCTAACTTGGTTGCGCGCCCGTCTTGACTATTTGCCTAAAGCCACTCCTGAGCATATTGCGCTTGAGGCCCTGCAACCAGCAGGAGGGCACTCAACCAAGACGCCAAAGGAAGCGAAGAAGGCGTTCAAGGCCTATCTGGATAAAGGACTTGATGTGGCCCTTAGCGCTGAGGACATCATTGGTTTGGCTAAGGTAGCGATTGYACAGGTTCCGCAAAATAATCTAGACATTGTTTCGGTGCGTGACAGGTTAGAAGTTTGGCTTCACCATTAGGCGGACCCTAGGCGCCTGACGCACAATCCGCTATGACGCGCACGCGAACCCAGCAACTTCGAGAAAGCGTAATGACACTTAAAGCTATTGATCTATTTAGCGGTTGCGGTGGCCTAAGTCAGGGCTTGAAGGACGCAGGCTTTTCGGTCGTCGCCGCAGTCGAGATAGACGCGAAAGCTCAGGAAACCTACAGCCTCAACCATCCCGAAGTGGCTCTATATGGAGCCGACATCCGAGCTCTGGATCCACTTTCAGTTGCCTTAGCCGCGAAGCTTCAGCCCGGAGAGCTTGATCTGCTTGCAGGGTGCCCTCCCTGCCAGGGCTTCTCCCGACTCAGAACTAAGAATCAAAAAACTTCTGTGCAGGATGATAGGAACGATTTGGTTCTTGATTTTTATCGCTTCGTTGTCGCGCTTCTTCCAAAGACCGTCATGCTCGAGAATGTGCCGGCGCTCATGCGTGATGATCGTTTTGAGCAACTTAGGGAAAAGCTGAGTCTGCTCGGCTACAGCTCGGTCGTTGAGGTGCTCGATGCGTCAAATTATGGAGTACCCCAACGTCGCAAGCGGCTTATCCTGCTCGCCTCTAGAGTTCACTCTCCGAGCCCCGGGAAAATAGTGCAACAGCGTGTAACTGTACGTCAGGCAATCAGCCAATTGGATGCGCCGTCAAAGACAAAAGATAGTCTTCACGCTTTGAAAGAAAATCGTTCTCCAGCAATACGCAAGCTCATCTCGTTGGTTCCAAAGAATGGCGGGAGCCGAACAGATCTACCGAGCAAATACAAGCTCGCTTGCCATAAGAAAAGCGATGGCTTTCGCGATGTATATGGTCGCATGGCATGGGATGATGTCGCTCCAACCATTACGAGCGGCTGCCATAACCCCTCAAAAGGCCGATTCCTACACCCCTCTCGCAATAGGAATATTACGCTGCGGGAAGCAGCGATCCTTCAGGGATTTCCCGTCAGTTATCACTTTGATGTGTCTCATGGAAAGGAGTCAATTGCGCTGATGATCGGCAATGCTTTGCCGCCGCCGTTCATCTGCATCCATGCGAATTCGCTCAAAGCTGGAATAGTCGCGTCCACCCAATGAGCCAAATTTCATTAATGTTTAACGCGCAGCAGTGCTGCCAGGATAAATAGATTTGACGCGGGGCCTTAGGCAATCTTCAAAATGGCTGATGCGATGACTAAGAAGCAGCCAGGCTCGCCGGTTGAACAGCAGACTTCATGCGACTCCGTGAACCGATCATGTGCTCACTATGCTCGGTGCAACGGCTGGCTACGGGCGTCGAAGTGACCCCAACCTGCGGCGCCATCTCGCCCCATAGTTGACACGGCCGCGTACTGGCGGCTAAATTTTGCGCACCACTCCGCCTTCGTCGTCGTCATTCAGTTGACCAAACGGCTTGGGACGAATAAACCGCCGCAAGGCGGTTTTTTCATGTCTGTAAGAATCCAAACCGCGTCATTTCGACTAGGGCGACTACCGTCAGCATCAACGGCTACAACCTCACTACGTCCGAAATCGCGGCGTGAGCTACAAGTGGCTCGGCGTAGTAGCGCTGAGCGTTCGGCAAACCGCGCCGCTTTCTTTAATCGCGCAAGTAATCGAGTACCTGCTGCTCAGTACGAGTATGACGAGGCTGATACGGCGCAAGCGTCTGATCCTCTCACTTGCACCAGCGCACGCACTTTGTCGACGGCGGAGGCGACCGTCAAGCTCGCAACTAGCTGACTATTAAGAAAATGCACAAACTATGGTAGGCGGATCGTCTTCAATCCACGACCGCGGATGCGTGCATGCACAGACTATGCCCGCGCCAAGACACAGACTTTGGCTTTGTGTCCAGCGGCGGGTGCAGCGGCAAGGTTTGTGCCTGATGCACTGACGTGGGTGAATGACCGAGGCGGACGTCAGAACGAACCTGGGGCAAATCTGCGAATCACCTGACTATGCCCATCCGCCCAGATTCCTTTAAGCGATAGCGGATGGCTTTGGCGCCCCCGACCGCGCCCCTAGACGCCCCACAGCGCTCGCGCCTCTTCGGCGACCAGCTCGGGCAATTCCTCCGGCCAGAACAGCTTCCCGCCTTCCACCAGCCGAATGCCGCGGGATCCAGGCAGGGTCTTGTCGAGCCATGCCGCCCACGAAGTCGGGAAGAGCGGGTCTGCCGTGCCCCATACCATGCGTGTGGGCGCGTTCAACCGGCGCAGGGCCGGCTCGATCGCGGGCAAGGGGTTGGGGTCGAGCGCCACCAGATAGCCATTGAGCTGGGACCTGCGCAGCGACGATGCGACCAGTGGCCTGAAGTAATACTCAAGCGCTTCATCGGTGACCTGCATCGGATTCATGTAGGCCGAGCCGATGATGCCCTTTTCTGAGCGGGCGTAGGCCCGATCGTCCAGATGCCGCTGCATGCTCCGGTCGTACGTACCGGCCCTGGCGGCGTTGATTGAATTGCGCAACTGCATGGGCGGGGAGTTCTCATGCACATCGCAGTTTGTCAGAAGCATCGTGCGAACCCGCTGCGGGTGTTGCGCCGCGAGCAGCTGCGCGATCGTGCCGCCGCTGTCGTTGGCCACCAGATCGATCGCCGGGATCGAAAGGCCATCGAGAAACGCCACAAGCATGTCGGTTTGCGCTTGCGGGGAGAGGTTTTGTTTCTCTGAAACCTCCGTATAGCCAAGCCCCATAAAGTCCGGTGCGATGCATCGCCGGTAGGAGGAAAGCAGCGCAAGCGATCCACGCCAATGGAAGCTGTTCAAGGGCAAGCCGTGGAGGAACAGCGCTGCGGGACCGGCGCCCATCTCTACATAGGCGATGCGTCCGAACGGCGTTTCGGCAAAGCGGCGAATGGCGGCGAACCCCGTCGTATCCAACACCATCGCAGTCTTGCCCGGCGTCGTGCGGCAGGCGGAAAGGACCGCTGCGCCCGCGATCGACGCACAGGCGCCCAAAAAGTCCCGTCGTTTCATCTCAGCTCCTAAGCCGCAGCGCCAGGGGTTCAATGATTCGAATCGAACCGCGCTTGCGTGGCCGGGACAAGCCATGTGGGACGAACGACTTGAATTCGGGCGTGAGCGGCAATTGCCCGTATGGCGCCGGGCCGCCAGCACCTGTGCTTAAGACGGCGTCCCAAGCATCAGGAGGCTTCCGATGCCGAAATTCCGAGCGCCTTTCGCAGCCGGTCGCGATAGCTTCGCCCACCGGATAATTTCTGACCGTTGTGCAGACGAAGCAGATACTGCCCTGACGGCAATATTTCCATGTCCCGCACCGCACCGATGCGGACCATGCGCGAGCGATGGATGCGCACGAACTGCGAGGGATCGAGCCGGGCTTCGATGGCCGTCAGTGTTTCCCTGGCCACCAGTCGCTCATGTCCACAGTGCACCTCAACATAGTTGGCGCTGGCTATCAGCGAATCTATGGTCTGCACCGGCACCGAGCGCAAGCGGGCGCCCGCCTGCAACGAAAGGCGCTCTGGGAAGGCCGGCCTGCGTGCATTCAAGCGCTCGCGCAGGCGCGCCAGCGTGGCCTGCAGGCGGCGCACGGTGAACGGCTTCAGCAAATAGTCGACCGCGCCGGTCTCGAACGCATGAACCGCATGCTCGGAATGAGCGGTGACATACACCACGCAGGTATCGCCGGTAGCGGCGTTGGCGGACAGCTGCAGCCCATCGATCCCGGGCATGCGAATGTCGAGGAAAGCGACATCGGGGCAGTGCGCGCGAAGCGCCGCCACGGCGGAAACTCCCTCTGCGCATTCCGCGACGACTTCAACCCCGTCCTCCTCGCGCAACAGGCGCGAAAGGCGAGCCAGCGCCATCGGCTCGTCATCCACCACGATGGCGCGTATATGCCCGTTCATACCGCCTCCGAAAGCCGCTGCAGCGGCAGGTCGATAGCAACGCAGGTGCCGCTGCCAGGTGTTGTCTCCACCTCGAAGCGGAAGTCATCGCCGAAAAGGCATTGCAATCGCGCACGCGCGCTCGCCAATCCGACGCCTTGTCCCGGCAGCACGATCGCACCGCTGTTGCCATCGTCGCGAACCTTGAGAAGCAGCCGATTCTCGCGGCGCTCGGCGGTGACCCGGATGCTTCCGGGTTCCATGGATGGAGCGATAGCGTAGCGGATCGCATTCTCGACCAGAGGTTGCAATAAGAGCCGCGGCACCATGACCGAATAAAGCGATTCATCCGCATCCAGGTAAAAGCGCAGCCGCGCCCCTAAGCGGACCTGTTCAATGCCTACATAGTCTTCGAGCAATTCGATTTGCTCGCCCAGCGTAGTGTGCTGTGTCGCCGCGCCGTCGATGCTTTGCCGCAGCAAGCCGCCAAGTCCCACCACCATGCGGTCCGCGGCGGCCACGTCGCGATGCATCACCTCGCTGATGGAATGCAGCGCATTGAACAGGAAGTGCGGATCGAGCCGCGCCGCGAGCGCTTCGAAGCGCGCCTGCGACAACTGCGAATGCAGTTCGGCATGCTGCTGTTGACGCAGCCGTTCGCGCCGCGCGAACAACAGCGCGTGCGCTACGCCGATGATCATCCAGGCCGTAAGCAAGTCGCTGAGAAAGCTCGTGCGCAGCAGCACAGGCCAACTGGGTAACTGGGCATGCCAGCCGATCCATGGATTGAACAAAGCCACGCACAGGGCGCGCATCACGATGATCCCGGCCACGGCCAGGGCCAGCCATCCGATTGACCGGATCGTGGCGCCGCGCTCTATGGGATGGCGACCCACCCACCAGATAAGAAACATGGTGAACGGGATCCATAGAACCGCCTTGGCCATTTCCGTGCGCAACAGGTAGGACGAGGCGACCTGCCCGGAAAAGGCCTCATACATCTGCCCGGTCCATACCAGCCCGGTGAGCAGCCACCAGGCACTCGCACTAGCCCACGTCAAAGCCGTTTGTCGTTGCATGGCGGATTATTTTCGATCGAACGCGTCAGGACCGGCCGGCTGCGGCGTCTGCGGGGCGGCGGCTCCAGGAGGCGCCATCACCGCCTTCACGCCAACGCTCGGGCCGGTGCGATTTGAAGTCTGCGCTTCCGGCAACATCCTGCGCCATTTCCACAGGCTGACGACCGTCCAGCCGGCGGCGGCGATCGCCACGCAGATGATAATCACGCCTGCGAGCAGGATCGCGACGATTTCGGAGACATCGATCGGCATTCGATTCTCCATCGCGATCATTTCGGCAATTATCGCGGCAACTATTACGGGATCGAACGGCATTCGCTTTCACTCCCTGGGCAGCGTCGCCATCGCTCCTTGGTCCGCGGAACGGCAACTGTGGCCATGATGAACGGCCCAGCTGAGCATATTCAATGATTCGCGGCCAATGAGCCCGCGGGAGGGGGAATGCGCGCACCCGCACAAGGCGCACGTTGCCGCTGGTTACCCAGCTCGCCGGCGAGCTCGTATTCTTCGCCGAACGATCCACGGCACGGCCGACCGGCACCGCCGATCGCCGCGGCTAGCGAACGCGTCGCCCGTGGCTGTCGATGACCACTTCGCCGTCTTCCTTCACGAATGGCGCGGTCAGCGGCGGCAAGAGGTCCAGAACCACTTCCGACGGACGACACAGGCGAATGCCCTGGTCGGTCTGCACGAACGGGCGATTGATCAGAATCGGCGTGCGCAGCATCGCGTCGAGCAATGCCTCATCGCCAAGGCCCGGATCGTCCAGGCCCAGATCCAGATACGGCGTGCCGTTCTGGCGGATGGCCTCGCGCACGCTCAGGCCGGCGCCGGCGATCAGTTCGCGCAGACGCTCGCGGCTGGGCGGATCGCGCAGGTAGTCGATCACCTGCGGCTCGATGCCGGCATGGCGGATCAAGGCCAGCGTGTTGCGCGATGTTCCGCATTGCGCGTTGTGATAGATGACGGCGTGCATGTCGGCCTCAGTTGCAAGCGCCCGCGCAGCAGGGCGTCGGGCGGGTTGTCGGCGGAGTGATCGCGGCGGTTTCGACTGCCGCGGCGGCCATCGCGAGCTGTCGCGCCGCCAGGTCGCCCTTGCGTTCGCTGTAGCGGTCGGTGAGGTAATCGGCGCGGTCGCGCGTGAGCAGGGTGAACTTGACCAACTCTTCCATGACATCGACCACGCGGTCGTAGTACGCCGACGGCTTCATCCGGCCGTGCTCATCGAATTCCTGCCACGCCTTGGCCACCGACGATTGATTCGGGATGGTGATCATGCGCATCCAACGCCCCAGCAGGCGCAAGGCATTGACCACGTTGAACGACTGCGAACCGCCGCAGACCTGCATCACCGCCAGGGTGCGGCCCTGGGTCGGGCGCACGCTGCCTTCTTCCAGCGGCAACCAGTCGATCTGGTTCTTGAACACCGCGGTCACGCCGCCGTGCCGCTCCGGACTCACCCACACCTGGCCTTCGGACCACAACGACAGCGCGCGCAGTTCCTGCACTTTGGGATGCGTGGCCGCGACGCTGTCCAGCATCGGCAATTCGTGCGGATCGAACACGCGGGTGTCCGCGCCGAAGCGCTGCAGCAATCGCTCGGCTTCCAGCGCCAGCTTGCGGCTGAAGGACTGCGGGCGCAGCGAACCGTAAAGGATCAGGATGCGCGGCGGCTGCGCAGCCGCGCTGAGCCGGAGCGGATCGGGCAACTCCAGCGCGTCCGGATCGATATGGGGCAACTGCGGATCGGTCATGACGGTTGCTCGCGGCTGTCTATTCCACTATTCTAGATTAATGGAAATGATGGACGCAACCCAATCCCTGGCCGCGCTCGGGCATGCCTCGCGGCTCGCGATCTTCCGCGAGCTGGTTCAGGCCGGCCCCGACGGCCGCATGGCCGGCGAACTGGCGCAGGCGCTGTCACTGCCCGGCGCCACCTTGTCGTTTCATCTGAAGGAACTGGCGGCCGCCGGCCTGATCCAGGGCGAGGCCCGGGGCCGCTACGTCAATTACCGCGCCGACTTCGCGGCGATGAACGGCTTGATCGAATTTCTGACCCGCAATTGCTGCGGCGGCGATACCGAGGTCTGCGCGCCCGGCGCGCAGAGTTGTTCGCCGACGCCGGCCAGCGCTCCGTAAGAAAGCCCCTGATGACATCGCGGCCGCCCGGCCAACGGCTGATTTGTTCTGGCCGATCTGCCGGGGTCGGCGCGCATGCTCGTCGTGTTCGCGACGACTCGCTCGTCTGATCAAGTGCCCGCTCCCGCAGGCAGCACCGCCCCGTCCGCCGGCGCCGCGTGCCTGGGTCCCTACTCGCCGAAACACACCGCCCCGGCCTCATCCGGCCTCCCCAAGCCGCCCGGCCCGCTCATCCGTGACCGGGCTCCCGAAAGCATTGGCGCACCGCAGCATGCTGTTCGCGCCAGGTTTTGTTAGGGTTTTGACCAGCGGTGTCATTTTCGTTCATGGACACCATAACAGGCGCAGAAAGCCCGCCAAAGCCGCGCAAAAGCGGCCTGGCACCTTTGGGAGGGGAGCGGAATGCAGGTACAGTCAGTGATTGAAAAGACACCGGTTACCATGCTGGCCGGCGCGATCGCGCTGGCTCTGTCGATCGCACCGGTGACCGGCCGCGCGCAGACGGCCGCCGCCCCGGCGCCGGCCGCACAGGCGGACGCGGCCCCGGCCCAGGACGCCAAGAACCTGGACGCGGTGGTCGTTACCGGCTTCCGCGCCAGCCTGCAGCAGGCGCTGGACATCAAGCGCGAGGAAGTCGGCGTGGTCGATGCGATCGTCGCCGAGGACATCGCGGACTTTCCCGACCTCAATCTGGCCGAATCGCTGCAGCGCATCCCGGGCGTATCGATCGCGCGTGATGCCGGCGAAGGCCGGCAGATTTCGGTGCGCGGCCTCGGGCCCGACTTCACCCGGGTGCGCATCAACGGCATGGAGGCGCTGACCACCGCCGGCGGCACCGACAGTTCCGGCGGCGCCAACCGCGGCCGCGGCTTCGACTTCAATGTCTTCGCCTCGGAATTGTTCAACAGCCTCAAGGTACGCAAGACCGCGTCGGCCGACGTGGAGGAAGGCTCGCTCGGCGCCACCGTGGATCTGCAGACCGCGCGGCCCTTCGACTACGACGGATTGACCTTCGTCGCCGGCGGCCAGCTGGGTTACAACGATTTGTCCAAGGACACCGATCCGCGCGCCACCGCGCTGATCAGCAACACCTGGATGGACGGCCGCTTCGGCGCGTTGCTGTCGGTGGCCTACACCGACCGCCGCCTGACCGAAGAAGGACACAGCACCGTGCGCTGGGACAACGGGCCGAGCAGCGGCGGTTTCGCCGCCAGTTCGCCGTTCGCCGCCGCGCGTCTTCCGACCACCTTCCACCCGCGGATTCCGCGTTACGGGGTGATGGAACACGATCAACAACGGCTGGGCGTCACCAGCGCGTTGCAGTTCAAGGTCAGCGACAAGACCGAACTGGGCCTGGACCTGCTGTACGCCAAGTTCGACGCGACCCGCACCGAAAACTTCCTCAACGGCATCTCCTTCAGCCGCACCGGCACCGGCAAGCCGCAGACCGTGGTGCTCGACGGCGAAGTGGACGAGCACGGCAACCTGGTCTACGGCCGTTTCAACAACGTGGACGTGCGGTCGGAAGCGCGTTACGACGAACTCACCACCAAGTTCACCCAGGCCAACTTCTACGGCGAGCACAAGTTCAGCGACGACTTCGCGCTCAGCGGCCAGATCGGCCGGGCCAAGTCAGAGTTCGACAATCCGATCCAGACCACGGTCACCCTGGATCGCAACAACGTGCAGGGATACAGCTACGACTACCGCGGCAACAGCCGCCTGCCGGTGATCGACAACGGCTTCGACGTCAACGATCCCAACGCCTGGAGCTTCGCCAACGGCGTGTCGGAAATCCGTCTGCGTCCGCAGGCCTCGGAGAACACCTTCGACAATCGGCAACTGGATTTCCGCTGGAACGTGGCCCCGGGCTTCAAGATCAAAGGCGGCGTGCAGTCCAAGAAATACCAGTTCCAGAGCAGCGAGAGCCGGCGCGCATCGGAACTGGTGGTGCCGGCGCTGCCGCCCGGCACGAATCTGGCCGACCTGACTAAACAGGTCGGCCTGCAGGGCACCAGCGTGGGCGGCAACAACGATTCGAGCTGGCTGATTCCGGACATCGACGCGTTCAACCGGTTGTTCGGCATCTACAGCAACAGCGGGATCTTCGCGGTATCGCCCGATGTCGCCAGCGCGCGCGGCAACAATCGCAGCGTCGAGGAAAAAGACCTGGGCTACTACCTCCAGGCTGATTTCTCCACCCAGGTGGGCCGGATTCCGCTGAGCGGCAATTTCGGCGTGCGCCACGTCAAGACCAAGCAGTCCTCCACCGGTTTCGCCCTGGCCGGCACCACGCCGGTCCTGACCACGGTGGGTCGCGACTACAGCGATACCCTGCCCTCGTTGAATCTGGTCGCCGACATCACTCCGGATTTCCTGATCCGCTTCGGCGCCTCCAAGGTGATGTCGCGACCGGGACTGGGCAATCTCACCCCGGGCGTGACGGTGAGCGTAAGCGGCGGCAATCGAGTGGTGTCCGGCGGCAATCCGCTGCTCGAACCGTTCCGTGCCAAGACCTACGACCTGGGCCTGGAGTGGTACTTCGCGGAAGAATCCCTGCTGGGACTGGGGTTGTTCTACAAGGACATCGACACCTTCGTGCAGACCTCGCGCGAGATCCGGCCCTACAACACCTCCGGCCTACCCGACGAACTGCTGGCCGGAACCGGCGCGCTGCCGACCGACGAATTCCAGTTCAACATTCCGGTCAACACGCCGGGCGGAAAACTGCGCGGCCTGGAGCTGAGCTATCAGCAGCCCTTCACCTTCCTGCCGAGTTTCTGGCACGACTTCGGCGTGCAGTTCAACTACACCTACGTCGATTCGAAGATCCAGTACGTCACCGCGGCCGGCGCCTCCTCGCTCAAGACCGATCTGGTGGGCCTGTCCAAGAACGCCTACAACGCGACGCTCTAC
Source organism: Lysobacter sp. TAB13 (assembly GCF_052113885.1). Taxonomy (NCBI): domain Bacteria; kingdom Pseudomonadati; phylum Pseudomonadota; class Gammaproteobacteria; order Lysobacterales; family Lysobacteraceae; genus Lysobacter; species Lysobacter sp. TAB13. Next base: position 268,196 of record NZ_JBFRDR010000002.1, on the reverse strand, counting down.
TACGAAGGCGAACGTTTCAGCGCGCGCGTGTCGGCCGCGTATCGCGACGACTACCTGACCACCGTGCCCGGCCGCAACAACGCCGATGTCGAAGGCACCAAGGGCACGACCACCATCGACATGTCGGCCTCGTGGAAGATCAACGAGCAGTTGGAGCTGACCCTGGAAGGGCTCAACCTCACCGACGAGTACAACGACCAGTGGGTCGATTCGACCGCCGATCGGGTCTCGGTCTATCACCACACCGGACGCCAGTACTTCCTCGGTTTGCGATTCAAGTTGTGACGCGCCCGGTTGCGGCCCGGAACCCGCGTTCGGGTTTCTCCGCGCGCTGGCCGCAAGCCATCGCGCGGGTAACGGCTGACTTCACCGGTTTGGCGCCTCTGCGCGCGATCGTGTGGCTCGCCCTGTGGCTGAGTGGCTTGCCGATTAACGCGATCGCCGCCGATGCGCCGACGCTGCATTTGGCCGGCGACTCGACGATCGCGGTCAAGCGCGAGGAAAAACGTCCGGAAACCGGTTGGGGCGAAGCCATCGGCGAGGCTTTCGCCGACGGCCGCGTCCGCATCGACAATCGCGCCATGAACGGGCGCAGCACGCGCACGTTCATCGATGAAGGCCGATGGCAGGCACTGCTCGATACCGTCGCCGCCGGCGACTACGTCTTGATCCAGTTCGGCCACAACGACCAATCCCGGAACAAGCCCGACCGCTACACGCCGCCGGCCGACTATCGAAGCAATCTGGAACGCTTCGTCGATCAGACCCGCGCCCGCGGCGCCACGGCGATCTTGCTGACCCCGGTCGCGCGGCGGCGATTCGATCCGGCCGGCGCGGTGGCGCACAGCCACGGCGAGTATCCGGACATCGTGCGTGCGGTCGCGGCCGAACGCGAGGTGGCCTTGATCGATCTGGAACGGCGCAGCGAGGCCGTGCTGGCCTGGCAGGGCGCGGAGGATTCCAAGCGCCTGTTCCTGTGGCTGCGGCCCGGCGACAGCGCCAACTACCCCGACGGCTTGCAGGACGACACCCATTTCTCGCCGCAGGGCGCGCGCTGCATGGCCGCCGAAGTCGCCGACGGCCTGCGTTCGCTGCGCCTGCCGCTGACCCGGATGCTGAAACGGCCGCTGCCGGCGCGATGCCTGCGAACGGGCGGCTCCACCACGCCTTCGCCGCGCTAGAACGTTCCGCGCTGGATAAACGGCACGCGCTCGTAGAGCCGGCGTTCGCCGCCGCGAGGATCGTGCGCCAACCGCGGCGGCACATCGAACAACAGCGTCTGGCGCCGTTGCAGCGAGTACTGGGGCCACGCGGGCAGCCCGGCGTGGCCCGGGTCGCCATGCCGCGCCAGCGCCAGCAGCGCATCGCTCATCAATCCGGCCATCGTCCGTGCCTGCGCGCCGTCGCCGGTATTCGCTCCCGGCTGCGCGGTGTTGTCGAACACCAGCGCGATATCCAGCGTGTGCATGGCGCCGAAGCGGCCTTCATTCAACGGCGAGCCCCAATCGAGTTGATAGACCCAGGTCGGCGCGCCCTGACGCGCGCGCGCTTCGGCTTCCAGGATCGCCGCGCGCCACGAACGCCCGGCCGTGGTCGCGGCGAAGAACACCTGCGACGGCGTGTAATCGGGGTACAGCCGCCGATATTCGGCGATCACCGTGTGCGGGTCCAGATCGACGTACTGATGATCGCGCAACTTGTCCGGCAACTGCTCCCAGCTCAAGTCGAAGTTGGCCGGTTCGCGGCCGAGGAAGGCGCGGGTCTCATCGCGGGTATTGCCGATCAGCATCGGGATTTGCGCCGATTGCCCGGGCGCCTCGGGGTAGAACGGATGACGGTGCAGCGACTTCGCGTCGAGCACCGGTCCGAAGTACAGCGACATGTCTTCGATCGGCGAGGGATCGCGCACCCGGCTCGCCTCGACCAAGCGCTCGAACGGCAACGCGCAAAGGCGTTGCAGATCCTTCGGCGCGATACTCAGCTCATCTAAGAACCGCTGCGCGCGCTGGGTCGCCGCGCGCGGTCCGGCCGCGGTGACCTGCTGCCCGCTCATGGTCATGGCGCGATGGAACAGGCCGCGCGCGGCCGGCATCGCCATCAGGCTGGCGATCTTGGCGCCGCCGCCGGATTGGCCGAACACGGTGACGTTCGCGGCATCGCCGCCGAACTCGGCCGCATGCTCGCGCACCCAGGTCAGCGCCTGGATCAGGTCCAACTGGCCGACATTGCCGGACCAGGCGAAGCGGTCGCCGCCGAGTTGCGCCAGATACAGATAGCCGAACGCGTTGAGGCGATGATTGAGCGTGATCACCACCGCATCGCCGCGCCGGCACAGGTTGACGCCGTCGTACAGCGGGCTGCTGCCCGAGCCGCTGTCGTAGCCGCCGCCATGCAGGTAGACCAAAACTGGCCGGCGGGCATCGTCGCGCAACGCCGGCGTGAATACGTTCAAGTACAGGCAGTCTTCGCTGATGCGGCCGTCGGCGCGCTTCTGCGGCGCGGACGCCGCGTATTCGACGGCATCGCGCACGCCCTGCCACGGGACCTCGCGCAACGCCGGCATGAAGCGGCGCGCGGCGGTGTCGGCGCCGTAAGGCACGCCCTTGAATACCTGGATGCCGCGATCGCGATAGCCGCGGATACGGCCGCTGCGCGTGTCGGCCAGCGGCGCGGTGTCGCCGCGGCCGGCGAACGCGGCATGCGGCATCCAGCCCGCGGCCGCGACGCCGCCCGCTATCGCCTTGAGCACATCGCGCCGACGCATGCGGGCCTCAGCGCAACGGCGCGCGGCGCGGCAGCGGCTTCAACGGCTCCATCGTCGCCAGGTTCCAATCGGCCGGCACGAACGCTTGCCGGGTTGGCTCGACTTTGGGATAGCCGCCGACTTCGTTCTCGCTGTCGATGATCTTGCCGCGGCCCTCGATGGTGTCGGCCAGGATGCGGCGATCGATGTCGTCGCGATCCCAAGGCCGCGCACCGGCCTCGGCCACCACCGCATCCTGCACCTGCGCCGACGGCAGCAGCTTCACCCCGAAGGGAAGCTCCGGCGCCTGCGTGAGTTCGTGCAATTTCACCGGCGCGGTGGTGTAGCGCCCGGTCTGCGGCAGCGGCTGGCCGATGCGATCGACGGCCAGGTTGTCGTCGGAGTAGTAATCCAGATCGCCCGAGCCGCCGATGCTGAAGAACGCCAGCGTCTGCGTCGAGGGACCGGCGCGCATCACATTGCCGCGCACCGCCATCTGCCCGACCGAATACGGATGGCCCAGCCATTCCTCGGCGATCAGGTTGTAGTGCACGGCGCGCTGGCCGGGGTTGTAGATCAGGTTGTTGATCACCTGTCCGCGCGCGCCGCCCTTGAACAGCGGGTTGCGCTCGTAGTTGTGCGCGTACAGATTGCCGACGATCAAGACGTCGTTGACGTGGTCGTGGATCAGCGAGCCCTTGGAGTGCTCGCCCTTGCCGTGGGTGGCGTTGGCCAGGCCCTCGGCGATCAGGTTGTTGCTGAAGGTGATCCGCCTGGACGCGGCGCGCATCCAATCGGCCTGGCTTTCGCCGAAGAAACGCGTGCTGGAGGCCGACAGGTTCTCATCGGTAGCCCAGCTCAGCGAGCAGTGGTCGACGATAACGTCGGCCGCGCCGCGCACCGTGTTGATCGCGTCGAAATCCACGCCGGCGCGCTTGGCCAGACCCGCTTCGCCGGGGCGCACGCGGATATGGCGGATCACTACGTCGTGGGTGGCGATGGTCAGGCCGCCGCGGATGAAGGTGATTCCGGGCTGGGGGGCGGTTTGTCCTGCGATGGTCAAATACGGCTCGCTGATCCGCAGTTCCTTGCGTTCCAGATCGATCACGCCGGCGACCTCGAACACCACGATGCGCGGCCCAGGCGTGGCGATGGCCTCGGCGAACGAGCCCGGCCCGGTGGACGCCAACGTGGTCACCCGCAGCAGTTTCCCGCCGCGACCGGCGGGCGTATGCGCCGCCCATCCCTGCGCGCCTGGAAACGCCAATTCGGGGCTTTTCTGCGAAGAAATCCGCTCTTTTGCGATGACGCCGGCCGGCGCGGCCACCAGCAGGGCGAGCAGAAACCCTCGCGCGACGCCTTTGCGGCGATGAGTCGGGCCCGCGTGCGCGGCAGCGCCGACGAGGCCCCATAGAACGTGTCCGATCCCCATCCCAACCTCCCAGGTCGTGAGCCAAGCATACGGGCCGATTGTCAATGACACCGGTTTCCTATACAACAGCCAGCGACAGGATTTGCCCAGGATCGGCTCAAGCATGGCGAACCGGCATGGCGGGCTAGAATCCCTCAACGATCCCCCGGTTCCATCGCCCATGCCGCGCAATAAAACTGAAGCACCTGCTCCGGCCCGGGCGCGGACGGTCCCGGATCGGGCCAAGACCATCAACGACATCGCACGTCTGGCAGACGTGTCGAAGAAGACCGTGTCGCGGGTGCTCAACCAATCGTCGCTGGTGCACCAGGAAACCCGCGAGCGGGTCGAAGCGGTGATGCGCCAGTTCAACTACACGCCCGATCCGTTCGCGCGCGGCTTGGCGTTCCGGCGTTCGTTCCTGATCGGCATGGTTTACGACAACCCGACCGCGCAGTACATCGTCAACATGCAGTACGGCGCGCTCGATGCGATCCGCGACTCGGGCTTCGAACTGGTCGTGCATCCCTGCGACAGCCGCAACCCGGGCTATATCGACGGCGTGCACCGCTTCGTCCAGCAGCAGAAGCTGCACGGGGTGATGCTGGTGCCGCGCGTGTCGGAAGATCAGGCGCTGGCCGACATGCTTGCCGACATCGGCTGCCGCTATTCGCGTATCGCCTCGGTGTCGCTGGACGAAGCCTCGCGCATGGTCATCACCCACGACCGCGACGGCGCCGCGGAAGCGGCCGATTATCTGCAATCGCTGGGCCATCGCGACATCGCGCTGATCACCGGCCCGTCCAGCTACCGTTCCGCGCACGAACGCACCGCCGGTTTCGTCGAGGCGCTGAGCAAGCGCGGGATCGAACTGCCGGCGGCGCGCATCGTCGAAGCCGGTTACACCTTCGAATCGGGCGTGGCCGCGGCGGAGTTGCTGCTCTCCGGCAACAATCGCCCCAGCGCGATCTTCGCCGGCAACGACGAAATGGCCGCGGGCGTGTACAAGGTCGCGCTGCGCGCCGGCATCAACATTCCGCAGCAGTTGTCGGTGGTCGGCTTCGACGACAGTCCACTGGCGTCGCGCTTGTGGCCGGCGCTGAGTTCAGTGCGGTTGCCGGTGCGCGACATCGGCCGAATCGCCGCATCGATGCTGCTGCAGTCCGAACCCGGCGCCGCTTCGGTGGCCTCGGCCAGCGTGCGTCCGCATCTGGTCGTGCGCGATTCCTGTCAGCCGCCGGCGTACTGACGCCTCCGTGAAATTCGCGCTGCGGGCTGCCGCGCGCCTCACCCTAAAGCCCTGTGCGGCCGCCGCGCTCTTGCACTGCGCAGCCGACGAATTCTTCGCTTTCTGACCCTCCCGCGATGGCGCTTTCCGCTCGTATGACACCGGTTACCATTCGGGACTAGAATCGTCCAAAGCCCCTCGTCCACTCCACGAGCGAGCGCACTCCGGGAGTTCTCCGATGTTCCGAAAGACCTGTCGCGCGCCCCGCCCGGACGTATGGGCGGCGCGGCGGTGTTTCTTGCCAGTCGCGCATCGGATTACGTCAGCGGCGTGGCGTTGCCGAGGGATGGAGGATGGTTGGCTCGCAAATCCGCATTCGGAGCGATCGCTATGAAACCCAAGGTCTTCAGGCAAGCCCTCGTCATCGCATCGGCGCTGACGGCGTTCCCGGCCCCGGCCGCCGAACCCGACCTGCCACCGCGCTCGGATTCCTACATCGAGCGAGCTGCCGACATCGCGGTGCAACAGCCCGGGCCGCACGAAGGCGACGGCACGACCACCGCGTATCCGTTTTTCGAACGCGCAGCCGGCTTCGACATCGTGTTCCGCCAGCGCGCGCTGCATCCCGGCGCGTCGATAGGCGAACATACGAACGACAAGGACGAGATCTACTACATCGTGTCGGGACAGGGCGAGCTGACCCTGGACGGAAAGCGAAGCCTGGTGGTGAGTGGCGACGCCATCCTGACCAGAAACGGCAGCCGTCACGGCCTGCGCCAGACCGGCTCGCGGGACCTGACCATCATCGTCGTCTACAGGCGCAAGCGCTGACGGTTCGATGCAACGACGAGGCCTGCCGAATCAGTAGGCCTCCAACGGCCGGCCGGCCGGGATCCCGGTGGAGTCGCGGATGGTGAGGCGAGGCGTCACCGCCGCCTGCAGACCCGGCATCGCGCTCGCGGCTCTTTCGGCGGCCGGGCGCCCCAGCAACGACTGCACCGCCAATCGTCCAACCTCGGAAATCGGCAGATGGATCGTGGTCAGACCGGGCGACAGCTGGGAGGCCAGCGAGCTGTCGTCGTAACCGACCACCGACAGGTCTTCGGGGATCGACAGCCCCAGACGCATCGCCACTTTGTAGATGCCCGCCGCCATCTCGTCGTTGCAGGCGAAGATCGCGGTCGGCCGCGGCGTCTGCGCCAACAGGTACTCCGCGCCGGCCACGCCGGATTCGAAGGTATAGCCGCCCAGGTATACGCATTTCGACGACAGCCCGACGTCGTTCACGGCCAGATGCTGGGCGAAGCCTTCCGCGCGTTCGATCGACGAACGATAGCGGCGCGGTCCGGTGATCACGCCCAGTCGCCGATGCCCCAGCGACATCAAGTGATGGGCCGCTTCCACGCCGGCCTGGCGATCGCGCGTAAGCACGGTACGCATCGGGTCGTCCAAGGGAATCGAGGCCACGCGGACATAGCGACATCCCGTCTCGCGCAAGGCCGTCGCCAGCAGTTCGTCCTCCGATACGCGCGGGATCAGGATGAGCCCATGCAATTTGTGCTGCAGGGTGAACCGGCGCACGCCGTCGACGTAATCGGAGCGGTTGCTGTCGCACGGATGCACGACCAGTTCAAAACCGCTGCCCTTCAAGGCATCCAGCACGCTGCGCTGGATCTCAATGACGTAGTGCGCGGTGGGGTTGTCGTAGACCAGGCCGATCAACTTCCGCCGCGAAGCCGCCACCACGGGCAGCTGACTGTCGCGCGGGTCGCGCAGTGCGCCCATGAGCGCGAGGATGCGGTCGCGGGTGTCCGCATTGACCAGCGGCGATTTGTTGATCACCCGCGAGACGGTCTTTGCCGAGACATTGGCCATCCGCGCGATGTCGTCCACCGTCGAGGTTCCGGCGATCGTCATGCGGCCCGCGCGCGCCGATCCGCTCGGCGTCCCGCCATGAAGCCCGCACGCGCGTTTCATCCTGGACATGTCGTTTTGCATCGTCCTGACCGACAGAAGATGACACCGGTGGCCATACGCTAGCAGAGGCCCGTGCCGGGCGCATGCTGCGATGCGGGAAAAGCGCTGGTGCCGCTTGCAGGCAGGCGCGGATCAAGGAGCGGCGTCCACGCGCCCGCCGGCCGGTTCGTCGACCGCGCTCACGGTCTGGATTCGATCGCCGGAATCGTCTCCGTCGGATTCGCTCTTCCCGCTGCGACATGCATCGAGGAAACGGCGAACGCGAACGCGGCTTGGAAGACTTGTCCCCGGACAACGCGCTTGTCCGAAGACATCGCACGGACCTCGATCCGATGCAGGCGTTGTGACTCGCATCATCATGCTGCGCCGCATGAGCTCCCTATAACTGACGCCCGCTGCGGCAGCACGACGACGTCGATGCAGCACCCGATGGCATCCCTATCAACTTGCTGAAGGAGTTCGACCATGAACAAGGCACAAGGCTTCCGGCACTGCATCTATCTGGCGCTGCTGTTGGTTTCTCCTTCCTGCTTCGCGCTGGATCTTCCGAACGTATGCAAGACCATCGACATAGGCAGCGGCAGCAGCATCAAGACCATCACCGTGGATGGCGAAACTTTCGACGCGGCCCAGCGCAACAACTGTCCCGCCGGTACCGCGGTGCGTTATGTCGGCGACCCCGGCGATCAGACCGAAAAGCAGAAACCGACCTTCATCCTGCGCAACAACGCGGTGCTCAGGAACGTGGTGATCGGCGACGGTTCGAAATCCGGCACCGAGCGGAATTATCGCGGCCGCGGTGGCGACGGCATTCACTGCTACGGCACGTGCACGCTCTCGGAGGTGTACTGGGACGATGTCGGCGAAGACGCCGCGACCTTCAAGAACAACAAGGCCTCCGACGTGTTTCTCGTCCAGGGCGGCGGCGCGCGCCTGGCGAAGGACAAGGTCTTCCAGCACAACGGCCCTGGCACGATGAAGATCGAATACTTCGAGGTCGAGAAGGCCGGCAAGCTGTACCGCTCGTGCGGCAATTGCTCGACGCAGTACAGCCGGACCGTGCAGATCACCAATGTCGTCGCCGCCGACACCGGCGCGATCGCCGGGATCAACTCGCGTTACGCCAACGGCGTGGCCGGCGACAAGGCCGTACTCACCAGCGTTTCGACCTCCGGGCGCAAATGCGTCGAGTATCTCGGACTGACCAGCGGCGAACCCGGCGAAATCTCGCCGGTTCCCGGCGCCTGCACGATCAGGTAAGGCCACGCGACGGGCACCGGTCGCGCCGAGCCCTCGCCTCGATCCCGAAGATCAACCCTACAACCGCGCGTATCGCGCGCGGTTACTGGAGTTCACATGCAAACCCTCGCCAGTCGCCGTGCAAAGCACATCGCGCGCGCAGTCGTTCCAGCGCCCAGCGCCGGATCGCGCCATCGGACCATGGGACGCCGCGGCCCGATCGCGGTGCTGATCCTCGCTATCGCGAGCCTCATGCCGGCCGCCGCGGCTGGGGTCTCGATGTACAACATCGAAGGCTATGCGGCGGCGAGCGTGACCGGGGGTGGATACATCGCCGAATCCGACGCCAAGTACCGGCGCGTGACCACGCCGGCGGGCTTCATCGCCGCGCTGCGCGCCGCGCGCACTTCCAGCTCCACTCCGGTCAAGGTCATCGAGATCGCGAACGATCTCGACATGGGCTGGAACGAGGTCGATGACGCGGCCCGCGCCGACGGACTGCTGCGCCAGAACAAGGCGCCCAAGAAGCATCCGTCGTTGATCGCCAGCGGCGTGTCCCTGCTCGATGTGACGAACTTCAACGGGCTGACGATCTATTCCAAGAACGGCGCCGTGCTGCGCCATGTCGAGCTCAACATAAAGAGCGGAACCAATCTGGTCCTGCGCAACCTGCGCTTCGACGAACTGTGGGAATGGGATGAGGGTACGCACGGCGATTACGACAGCAACGACTGGGATTTCGTCACCCTCGGCGACGGCGGCGGCGTGACCTCGGGCATCTGGATCGACCACTGCAGCTTCAGCAAGGCCTATGACGGCGTCCTCGACATCAAGAAGGGCGCGAACAACATCACCGTGTCGTGGATCGAAACCCTTCCTCCGGCCAGCGGGCCCGGCAGCTTCGTGGCGCGGCAGTTCGACTACCTGGAGGCCAATCGCGCGGCCAATGCGATGTACGACTTTCTGCGCGGCTTCTTCACCAAGCAGCAGATCATCGATATCTCGCTGCCGCAGAAGAAAGGGCACCTGATCGGCTCGAACGATCTCGAGGGGATTTCGTCCTACACCGTGACCTTGCATCACAACCATTATCGCGACCTGCAGGACCGCATGCCCCGTCTGCGAGGCGGCGACGTGCACGCCTATAACCTGTACGTCGACAGCTCCAATGCGCGGATCATGAAAGCCACCCGCGACGCCGTCGTCCAGGCGAACCCGGCGTTGCGGGCCAAGGTCGAGGGCAGTTCGCCGACCTACAAGTTCGACGTGGTGTTGAATGGCTCGGTGTCCACCGAAGGCGGCGCGGTCCAGGTCGAGCGCAGCTTGTTCTGGGGCGTATTCACGCCGTTGCGGAACAATCAGACCGATCCCAACGATTCGCGCTACACCGGCGCGATCCGCGCCTTCGGCGTCCGCCATGTGCTGTTCGCGAGCGATACCAACTACATGCCGGTGTCGTCGCAGCAGGCGACGTTCGTCGATCGCGGCATAGTGTGGGCCAGTTGGGAAGGAAACAGCGGCGCGGCGGGCAGCACGCTCGGCCCCGCCCAGGCGGCGCAGGTGCCGTTCGTCTGGCGCAACGGCGCGCCCTCGTACCCGATGACGCTGCATGGGGTCGATGAGCTCGGCAACCTGCGCGCCTCGATGGGCGCCGGAAAGGTGAGCATGACCGCGCAGCAGTGGATGCGGGTCGTCAACTAGGTTCTCTGGAGCTCTTTCGGCTCAACGCTCTTGACGGGGTTAGCCGGTACCTGACGACGCACTGGAGGCGCGACGGCTTCGCTGCGCGCCTGGAACTGGCGGGCCCGACGATCACCAGCGCCGGTCGCGACGACCGGCGCTGATATACCTTTCTCGCGCGTAAGCGTCGAGCGCGTTGCACCTGGCGACCGAGCGAACGGGCCCGCCGCGCCGGCGATCCAATCGGTACCGCCGCGATCGTTTGCGGTTGAAGGCAGCGAGCGCACGAACACCCGGAGGGCGTTCAGGTCGGGAAGGCCGCGACGCTTTGGCGCACAATGCGCCAAGCATTCACCGGCGGCGCTTCGCGGAGAGTTCCAGTGCCCCCATCATCCACCGCATCGATCGTCTGGCCCGGCGAACTCTTGCCGCGCGCGTTCTTCGACCGGCCCGCGACCACGGTCGCGCCGCGGCTGCTCAACAAGATCCTCGCGGCGGCGGACGGACGCGCCGGCCGCATCGTCGAGGTCGAAGCCTATGCCGGCGCCGCCGATCCGGCGGCGCATACCTATCGCGGCAAGACTGCGCGCAACGCGAGCATGTTCGGGCCGCCGGGGCATATGTACGTCTACTTCACCTACGGCATGCACTGGTGTTGCAACTGCGTGTGCGGCCCGCAGGGCGACGGCAGCGGCGTGCTGATCCGCGCCCTGGAACCGCTGCGCGGACTCGCGCAGATGCGCGCGACGCGCCCGCGGACGAAAAGCGATCGCGATCTGTGTCGCGGCCCCGCGCGCCTGACCCAGGCGATGGGCATCGGCGCGGCGCAGGACGGAATCGATCTGATCGGCGGCCACGCCGGTTTCGCCATTCTCGACGATGGTGTCGCCGAGCCGGAAGACGCCGTCGGCGGGCCGCGCATCGGTATCAGCGTTGGCAAGGATCTGCCGTGGCGGTGGAGCGTGCCTGGCAGCCGCTATGTATCGGGTACGGCGCGGCGGCAAGGCTGAAGATCGAACGTTACCGCGCGCGGATCAATCACGCTACAAGGTGCGAATCGTTCAAACGTTCCCTGACGCCGGCCTTATCGAGCGGGTCCGTCGCGGCTCGGATCGTCGGGCCCACGCTGTATCGCTTCCATCGCCAGACGCTGCTCACGCTCCTGATCGAAAGTTTGCGTTTTCCGTACGGTTTCCTGCATCGCGGGCACCTGCGCCGTTACGTCCACCGCCGCGTGGAAACCCGGCGTCGTACCCATGACACACAAGTGGTCGCCGCTCATCGTCACGCTGGCCAGCTTGTCTACGGTGTCGATGCCGTCTCGCTTCGCCAGCAGCATGGCATTGGCCACGGAATCGTCGGAAACATGCGGCGGCGCGCCTGCCCTGATCATGTCGAAGATGGCCCGGTCGTTCGCCGACAACTGTTCCGATGCTTCCGCTTGCTCGCGTGTGCGCCCGGCGGCTGGCGCGTCGCTGTCGTAGTGGGAGGAGAATGCTAGTGCGAGCTGCATCGAGCTTTGTTCGATGGGTTGCGATGACAACTGAGCGGCGTCGATCCCGATGCGCCGCTCGCTGCTGTCGGGCTCGCCGTAGCGCGGACGCGCCACTATATCTATGAGTCCTTTGTCGTTCTTTTCGACGAATACCTGGTTGGGATCGAGCTTTTCGCGCGCGGCCAAAGCGGCGATGGACGCGGCGAGTTGTTCGCTATGCGGTCCCGATTCAATACGGTTTTGCGCCTCGAACATGCCGACGCGATGCAGTATTTCCCGATAGCCGCGATGACCGGGATGGTCCGGCTCGCGCATGTCGTGCAGATTCAAGGTCTTCGGCGGCGCGTCCGGTTCCTTCGGGTGGCGTAGCAGTGCTTGATAGTCCCGCAGGTAGAGATCGCGCTGAGTCAGCCTGCCGTCTTGGTTCTGGTCGGTGAGGCCATCGCTGCGGGTGTAGGGGAAGTCGGCGACGGTCTTGGCTATTTCCTTCACGACAGATTCGTCGTCCAGGTTTCCGACGCTCCATTGCTGATACAGGAGCCCCCAACCCAGCCCGCTGGAGTCGTAACCGACCTCATCTAGTTTTGGACGAAATTGAGGATCGTTCCTTGCCAAGTCAGCGAAGATCGGGAATGAGTTGAAGATCGCCCTGGCCTCCTTTTCGCTGCGGAATTGTACGTACTGCTCGACCGTTCCGCTCGGCGGAAATTTCGCTTGGCCGTCCTTGTCATGGCCGATTTCATGGGCAAGGATCGAGAACAGTCCAGTGGCGGAATACCAACCTTCTGGCAATCGGGCAAATTCATACCGGTTACGATTGACATGAATTTCCGGGCGCGGCTCGGCACGATAAGATGCCTTTTCTTCAGCACCTTCGGCGACGATCCTGCCGCCTTTGGCAAAGAAATCGTTGAAATCCGCCGTGGCATTCGGCGACTTCAGTATCCATCCTTGTATGCACGTCGGCATGTCGGTGAACCCGCTGTTACCCCGCAGGAACTTTGCGTTGGCTGCGTACCGTTCCTCGCGTTCTTTGTCGTTCACGTGAAAAGTCTCAAGCTGATCCACTGGCGACATCAATCACTAAAGTAGCCGTTCGCTACCTGATCGAATCATCGAAGGAATCGGCACATGACGACAAGCCTGAAAATCGGTGCAAAAAAATGGAGCTATTTGTGCTTTTTTCTCTTTCTGTCAATTGCCGGCTGTGCGAGTGACCCGCAGGTTTCCACACCCGTAGCGAGGCTGGGCCTTGGAATCGAACAAGTGTTGCGCCTCCCCGTTACGAAGGGGCATGCGGGCGTGGATGAAGTGGTGCACGCCATCCAAGCGCTGTACGGCGTCGATACCGACACGCAATTGCCACCTTCGAACAACGTCAAATCACCCATTACGTTGGCGGATGGAACCGTGCTTGCTCAGGCGTTGACGGACCCAAGATTGCGCACGCCGAAGTGGAACGAACTGGCGATCGAAATAGCCGACAAGCCATGTTTCCCCATCGAAAATGCCGCCGCCTTGATCGGGGCAAAGAAAATGGCCGAGTCCGTAGGTGACGGCGTCGGCCATGCGGGCAGCGTCGAATATTCCTTCAACAATCGCGATGTTCGCATCGATCTGGCGGCCCCCTATCGGGCACCTCACTGCCTGCGTACCGTTTGGATGTACAAAAATGCCGTGCAAAAATCGCCCTGATCGCCAGTCCCGCGATCCGCATAGCGGCGTAACGCGCCGAACTTACTTCTTAGAACGCGCCGGCGTTTTTTCCACGCGCTTGCGCGCCTTGCCCTGATCGGTCTCGCGCGATTGCGCGTCTTCGATCAGCACCAGCACGTCGGCGATGATGCTCGACATCGCCGCATGCGCGGCCACCGGGTCGCCGGCCTTGATCGCGTCGAACACGCGGCGGTGCGCCGGGATGCTGGCGGTGTGGCCCTTGATGCGGTTGGTCAGCTGGATCGAAATCCGCAGCGCGGTGTTCACCAGTTCGTGCAGCTGCACATAGAACGGGTTGCCGGTGGCGTCGAGTATGGCGACGTGGAAGGCGACGTCGGAGGTCAGGTGATCGTCTTCGCCACGCTCGGCGGCGATCATGCGCTTGAGGCCGCGCTCGATGCCTTCGATGGCCTGCGCGTCGGCGTTGCGCGCGGCCAGCGCCGCGGCGGTGGGCTCGATGCCCAGCCGCATCTCGGTGAACGAGCGCAGCAGCTTGTAGGAGAACTTGCGCTCCAGCATCCAGCGCAGCACGTCGGCGTCGAGCAGGCTCCAGCTGCGCTCGGGCTGCACCACGATGCCGCTGCGCGGCCGCGCCGACAGCATGCCCTTGGAGGTGAGCATCTTGATCGCTTCGCGGGTGACGCTGCGGCTGGTCGAATAGGCTTCGGAAATTTCCGCTTCGGTGGGGAAGCCGGTTTCGGCGAAACGTCCCAACACGATCTCGCGGCCCAAGGCGTCGAGCAGCTGTTCCGTCAGCGTCATGCGGCCGCTCAACTGAGATCGTCCGGCGGACTCGATAGGGGGCATCTTCCAAGCTGCTCGATGTAGGGTAAGTACGATTCTTACGGCACGCAGCGGTTCCGGCAAGAACCATCCCACGCCTTCTTCGCCACCATAGCACGGGCCTAAACGGCGGCCGGAGCGGCCCGCGCACCGGTCAGCAAGTTAATACGGCCGGTGTGATCGCGGTGGCATCGCGGCGCCGGCGGATCAGACCCGCGCCGCGCGCCGGCGGATCGACACGATTCTATTTGTATGATAAATACGATAAGAGCCCGAGGGAGAGGTCTGCATGCGTTCGTTCCTGCTTCGCGCCGCCGCCGGCGCGGCTTTGATCGCGCTTGGGTCGATCGCCGACCCGGCCCTGGCCTCGGTGCGCTACGACGCGCAGACGCGGGTGTTCCGCCTCGACGGCGGCCGTGTCACCTATGCCTTCGCCATCAACGACGCCGAGCAGCTGCAGGCGGTCTACTTCGGCGGCCAGCTCGGCGACGGCGACCGCCTCGGCCCGGTCAAGGCGCTGCCCGGCCATGCCAGCTTCGACCTGTCCGCGTCGGTGACGCCGCAGGAATTCCCGGCCCAGGGCGGCGGCATCTTCAGCGAGGTCGCACTGAAGGTGGCCTACGCCGACGGCAACCGCGACACCGTCCTGCGCTACGTCTCGCACCGGATCGAAGGCGACGGCGTCGCTATCGTCATGAAGGACATCAGCGCGCCGCTGCAGGTGACGCTGCGCTACAGCATCGACCCCGGCACCGGCGTGGTCGGCCGTTCGGCCCTGATCGAAAACCTGGGCACGACGCCGCTGCGCATCGACCAGGCCGCGTCCGCGTCCTACACCCTGGCGCCCGAGGGCGACTATCGGCTGCGCCACCTCAGCGGCCGCTGGGCCGGCGAGTGGACCTTGCAACAGCGCCCGGTCAGCGAAGGCGCGAGCGTGTTGGAAAGCCGGCGCGGCTCCACCGGCCAGCAGAACGCGCCGTGGTTCGCCATCGACCGCACCAGCGTGTCCACGGAAGAAAGCGGGCCGGTGTGGTTCGGCGCGCTGGCCTGGTCGGGCTCGTGGCGGATCAGCATCGACAAGGACCAGCTCGGCGCGGTGCGCGTGGTCGGCGGCTACAACCCGTACGATTTCGCCTATCGGCTCGCGCCCGGCGAACGCCTCGACACGCCGGTGTTCTACGCCGGCTATTCCGACGCCGGCATGGGCGGCGCATCGCGCCTGTTCCATCGTTTCCAGCGCGAACAGATCCTGCCCGGCCACGGCAAGCCGCGCCTGCGCCCGGTGCTCTACAACAGTTGGGAGGCGACCGAATTCGCGGTCGATGAAGCCGGACAAATGGCGCTGGCGGAGAAAGCCGCGCGCATCGGCGTGGAGCGCTTCGTCATGGACGACGGCTGGTTCGGCGCGCGCAACAACGACAAGGCCGGGCTCGGCGACTGGACCGTCAACCCGGCCAAATTTCCCAACGGCCTCAAGCCGCTGATCGACAAGGTGCACGGCCTGGGCATGGAATTCGGCCTGTGGGTCGAACCGGAAATGGTCAACCCCGACAGCGATCTGTATCGCGCCCATCCGGACTGGGCGATCCAGTTTCCCGGCCGGCCGCTGACCCAGGCGCGCAATCAGCTGGTGCTGAACCTCGCCCGCCGCGACGTACGCGACCACTTGTTCCAGGTGCTGGACGAACTGGTCACCCGCAACGACATCCAGTTCCTCAAATGGGACTACAACCGCAACTGGTCCGAGCCGGGCTGGGCGCAGCTGGCGCCGGAGGATCAGCCCAAGCTCTATGTCGAGTACGTGCGCAACCTGTACTGGATTCTCGCCGAGCTGCGCCGCAAGCATCCCAAGCTTGAGATCGAATCGTGTTCCGGCGGCGGCGGCCGCGTCGATCTGGGCATCATGGCGTTCACCGATCAGGTGTGGCCGTCGGACAATACCGATCCTTACGACCGCCTGAGCATGCAGGACGGCTTCAGCCACGCCTACGCGCCGGCGGTGATGATGGCCTGGGTCACCGATTCGCCCAATTGGGTCAACAAGCGCGAGACCTCGCTCGACTACCGCTTCCTGTCGTCGATGCAGGGTGGGCTGGGCATCGGCGCCAACCTCAATCATTGGAAGGACGCCGACTTCGCCACCGCCAAGCGCATGGTCGAGGCTTACAAGCAGGTGCGCCGCACGGTCCAGCAGGGCGATCTGTACCGGCTGATCTCGCCCTGGGACGGCGGCCGCCGCTCGGCGACGCTGTCGGTGTCGGCCGACCGGCGCCAGGCGGTGTTGTTCGCATTCCTGCACAGCGGCACCAAGGCCTTGCCCGATCCGGCGATTCGCCTGCGCGGGCTGGATCCGGCCAAGCGCTATCGCATCTCGCGTCTGGGCGGCGCCGCCGCGCCGGACTCGGTGCCGGCCGAAGCCAGCGGCGCTTACTGGATGAACAACGGTCTGGCCGTCGCCATGCGCGGGGATTTCCAGGCGGCGGGGTTCGTGTTCGAGGCGAAGTGAAGCGCGCGGCGGCTCAGCTGTCTGCGCGCACCGTGAATCGATAGCGCCGCTGCATTCCCTCGCCCGGCGCCAGCACGGTCATGCCGTGAGCGGTGGCGCCGCCGGGCAGGTGAACCGCGTCGATCGCGTGATCGACCGGTTCGAAACAGAAGAAATCCGCGTCCAGCGGCGTGAACAGCACGAAGTTGCCCGCATCGGCGGCGATATCCAGGCGCAGGCGCCGCCGCGGCCAGTGAACGCTGGCCTCGCCCGACCAGCCGACGAAGGCGTGATCGGCGCAATCGCGCGGCAATCCGCGCTCCTCGACGAAGCGCCAATGCTCGGGAATGTCCGCCAACTGCGTCGGCAGCGGCGTGCGGCCGTCGTTGAGCCACACCTGCCGGGCCGGCGCGCGCAAACGGGTATCGGCATCGCGCACGAAGAACGGGTGCAGGCCCAGGCCGAACGGCATCGGCGCCGGGCCGGTGTTGACGACGCTCAGGCGTGCTTCGAAGCGGTCCTCGCGTAGCTGGTAGTGCAATTCGGCGCGATAGCGGTAAGCCTGCGAGGCGTCGTCTTCGTCGAGCACAAGGATCGCCTCGCCGGCATCGGCGTGCGCGACATGCCACGGCCGCTGCCAACCACTGCCGTGGATCGGCCACGGCTCGTCGCCGCGATTGCGCGGCAACTCGATGCGGCGGCCGTCGAATTCGAAACCGTCCGCGGAAATCCGGTTCGACCACGGCACCAGCGGATAGCAGGCGAGCGTATTGGGATCGGGGCCGGGCGCCGACGGCGCCGGCCCCGATTCGAACTCGCACGCGCGCAGCAACGGCACCGCGCCCTGCGGCGTGAGCGCGTCCAGCCGCACCACGCCGCCGCCCCAGGCGGGCGCGATCCGCGCCCGCAACGAGGCACTGGCCAGTATCATCCGTGCCGCCCGCGGCTCAGCGCGCGCTGATCCGATACAGCGCGGTCGCATGCGGCGCGAGCGTGACCCGCACCGAGCCGTCGCCTTCGCTTTGGTCGTGCTGCCACAGATCGCGCACGGCGTACTTGCCGGCCTTGTCCAGGCCGAGTTCGGCGGCGCTGACCGTCGCGTCCTTGGCCGCGTCGGTTTCGTTGAAGATCGCCAGCGCGCGGTCGCCGCCTTGCAGCGGCTTGACGATGACGTGCACGCCGCCGGCGTCGCGGATGCGCTTGCCCTGCACGCCCAGCGGGTCCTGGTCGATCGCGATCACGTCCTTGTTGAGCAGGATCTTCAACGGCTCGGGCTTGATCGTGCGCAGATCGGTGCCGATCAGCAGCGGCGCGGCCATGATCGCCCACAGGCTGAAATGGCTGCGGTATTCGACATCGGTCATGCCGCCGTTGCCGACTTCGAGCATGTCCGGATCGTTCCAGTGCCCGGGCCCGGCGTACTGGTCCAGCACCACGTTCTTCTTGAAGATCCCCACCATCGAGGCGTAGGTGTCGGTGATGTCGCCGGTGGTGCGCCAGGAGTTGCCGCCGACCTCGCTCTTGCCGGCCCACAGCCACGGCTGGTTCTCGCCCCATTCGCACACGCTGTAGAAGATCGGCCGGCCGGTCGCGCGCAGCGCGTCGCCCATCGCGGTGTAGCGCGGCTGCGCGGGTTTCTTTTCGTTGTTGCAGTTGTCGTACTTGAGGTAGTCGATACCGTAGGAGGCGAACAAGGCCGCGTCCTGCTTCTCATGGCCCAAGCCGCCGGGGAAGCCGCGGTCTTCCTTCTTCGGCTCGCAGGTGAAGGAACCGGCGCTGGTGTAGATGCCGAACTTCAGGCCCTTGCTGTGCACGTAGTCGGCGACGGCCTTGATCCCGCCGGGGAAGCGCTTCGGATTGGCTTTCAGGTTGCCGTCCTTGTCGCGCTTCCAGTAGGCCCAGCAGTCGTCGATATTGACGTACTGGTAACCGGCGTCCTTCAGTCCCAGCTCAATGAACTTGTCCACCACGCCGCGGATCATCTTCTCGTCGAACTCGGCGCGGCAATGGGTGGAGTTCCAGTTGTTGAAACCCATCTGCGGCGTGGCGCCTACTTCGGCGGCGAACACGGGCGAATGCAGGGATGCGATGGCGGTGCACGAAGCGAAGGCGAACGCCGCGGTCTTGCCGGACGACTTGAAGCTCATTGGGGTTCTCCGTAGAAAATCAGCCGCCATCACCAGAACACGGCGTAGAGCACGGCCACTATCGCGATCACCAGGATCGCGCCGAGGTTGAAACTGAGCGGCGTGCGATAACTCACGTCGTCGGTTCGGATCAGGTCGCTGCCGCTGCGGGTCTTGCTCATCAGCGACACCACCACCGCCAGCACCAGCGCCAGCAGGAACACCACGCCGACGCGGTTCATGAACGGATACTCCGGCCACATCACCCGCACCGCGATCGACAGCGCCACCGAGCCGATCGCCGCGGCCAGCGCGCCGGCTTCGTTGGCGCGCTTCCAGAACAGGCCGAGCAGGAAGATCACCGTGATGCCCGGAGTGAAGTAACCGGTGAAATCCTGGATGTACTGGAAGGCCTGATCGAAGCTGCCGAGCAAAGGCTTGGCCGCCAGCATGCCCAGCGCGACCGCGACTAATGAGGCGATGCGTCCGACCCGCACCAGCTTCGCTTCGGCCTGGCCGGGGCGCAGCTTGGTGTAGAAATCCAGGGTGAAGATGGTCGCGACCGAATTGATCTTCGACGCCAGCGACGCCATGATCGCGGCGATCAAGGCGGCGAACACCAGGCCCAGCACGCCGGCCGGCAGCAATCCCATCATGGTCGGATAGGCCTGATCGGGCTTGCTCAGTCCCGGCGCCAGCACCACCGCGGCGATGCCCGGAATCACCACGATCACCGGCACCAGCAGTTTCAGGAACGCGGCGAACAGCACGCCCTTCTGCGCCTCGCCGATGTCCTTGGCCGCCAGGCCGCGCTGGATGATGTACTGGTTGAAACCCCAGTAACTGAAATTCATGATCCACAGGCCGCCGAGCAGCACGCCCAGGCCGGGCAGATCCTTGTAGTAAGGATTGTCCTTGCTCAGGATCATGTGGAAGCGCTCCGGCTGCGTCTGCAGCAGGTGCTGGAAGCCGGCGATCACGCCGTGGCCGTCGCCGATGCGGTTCAAGGTGAGCGCGGTGATCATCAGCCCGCCCAGCACCAGCAGCGAAACCTGCACGATGTCGGTCAAGGCCACCGCCTTGAGCCCGCCGTAGAACTGATACGCCAGCGCGAACGCGCCCAGCACCAGCAAGGCGTAGGACTGCTCCATGCCGGTCACCTGACTCACCGCGATCGAACCCAGCCACAGGATCGAGGTCAGGTTGACGAACACGTACAGGATCAGCCAGAACACCGCCATGACCAGGCGGATCTTGCCGCCGTAACGGTTCTCCAGGAACTGCGGCATCGTGTAGATGTCGTTGCGCAGGAACACCGGCAGGAAGAACTTGCCGACGATCAGCAAGGTCAGCGCCGCCATCCATTCGTAGGACGCGATCGCCAATCCCAGCGCGTAGCCCGAACCGGACATACCGATGATCTGCTCGGCGGAAATGTTCGCCGCGATCAGCGAGGCGCCGATCGCCCACCACGGCAGCGCCTTGCCGGCCAGGAAATAATCCTGCGCGGTCTTCTTGTGCCCGCTTTTCTCGCGCGACACCCATTGCGCCAGGGCGAAGATGCCGACCAGGTACGCCAGTACGATCACGATATCCAATGCAGACAACATTATTCGCCTCTCTCTTCTTCAGCGCCGGCGATGCATGTCGGCGTCCACCATCGAGACCACGGAAACATCGGATGCGCCCTGGACCGCGGCGCGGTGGATCAAGCCGCCGGTAACCCACGCCTTCGCGCCAGCGCGTACAGGCCGCGCGCGGACACGTCTTCGCCATGCGCCTGCACGCGATGGCCGCGCCGCGTCAGCGCGGCGGTGTAGGGTTCGGCCAGCGAAGGCGCGGCGATCAGGTGCACCGGTTCCGGCCGCGCCGGCAGGCGGCGCAGTTCGTGGCCGATCAACAGACCGGACAGGAACGAACGCAGCGCCGTCGCCGGCAACACGTTAAACAAGCCGTGCGTGCGCACCGCGAACACGTGCTCCAGCAGATCGCCGTCCAGCGCGGCGTGATCCACGCCTTTCAGGAAGGCCGCGGGGTCGTGCGGGCCCGGCTGCATCAGCCGGCCGAGAATGCTGTGCTCGCTCAACACCTGGAACATCTCGCCGGTCATGGCGGTGGCGAATTCCTGGATACGGCCGTTCTCGATCAGCACGTGCTTGCAATGAGTTCCGGCCAGGCAGGCGCGGTGCGAGCCCGGCCCGAGCCGGTCGATCAGGCCGCAGATCTGGGTTTCCTCGCCGCGCATGACATCGTGCACGCCGTGGTCGTGGCGCACGCTCAGGCCCGGCACGATCCAGACCTCGCGATCGCCCAGGCTCGGCGCTTGCACGCGGGTCATCCGCGCGGCGATCTCATCCAGCCCGGCCGGGCAATCGAGGTAATTCACTTCCTGCCAGCCCTGGCGGCTGCCGACCATGCCGGCCATCGCCACCACGCGTTCGTCCCAGCCTTGCAGCGTGTCGCGCAAGACCTCTTCGAAACGCCCGGCGCAGGCGAGCGCGCCCTGGTCGGAGCGGCGCGAGTCGATGATCTGTCCCTGCCCGTCCAGACGGAACGCACGCAGGCTGCTGCTGCCCCAATCGATCGCGATCATCGGTCGTCGAACCTCGCTTCGGCCAATCCGCGCACGCCGGGAACGCTGGCGCGGAACACGCCGCCCGCATCGGGCTGCGCCCGCCGCTGAGCATCGTCGAGTTCCTCGCGCGCGGTGGTGATGTAGATCTCGTCCAGCGCAGCGCCGGCGAAGCTCAGGCAACTGACGTTGGAGGCCGGCACCTCTACCACGCGCTCGACGCGGCCGTCGTGGCCGTAGCCGACCACGCGGCCGACGCCCCATTGCGCGCTCCACACCCGGCCTTCGCTGTCCACGGCCGCGCCGTCGGGCGAAGCCGGCGCCTGCACTTCGGCGAACAGCTCCGGCGCGCCGACCCGGGCGCTGTCGGCGTCGTAGGCGGCATGCATGATGCGGCCTTGCCGCGAGTCGCAGTAATACAGGGCGCGGCCGTCGAGATCGAAACACAGGCTGTTGGCGATCGCCACGCCCGGCAGCGCCAGCGGCCGCAGGCCGTGGCGGCACGAGTATTGGTAGAAGCGTCCGATCGGCGCGCGCCGCGGATCTTCGTTGAGGGTGCCGAAGACGAAATTACCGGAGCGGTCGCAGCGTCCGTCGTTGATGCGCAGCGTCGGTTGGTCGGCTTCGACCGGCGCCAGCAGCGTCGGCGTCAGCGCATCCAGATCTTCCGCCGCGCTCGGATCGATGCTGTACACGCCCTTGGCCAGGCCCAGCAACAATCGCCCCGATTCGCACAGCGCGAACGATCCGAGCCGATCGGGCAGTCGCCAACAGCGGCTGCGGCGGTCGCCGGGCGTATGTCGCCACAGTCGCGCCGATTGAATGTCGGTCCACCACAGCGCCTGCCGGCGCTCGCACCACAGCACACCTTCGCCCAGGCGGCAGCGGCTGTCCACGGCCAGCCTCGCGCGGGCGGCATCGATCGCCACGGCCGCGGTCATCACCACTCCGCCACGCTGCCGTCGCGATGCCGCCACAGCGGATTGCGCCAGTCGCCGGCCTGCTTGCTGCGTTCGATCACGTGCGCTTCGTCGATCTCCACGCCCAGTCCCGGCAGGGTGAACGGACGCACGCAGCCGTTCTCCAGATCGAAGGCGTCCTTGTTGATCACGTAGTCGAGCAGTTCGCCGTCGGCGTTGTAGTGGATGCCGATGCTCTGCTCCTGCAGCATCGCGTTCCAGCTGACGAAGTCCACATGCAGGCACGAGGCCAGCGCGATCGGGCCCAGCGGGCAATGCGGCGCCAGGGCGACGTCGTAGGCTTCGGCCATCGCCGCGATCTTCATGCATTCGCTGATGCCGCCGGCATGCGACAGATCCGGCTGCACGATCGCCAGACCGCCGGCATGCAGCACGTTCTTGAATTCGAAGCGCGAGTACATGCGCTCGCCCGCGGCCAGCGGAATGGCGGTGTGCGCGGCCAAGCGCGGATAGTATTCGGCCTGTTCGGCCAGCACCGGTTCTTCGATGAACAACGGCCGGTACGGCTCGAGTTCGCGGATCAGCGTCTTCGCCATCGGCCAGCCGACGCGGCCGTGGAAGTCCAGGCCGAACTCGATGCTGTTGCCGAACACCGAACGGATCTCGGCGACCTTGGCCACCGCGGCGTCGATGGCGCGGCTGCTGTCGAGCAGGCTCAATTCTTCGCAGGCGTTCATCTTGAACGTGTCGAAGCCCAGCGCGACTCGGCTGCGGATCTGCTCGATGATGTCCGCGGGGCGATCGCCGCCGACCCAGCAATAGGTCTTCATGCGATCGCGCACCAGTCCGCCCAGCAACTGGTACACCGGCACGCCCAGGGCCTTGCCCTTGATGTCCCACAGGGCCTGATCGATACCGGCGATGGCGCTCATGAACACCGCGCCGCCGCGATAGAAACCGCCGCGGTACATGGTCTGCCAGTGATCGTTGATGCGCGCCGGGTCCTGGCCGATCAGCAGCTCGCCGATTTCGGCGACCGCCGCCTCGACGCTGCGCGCGCGGCCTTCGACGACCGGCTCGCCCCAGCCGACGAGGCCCTCGTCGGTCTCGATCTTGAGGAACATCCAGCGCGGGGCGACGCGGTACGTGGTGAGTCGGGTGATTTTCAAGGGCGCGCGCTCTGGTAGGCATCGACGAAAAGACCGCCGCGTTCGCGGGTGACCGAAGGCGCCTGGCCGGGCGCGTACAGATCGCTGCCCAGGCCGGCGCCGGCGCAACCCGATTGCAAGTAGCCCGGCAGGTTGTCCGGAGTAACGCCGCCGACCGCGAACACCGGCACCTGCGGCGGCAACACCGCGCGGATCGCGCGCACGTAGCCGGGACCGAAACTGGCCGCCGGAAACAGCTTGAGCGCCTGCGCGCCCGCGGACAGCGCGGCGAAGGCTTCGCTGGGCGTGGAAAATCCGGCGGCGCAGATCAGGCCGCGCTCGACCGCGTGACGGATCACCGCGACATCGGTGTTGGGCGTGACCATCAAACTCGCGCCGGTCGCGGCCAGCGCGTCCACGTCGTCGCGGTTCAGGACCGTGCCGGCGCCGATCAGCGCGCGCGCTCCGGCCGCGGCGACCGCGAGCTCGACGCTGCGCAGCCATTGCGGCGAGTTGGTGGGAATCTCGATCAGGCTGATGCCGGCGTCGATCAATGCCTCGACGTGCGCCTCGATCTGCGCCGGCGTAATGCCGCGCAGAATCGCGATCAAGGGGCGCTGGGTTCTCCAATCCATAGACGGCTCGATCATTCGTGATACAGCTGGGTGCGGCCGCCATCGATGACGATGTCGGTGGCGTTGATGAAGCGCGCCTCGTCGCTGGCGAGGAACAAGGCGGTGTAGGCGACTTCGTCGGGCTCGCCGATCCGGCGCGGCGGCAGCAGTTCGGTCTGGCGGCGGCGCGCGGCGTCGGGATCGGGTTGCGAGGACAGCCAGCGCTCGATGCGGTCGGTGAGAATCAGGCCGGGCGAGATCGAATTGAAACGCAGGCCCTGCGCCGCGTACTCCAGCCCCAGCGCCTTGGTCAGCCCGATCAGCGCGTGCTTGGCGACCGGATACGGAAATGCGCCGGGAATGATCTTGTGCCCGTGCACCGAAGCGATGTTGACCACCGATCCGCGCCCCTGCGCCAGCATCATCGGCAGCGCGGCGCGGCTGAAGTTCCAGGCGCCGCCGAGGTTGATCGCCAGATTGCGCCACCAGTCGTCCTGCGCCAGGGTCAGCGGATCGCTGAACACATCGACGCCGGCGTTGTTGATCACCGCATCGATGCCTCCCAACCGCTGCGCCGCATCACTCACGAACGCGGCGACCGCCTCGGCGTCGGCGACATCCCCGGCGGCGAAGAATTCGCACGGCGAGGCGTGTCCGTCCGGCGGCGGCGCGCGGTCGTAACCGGCCACGCGCGCGCCGTGGGCGACGAACAGTTTCGCGATCGCCGCGCCGATGCCGTTGGAGGAGCCCGACACCAGCACGCATTTGCCGGCCAGACGTTGCCCGGGCGCCGCCGCGGGGGAATTGCTGTCGCTCATCGACTCGCCTCGGTGCCGGCCACGGCCGGCGCTATGCGGAATTGGTAGCGCGAAGGCGCCACCGGGATACGGTACTGCGAATGCGGCTGGCCGAACTTGCTCCACTGATCATCGCCGCCCAGGCCGATCTGGCGCTCGTCGATCATCAGCGAAACGTGCTCGCGCGGGCGGATGTCGCTGCTGTGGGCCTGCCCGACCGGTTTGCGGTCCAGGTCGGCGTAGGGAAACGCCAGCGCGTTCACCGACAGCGGCCTGGCCCCGGTCACCTTCAGGCCGGCGCCGTCGGCGGCGGTCAGGCTGAGCCAGCGCACATCGACCTTGTTGCCGGTTTCCTGCGGACGGATGTAGTCGTGGTTCTGTTCGGCGATCTTGCCGGCGTACACGCCGATCTCGCCGCTGCCGTAGCGATCGGAGTAAGTCTCGTGCGGGCCGCGGCCGTACCAGCTCAGATCGGTGATGCGGCTGGGCAGGGTGAACATCAGGCCCAGGCGCAGCGGATCGGGCAGGCCGGCGTACAACGGCTTGAACTCGCCGCTGACATCCACCGAACCGTCGCGCGCCATCGCGTAGCTGACCGTGTATTGCACGTCCGGCGTGGTATCGCCGCCGATGTCGAATTCCACCCGCACGCGCGCGCCGCCGTCGCCGCCGCCGCGTTCGACCTGCACGCTGCGCACGCGCCGGCTTTCCGAGAGCGATTTCCAGATCTGATGGGTGGCATACAGACCAGTGCCGATGTCGTTGTCGGTGGGCGCGCGCCAGAAGTTCGGCGCACCGCCTTGCAGAAGGGTCTGGCCCTGATAGGCGTAACGCTCGATCAATCCGCTGCCGCGGTTGACGCTGAGTTCGGCGCCGGCGGCGCGCAAGGTCGCCGCTTGCGCGCTGTCGCTCACCGTCACTGCCGCACCCGATGTTGCAGGCGCGGGCAGCGCCGGCGGCGGCGACAAGGCGAACTGCTCCCACGCCACCACCTGCCCGGCCGGTACCAGCGGCACCGTGGCGGCGCGAGCGCGCGCACGCAAGGTGATCAGGTATTCGGCGCCCGGCCGCTTCGCCAGCGCCGGCAGCGCGTAGTCGACTTCCTGGCTGGCGTCGGCCGCGGTCGCCAGCGACGGGCCCTTGCCTTCCTGCACGACGCGGCCGTTCTCGCGGATCTGCCAGTCGAAATCGAAGCCGCTCAGATCGATGAAGTTATGCCGGTTGCGCACGCGGAACCGTCCCGCCGCCGCGTCCACCGCTTCGAACTGGATCGGGCCGTAGACCTTGGCCAGTTCGTGCAGATGCGGATTGGGCGTGCGGTCGGACTGCAGCAGGCCGTCGCCGAATTCGATCGCGTCCGCGCCGGAGGGATTGGGGCCGTAGTCGGCGCCGTAGGCCCAGAACGGGCGGCCGTCGGCGGTGTGCTTGATCATGCTCTGATCGACCCAGTCCCAGATGAAACCGCCCTGCAGGCGGTCGTGGGCGTAGATCGCATCCCAGTACCCCTTGAGGTCGCCCAGGCTGTTGCCCATGGCGTGGGCGTATTCGCACTGGATCAGCGGCTTGTCCGCATACTCCGGATGGGTCGCGTAATCGACGATGCGTTCGATCGAGTCGTACATCGGCGCGTAGAAATCCACGTACGGCTCGGGCCGATGCTGTGAGTACAGCGTGCCCTGGCCGAGATAGCTCACCAGGCGGGTCTTGTCGCGCGCGTGGACCCAGCCGGCGGCCTTGGCGAAGTTGGGCCCGGTGCCGGCCTCGTTGCCCAGCGACCAGAACACGATCGAGGGATGGTTCTTGTCGCGCTCGACCATGCGCTGCACCCGCTGCAGATGCGAGCTTTCCCACTTCGGATCGAAACCCAGCTGGACCTTGTCGCGCGGCCGCATGCCGTCGTCGCCCATCTGCATGTAGCGGTGCGATTCGATGTTGGCCTCGTCCATCACGTACAGGCCGTATTCGTCGGCCAGCGCGTACCACAGCTCGGCGTTGGGGTAGTGCGAGGTCCGCACCGCGTTGATGTTGTTCTGCTTCATCAGCTCGATGTCGCGGCGCATCGAGGCTTCGGAGATGACGTGAAAGCTGACCGGATCGTGCTCGTGGCGGTTGACGCCACGGATCTTGATCGCCTTGCCGTTGACCCGGACCAGGCCGCCGGACACTTCCACGGTACGAAAACCGATCCGGGTCGAGGTGGCTTGCAACAGGCGGCCGTCGGCGTCGTGCAGTTCCAGCAACAGGGTGTAGAGGTTCGGAGTTTCGGCGCTCCAGGCTTTGACGCCGGCGATCGCGCCGGACAGGCTGAGCGCGCGCTCTTTCGCCGAGGCCGGAACGCTCAGATTGCGCGTCAACACCACTTGATCGCCATCGAGCACGCTGGCTTTGATCGTCGCGGCCCGGGCCTCGCCGCTGACGTTCAGATCCAGGTCCAGCTGACCGTTCTTGTAGGTCTTATCGAGCGTGCCGCGAGCGAAGAAGTCGCGGATCCAGGTCTTCGGCGGCGCCATCAGATAGACATCGCGCTCGATGCCGCTGACGCGCCAGAAATCCTGATCTTCCAGATAGCTGCCGTCGGCCCAGCGATACACTTCGATCGAGACGTTGTTGGCGCCAGCGCGCAGGTGGCGGGTGATGTCGAACTCGGCCGGCAGCTTGGAGTCTTCGCTGTAGCCGACCTTCTGGCCGTTCACCCACACGTAGTACGCGGCGCCGGCCGCGCCGATATGCAGCAGCACTTCGCGCCCGTCCCAGTCTTTCGGGACGGTGAAGTCGCGCCGGTACGATCCGACCGAGTTGATGTCGTGCGGGATGTACGGCTGATTGGCCGGAAACGGATAGGCGATGTTGTTGTATAGCGGCTGGCCGTAACCCTGTGCCTGCCACATCGACGGCACGGGGATGGTCTTCCAGGCCGACACGTCGAAATCGTCGCGGTAGAAATCCGCCGGGCGCCGATCGACGCTCGGCGAAAAGGCGAAGCGCCAGTCGCCGTTGAGCGTCTGGAAATAGCGCGAATCGGCCATGCGGTTGGCCCGGGCCAACTCGACCGACTCGAACGGAAACGAGGTCGCGCGGATCGGCTCGCGGTTGATTTCGTTGATGTCGGGGCGCTCCCATTCCAGCGCCGCCTTGCCATCCTGAGGCGCGGTCGCCGCGGCCAGAGTGCCGGCGAAGCACAGCGACCACGCCAGCATGGTCGCGCGGAGCGCCCGCGAGGAGCGCGCGATTTTCATCGGCTCCCCGCCAGGGGCGGCGGACAACGCCGCGCCGCCCGGATGCCCCGGTTCATCGCCCAAGTCCGCCCGCATCACCACGACCCGCGAATGCCGAACGACAGCGCGCGACCATTGTCGGCGACCCATTGCGCGCGGCTCTCATAACGCGAGTACGCCGCTTCGGTTTCGTTGTTGACGTTGGTGGCTTCGGCGAACAGCGACACGTGATCGTTGAGCTTGTAGCTGGCGCTCAGATCGATCTGGCCGTACGGCTTCACCGTGGTCGGTTCGCCCTGCGATCCGCGCACCGCCGACAGATACTCGTCGCGCCAGTTATAGGCCGCGCGGAAGCCGATCGGCCCCTTCTCGTAGAACACGATCAGATTGCCCGAGTTCGCCAGACCCACCACCGCGAACTGGCCGGTGGCGATCGAAGGATCGAAGGTCTGCTTGCTGTCTACGTAGGTGTAGTTGGCCTGCATGCCGAGTCCGTCGAACGGCGCCGGCAGGCGATCGAAGGTGTACTGGAACGAGAATTCCGCGCCCTTGACCACGGCCGTGTTGGCGTTGACCGGCAGGGTCTCCATGAACGGATAGCCCTGGATCGTGGTCGGCCGGGTGACGTTGGTGACGAAGTTTTCGACCTTCTTGTAGAAGCCGGCCAGACCCACGTAGCTGGTGTCGTTGAAGTACCACTCCGCGCCCAGATCGTAATTGCGCGCCTTGTACGGCTTGAGATCGATGTTGCCGGTATTGATCGTGCCCGGTCCAGGCGGGCGCACCCCGATGTCTTCGCTGATGCGCAGGCTGGTCAGGGTCGGACGGGTCAGGGTGTCGGATGCGGAGGCGCGCAGCACGAGGTTCTCGCGCACGTTGATGCGGAAGTTCATCGACGGCAGCCAATCCTGGTAGCTGGTGCTGCGCGCGATCGGAATCGGCGGGGTGAAGTGCACCTGCGCATTGGTCGGATCGCCGGGCGTGCCGGTGATGGATTCGACTTGCGAGGACACCGCGCGCGAGGTCGCGTCGGTCTTGACGAAGCGGATGCCGATATTGAGCTGCCACGGCATGTCGTGGAAGGTGTTCTCGAAGTTGGCCTGGGCGAAGGCGGCATAGGATTTTTCTTCGACCAGCCACTGGCTCTGCGGCACCGGCAACGCCTTGAAACCGCCGTACTTGGTCAGCGCATCGGCGATGCGCTGCGCGCGGTTGGGATCGTTGGGATCGTAGAATTCGCCGCCGGGCGCGAATTGGTTGTAAGCGGCCGGGCTGGACAGATAGGCCAGATAGGCTTCCGGATCGAAGGTCAGCCACTGGGTCGGCGCGCCCAGCGATGCGCCGTTGACCAGCGAGCCGGCATTGAACACGCTGGCCAGACTGCCCGGCACCCGCGCGGCGTAACCGCAGTAGGCGCAGTTCAGATCCGCGTCGGAGGAGCGCACGGTGACGCTTTCCTTGGTGCGCTTGGAACCGGAGACGCCGAACTGCAGCTGCGACAGAGTGCCTTCGAAGAAGTTCTTGGTCAGGCTGATCTTGCCTTCGTACAGCTCGTCGCTGCGGTTGTCGCCTTCGCGATCGACGAAGTGCGCGCGCAGATCGTTGGTGTCGGTGCTGGGCAGCAGATTGCTGTAGCTCGGGAACGCGCCCGGATTGAGGTTCCAGGTCGGGTTGACGCCGACGTTGCGCGCGCCCATCACCAGGAAATAGCCCTTGCCGCCGCTGTTCTCCTCGGCTTTCGAGTAAGACCCGTCGAAGTCCAGCTTGGTCGAATCGGTGAGGTCCCAGGCGACATTGACGCCGACCTGCTTGTTGGTGGAATCGCGCGGGTTCGAGGAAACGATGTGATCGTTGGCGAGCCCGCCGGTGTTGCCGCGCACCGCGCTCAGCGCGGTGCCGTTGCCGTCTGCGGTGATCTGCTTGACGTCGGCGGGGTCCATGAACAGACCGAAGCCGTTGGCGTGCGCATCGATCTCGTACTTGGAGTACATCGCGTCCAGGGTCACCCGGACTTTCTCGCTGGGGAGCCAATCGATCGCCGCGTTGACGCCGGTGCGGGTGCGGTCCTCTTGGTTGACCTTGTATTCGATCGTGCGCGGTATCGCGATGCCGTTGACGCCGTTGGTGCCGGTCAACCAGCCGCCGTCGTCGATGCTCTCGCTGAGGTGGTTGCGCTGATAGCGCACGAATCCGAGCAAGGCGCCGAAGGTGCCGTCGGCGTTGGTGTTGCTGATCAGGCCGGAGAACTTCGGCTTGGTCTCGCCCGACATGCTGTCGTCCACGGCCGACACGCTGCCGGCGATGTGGAAGCCCTTGTCGTCCAGCGGACGGCGGGTCTTGATGTTGACCGTGGCGCCGATGCCGCCTTCGCTGAGGTTGGCTTGCGAGGTCTTGAACACTTCCGCGGTGCTGATCAGCTCCGACGGCAATACGTCGAAGCTGAATTCGCGCCCGGAATTCTCCGTCGCCATGGTGCGGCCGTTGAGCAGCACCGTGTTGAACTCGGGGCCGAAGCCGCGCACGGTGATGTAGCGCGACTCGCCGCCGGAGCGGTCCACCGAGACGCCGGCGATGCGCTGCAGCGAGTCGGCGACGTTCTGGTCGGGGAACTTGCCCACGTCCTCGGCCGAGACCGCGTCCACGGTGCCGACCGCGTCCTGCTTGAGCGCCTGCGACTTCTGGATGCTGGCGCGGGTGCCGCTGACCACCACGGCGCCCAGCGTCGTCGCGTCTTTCTGCGCGGCGTCCGCGGCGCCGGCCCCGGCGGCCGGTGAGGATGCGGGTGCCGATTCCTGCGCCATCGCGCCTTGAGCGGCGAAGACGGACATCGCGCACAGAACCATGAGTGCATTGCGGACCGATACAGTCAGTACTGATTGATGCATTACCCTGCCCCTCGCGAACAACCGCGGCTGTTGGTTGACGATCCTCCGGGCCGCCCCTGATACCGGCCCCCTCCCTGCCGGCGCCGCTCTACAGGCCTGCACCGACTGAATTCCTATTTGTATGATAAATAGTATTTATCAGGTCACGGACGACGCAAGCTGCAGCGCAACATAGATGGAAGGCAGCGGGACGGGCTGCTCGTTGCGGCGTCGCTATAGGCATCTCGCGGCCGCAATCCAAACAATTGGATGGGCCTGCACCGAATCCGATACGTGTAAATGGTTGCCCCTTTGAAAGAGGGAAACAGCGCCCGGCGATAGCTCGAAGCCTTGTTCATTAGATGGTGGCGCTGGGATTTGCTTTGCCGGCAGAGCAAAAGCGAATCCCCCCTGCCCCCCTTTTTCAAAGGGGGGAACTGCAAGAGCGAAGGGATGCGGGTGCGGGCGTGGACGCGATGCGCGTTCAAAGGCACGCGCTCAACTCAGCCGCACGCAAACACCAAACGCCGCTGAACGACTACTCCATTGACCGTGGAATCAGCGACTTGGGCGATCGGACCGAGACGTGGCGCTATGAAATACTGCCCACATCGGTCACAAATATTGCGCTGCAGCGTGCATCGGCCAATTTGATCTGATTAGGCTAACAGCCGTTTCAATTCGGGTATTCAAACCATGAATTGGAGCAACCCGTCAGCTGATCGAGCTGGAGCCATCCCCGGATGTCGGCCGTGAACAGTCACAGCGCTAGTCCAGGCAATACCCGGGGACGTCTGCTCGAAGCGGCGGAGCTGCTGTTCATCAGGCACGGCTACGAAGGCATGTCGCTGCGCCAGATCACCAGCCACGCCAAGGTCAACCTGGCGGCGGTGAACTACCACTTCGGCAGCAAGGAAGCCCTGGTCCAAGAGCTGCTGTCCGCGCGCCTGGACCGGCTCAATCAGGAACGCCTGCAACTGCTGTCGGTGTGCGAAGCGCGCTACGGCGAGCAGGCCATGGACGCCTCCGCTGTCTTCGGCGTGTTGTTCGTCCCGGCCATCCGGCTCAGCCGCGACAGCGCCGGCGGCATCGCCTTCATGCGTTTGCTCGGACGCGTCTACAGCGATCCGTCGCAATTCATCCGCGACTATCTGCACGAGCACTATCAACCGATCTACGAGCGCTTTTTCGAAGCCTTCGCGCGCGCATTGCCGCATCTGTCGCGCAAGGAACTGGGCATGCGCCTGCATTTCGCCCTCAAGGCGCTGGCCGGCGTGCTCGCCAGCGAAGACATGGACGAACTGATCTCGGCGATGTGCATGGGCGAGCCGGTCAGCGATTCGCTGATGCTGGCGCGGTTGATCGCGTTCATCTCGCCGATGCTGACCAGCCGCTTCGACAACGGCGAGCAGATCCGCGGCGTCGAGCAGGTCATGGCCCTGGCCGCCGCCGCCGCGCAGGCGGCCGATTCCAGGATGCAGGCCGAAGGCGACTTCCCCGCGCTGCGCAAGCCGCGCGGAATCCTGCCGCTGTGGGCGGAAAAAGTAGTGGGCGATGCGAACGCGGCCGAACCGGCCGCGGCGGTTGGGGGGACCGAAGCCTTGCCGGTGCGGTAACTCGGCGATCGATGCCGAACACGTTGCAAGAACGCATCGTCCGGCGGTGATCCGCCGACGCGGTGCGCGATGGTTGGCCGCACCGCCCGGGCTACGCCGGTGCGGAGGATCGCGCCGATACGCGGGCCGGTACGGCCAGCACCATTCCATGCGGTATGGGGATACAGACAATGACCGATCCGGCGTCATGGCCGCAAGAGTCCGCATCGCTAGCCGAGTACGGAGAGGATTGCGTCAAGCAGTGGAATAACGTGTCGCTGCGTTATCGCATGCCCTTGCGCGGCTTCTTCTCCAAGCGCGTGAAGGACGCCGCCGAGGTCGAGGACCTGACCCAGGAAGTCTTCCTGCACCTGATCCGGCGCGCCCGCGGCGGCCCGATCGAGCACGTGGAACAGTACGTATTCCAGGTCGCGGCCAACACCTTGCGCGACTGGGGGCGGCGCCGGCGGGCCCGAAACCAGGACGCCCATGAATCTTTCGACGCCGAAATGCACCAGCCTGTTACGGATATTTCGCCCGAGCGCGTCTTACTGGGTAAGGAGGAGATAAAACGGGTCAATGCGGTGCTGCG
This sequence comes from Lysobacter sp. TAB13, assembly GCF_052113885.1. Classification (NCBI taxonomy): domain Bacteria; kingdom Pseudomonadati; phylum Pseudomonadota; class Gammaproteobacteria; order Lysobacterales; family Lysobacteraceae; genus Lysobacter; species Lysobacter sp. TAB13. The sequence continues at coordinate 234,996 of NZ_JBFRDR010000002.1, read as the reverse complement.
CGGGCTGCCCGAACGCACCCGCGACGTGTTCGTGCTGCGCGCGCTGGAGAAGAAGAAATATGCGGAAATCGCGGTCATGATGGGCATATCGGTGCGGGCGATCGAAAAGCACATGGCCAAGGCGCTGGCGCAACTGGGCAGCGTCGTGGACAAGGCGGGAGAGCAGGACTGATTGGCGCCGGCCGGGCCGCGACGGCGGGCGCAATGTGTGCGAACGCGCATGCTTGGATTGAGCGGTCCGGCACGGATCGACTCGCAGGTCTGATGGGGCTGAAAAAAGTGGACCGGGTCTTGCTGAGAGGTAACACCAGATGAAATGTAAAATCTCGCCAATGTGGGAGGGCTCGGCGGAGCTCGCGCCGGAGTGCGTCGATGAAGTCGCCGCCTGGTGGAGCGAGGTGCTGCGCGAGACCCCCAATCAGCAGACCTACGCCTCCTTCGAGGCCTGGCGCGGCCAGTCGCAGGAACACGCGGCGGCGTTCGAGCGCGTGCAAGCCGCTCATGCCCTCGCGGTTTCGCTCGCCCACACTCCGGAAATGCAGGCCCTGCGCGATGAAACCATGGCGCGCGTGGCGAAGGCCGGCGCGCGCCGTACGCGCAGCGCGCGCTGGACCGCGATCGCCGCCTCGCTGCTGGCCGCCGCCGGGTTGGGCGTGCTGGTCATGAACATGGAGGCGCCGTGGAAGACCGCGCCCGGCAGCGACGACGCGATCGCCGGCAACGTTTATCAAACCGGTGTCGGCCAACGCTCGGTGGTGACCCTGGACGACGGCTCGGTGATCACGCTCAACACCGACAGCCGGATCTCGGCGCATTACCGGGCCGGCATCCGCGCGGTCACGCTGGAGCGCGGGCAAGCCTTGTTCAAGGTCGCCAAGGACCGCAGCCGCCCGTTCGTGGTCAGCGCCGCCGGCCGCCAGGTCACCGCGCTCGGCACCGAATTCGATGTGTACCTGTCCAAGCGCGCCTTCGAAGTGACCTTGCTGGAAGGCCGCGTCACCGTCACCCGCGACAGCGCGCGCAGCAAGGCCCCGGCCGGCGCCGCGCCGCTGCTGGACGAACTGCAACCGGGCCAGCAATTCATCGCCGTCGCCAAGACCCGTCCGCAAGTACGCAGCGCCGACGTCAAGCGCGTGGTCAGCTGGCGCCATGGCCAGATCGTGTTCGAGAACGAGCGCCTGGAAGACGCGATCACCGAGATGAACCGCTATTCGCGCAAGCAGATCGTGCTGAGCGATTCGCATCTGGCCTCGCTGAAGATCAGCGGCGCGTTCAACACCGGCGACACCAGCACCTTCGTCGAAGCGCTGACCGCGTATTTCCCGATCGAGCACACCTCGGCCGATAGCGGCACCATCGTGTTGAAGCCGCTGCCGCCGGTTCGGGGGTAAGGGCTGGGGCTTGGCGTATCGGCCGCATGGGGATGCGGTCTTGGAATGAGGTTGGGTGTCGGAGGCCGGCCTCAGGTGTTGGTTCGGCGTGGGTTGCCGCTGAACGTGCTGATGCCGCGCGGCTTAGCGCGTAACTGGGGTGCCGGCATGATGACTATGGGGAGTGGCTGAGGTCGCTCTGGGTCTGCTGGTGCGGGCACTATTCGATGACTTCTATGCGCAGACGCAAGCGAACTTGCGGCCGGAGCGCGCGTGTTCCGTGCAAATCCGCATAGATTCTGTGTGCCGTTGCGCATGTCAATCGCACTGTTTGCGACAAGCACCTAGGCACGATCTTTCATTTAAGTTTCCTGTGGCATATTCCAGCTATCTGAGGAAAGGATGCCGCAGGGCCTTTCATGATCGAGTCTGGATTTTTCGCTACTCGCCGCGGATGGCGTGCGATGCCGCGTCCTATCCGGCGCCGCAAGAAATTATCAACCGTCCATGCGGCATCGGTCGTGTTCGCCGGGCTCGCGCTTGCTGCTTGCGCACATTCACCGGCGCAGGCTCCAAAGAATTCCGTCGCTGCAAGCACGCAAACGTCGAGAGCCTATCGACCCAGCACGCTTGAAGAGCATCCTGAGTTGACACCGGAGGAAGTGGGCCATCGTTTCCTGAAACTAATCGATAGTTTGAAGTCGCTCGATGACATCTCTGACGAACGAATCCAAAAAATAATGCGACTTCCAATGGTCAGCACTCCCGAGACTTTTGGGAGCTTCCTGACCATGAGCCTGCCGGAATCAGGTTGGCAATACAGCTTCAGCTACAGAATCGATCCAAAATATCGTGACTCGACGAATGCAAAACTGGAATTTCACAACGAGAAAGAACGAATTGATAGGAGCCTGGTCGAAGACATGGGGCCGGTTTGCACTTTTGACTTCAATGCGTATGAAAAGTCTTTGCACCAGATCGGCTTCAAGAGCATAGATTCCACTTATGACGAAATTGGACGACTGATTGCACTGCACTACATGCGCGATGGTATTCATGTTCAAATCGGAGAGAGGCGCGAAGCAAACACCCCGGATGGCAAGCTCAAGCACGCCTGCGTCGAATCGATCAGTATTAACGGACTTTGAGCCGCATCAATCACCACTTGTTAAATTCGTACTGTCATCCTCCACACATGATCAAGTATCGTCGCCGTCCGCGAAAAGACCACCATAGCGGTGACTTTGTCTCCCGATGGCTTCGAGTTCAACGGAAGCTCTCTTGATGAGATATCCGATTTCCCGCCTCTCGCTGTCAGCGCTCGCTGTACTTGTGCTCACCGCATGCGCGCATTCGCCTGCGCCAAAGGCTCCGGCGCCAGCATCCAAGGAGGTAGCCGCCGTGAACACCGCCTCGCCCGCCCCTTATCAGCCCAGCACGCTGGCCGAGCATCCAGAGTTGACGCCGGATGAAATTGGACGGCGCTTCTTGAAATTGATCGATAGCCTGAAGTCGTTCAATGAGCTATCGACCGATCGTGTCCGCCAAGTGATGCGTTTGCCGATGGTTGAGGTGCCCGAAGAAGATGGCGGATTCCTGGCGATGACGCTCCCTAAGTTCGCTTGGAACTACATTTTCAGCTACAGCGTTGACCCGAAATATAGGCGATACACGAATGCAAGATTTGAGTTTCGCAACGAGAAGGAGCGCGTCGATGTGCGATTGCTTGAAGACATGAACCCCGTCTGCGGAATGGACTTCAACGCCTACGAAGCCGCGCTGATGAACGCGGGCTTCAAGAATGAGCACGCATCTTATGGCGAGCTAGGACAGTTGCTTGCGCTGCAATACGTGCGCAACGACGTAAGAGTGCAAATCATGCCGCGCCGTGAAGCCAATGCGCCCGATTCCAAGCTCAACCACGCTTGCGTCGAATCGATCAGCATTCATCCACTCGACCCCTAAGCCATGTCGTCCATCAACACTCAACTACAGGCATCGATCGCGCAATTCGCCCATCAACCGGGCGTAACGCCGGACCAACAGGCGCAATTGCGCGCGACGATCATTTCCGATGCCGATCTTCTGCAGCGCTTGAACCAAGCCGCCGTCAATCACCAACTGACCGGTTTCGCACTGGCATCGGCAGGCGCCGGATCGAATATAGCGGGCACATACGACAAAGCCTCCGGCGTGGTGACGCTGCCATCCAATAGTTTCCCGCCCAATGGAACAGCCGCCAACCCGGACTTGCGAGCCAGCTTGCGCTTGCAGGAGATCAGTCTGCGCTTTGCTCACGGCACCTATGTCGATGCTGCTGGGGCAACGCAGCCGATATCGCAGGACATGGTGAGCAATCTGCAATTCACCATCAACGGCTCTCCGACTCTGGCTGCGGAGATGAAACGTGCGGCGACGACGGTCGACCCGTCCGACAGAGGCCATCGGATGCTGCTGGAGAACTTTGCGCCGCTCAGCGGTACGGTCGCCGGCGGCACCTACAACGGCGATACCAAGACCATGAGCTTGCCGCCGAGCGTATTGGCGAGAGCACCCGCTGGCTTTCAAAGATATGACTCACCGGACATGACCTTCGTACTGGGCCACGAAACCCAGCATGCCTTCAACCATCCCGACAAGATTGCCGCCTATCGGGCGTTCGATACCACCGCGAGAGCCATCGCCACCGACAGCAATCCGGTCAACGATTACACAGCGCCTGTCGGCCAGCTTATCGGCGCCAGCCGCGATGACGAAGCCAAGGCGCAGATCGCCGGCTGGAATGCGCTTGTCAGCCGGGAGCAACAAGCAAATCCGTCCAGCAGTCTTTCAAGCATGCTGAAACTCAATACGCCCCGAGTGAAGGATTTCATCGAGCCGCATACGACTCACCTCCTACAAGCCCAAGCCCGCCCAGGTCTCTCCTTCAACCCAGACAGCACCTTGCCGATGACCCCCGGCAACATCGCCACCCAAGCACAATATTATTTCGACAAGCCGCCCGCAGGCACGCCGGGCTTGTCGAGCAGCCAGACTACCGGCATCGGCCATCACGGCGATTCGGACTATCCGAATTTCTACGGCGCTGGCGCGGTCAGCCGCGCGATCCACTTCGAGCGCAACTACGCCCATGCCGTGCACGGCATGGCGCCGCAGATGCAACTCGATCTGGGCCAGCTGAGGCTGCGCGAAGACCTGCTCGAACGTAACGGCATCACCCTGTCACCCTCCAGCAGCGGCACGCCGCAAGCCTATTTGGACACCACCACGAACCCGCCCCGAGCGGGTTTGTTTCAACATACGGCCAGCACACACCAACACCTCAGTCCGATCCCGCCGTTTCCGCTGGAAGGCTCGCCATCTTCGCCTCCCCTAACCGCTTCACCGACCCGCGGCCCAACCGACCTCGACACCCACGATCGCGCCCTGCTCGAAAAGATTCGCGACAGCGTGCGCGACATCGATCGGCAAATCGGCAAGCCGTGGGACGAGCAGAGCGAGCGCATCAGCGCCAGTCTGCTGACGCGGGCGGCGCAGATGAAATTCTCCGCTCACGACGATGTCCGGGTGACGTTCAACCAGGCCACCGCGAGCCTGGCTCCGGGCGAAGTCGTGCATGTGTACCGCGTCGGCCATGCCTCGCCCGATCCGGCCGCGCACCATGCCCACATGACCACGGCCGACGCGCTGTCGATGCCAGCGGACGAACGCTATCGCCAGGTCGGGGCGATCCGGCAAAGCCAGAACGCCGAGGCGCAACGCCAGCAACAGGAACTGACGCGCGGCATGAACGGGCAAGATCAGAGCGCGCAGAAGTTGGCGATGTAATCCCGCACGGTCGTGCTTTCTCACATAGGGAGCGCTCGCTCGCCGTAGCCTCCGTGTTGCAGCGCAATGCGAATCCGCCGGTTCGCGCAAGGTTGCGCATCGCACCATCCCGACACACTCGCCGATGCAACCGTCGCAGGCGGCGCACGGCCACCGATCACGTCGCGCGGTGTTGCACCGCAAAACTAAACTCCCGGGTTCAACAACGACGCGATGCGAATCCGCGTGCATTCGCAGGTTCGGGTTTTGATGTCCGTCGCGTCTGTACTTAAGACAGGTCGCAATCAAAGACGACCCGCAACCCGAGGGGAGAGCGAATGCAATTGCAAGACACCCGACGTCCGTGGAAGCGTGCCCTCAGGCCGTGCGTGCTGTTCTTGGCGCTGCTGCCTTGCTTGAGCGCCTATGCCGAAGGCAGCGCCGCCACGGCCAAGTTCGATATTCCGCAGCAGAAGCTCGACACCGCGCTGTCGGAGTACGCGCGCCAGAGCGGCACCCAGTTGCTGTACTCGCCCGAGCTCGCCGCCGGCAAGACCGGGCATGCGGTACGCGGCGAAAAGAGCGTGCATGAGGCGCTCGACGAATTGCTCGCCGGAACCGGCCTGGACTACGCCACCAGCGCTTCGGGCGCGATCCTGATCAGCGACACCGCCAGCGGCGCCGGCGCGGCCGGGAAGTCGATGCCCGGGGAGAAGCAGGGAAACGTCCAAGAGGTCGCCGAAACGCAGCCGACGGCGCCCTCCCAAGAACCCCAGGCAGAACAAACGGCGCCCGAAACGACGACAAACCCCGCTAAGCGCACCAGCGCGACCACCCTGGACACCATCGTGGTCACCGCGCAGAAGAAGGTCGAGAACATCCAGAAGGTGCCGATCGCGATCAGCGCCTTCGGCGGCAAGGATCTGGGCGACCGCCGCATCGAGACCGGCGGCGATCTGGTCACGGCCACGCCCAACGTCACCTTCTCCAAGACCAATTTCGCCAGCTACAACTTCCAGATCCGCGGTATCGGCACCCAGGCGCTGTCGGTGACCACCGACCCGGCCGTGGCGGTGAGCTTCAACAGCACGCCGATGATCCGCAACCGCCTGTTCGAACAGGAATACCTGGACGTGGAACGCGTCGAGGTGTTGCGCGGACCGCAGGGCACGCTGTACGGGCGCAACGCGACCGCCGGCGTGGTCAACATGATTCCCAACCTGGCCAACCCGGACGGGTTCGAGGCCAACGTCAAGGGCGAGATCGGCAACTACAACACCCGCCGCGTCAACGGCATGCTCAACGTGCCGCTCAGCGATACCTTCGCCTTCCGCGTCGCTACCCAGTACACCAAGCGCGACGGTTACGACGAAAACACGGTGACCAATCGCAACGTCAACGATCGCGACCTGCTGTCGGTGCGCACCTCTTTCGCCTTCAAGCCCAGCGACAAGTTCAACGCCAGCCTGGTCTGGGAGCATTTCCAGGAAGACGACCGCCGCGCCCGCACCGGCAAGCAGCTGTGCCATAACGATCCGGGTCCGGCCAAGATCGGCGCGACCACGGTGTCGGCGATCGACCGCAACTACATGAGCCAGGGCTGCACGGACGGCTCGCTGTACAACAACGGTGCGTTCGGCGTTCCCAACGGCGCGAGTATTCCGTTCGTGCTGGGCGCGCAGAGCACCGCCATCGGCTATCTGCTGGACCCGGACGGCAACTTCCTCGATGTCGCCTCGATGATTCCGCGCGGGCTCGATCCCTATGCCGGCGTGACGCAGTCGCACGACATGCGCAAGATCGCCACCACCTACGATCCGAAGTTCGAAGCCAAGAACGACATCTTCCAGCTCAACCTCGACGCCAATCTGACCGACCATCTCAGCCTGGTCTCGCAGACGTTGTACACGCGGGATCAGTACTACTCGACGCAAGATTACGGCCGTTTCCAGTCCCAGCCGATCTTCACCAACACTTCCAACGGCGTGTCGGCGTTCGGCCCGAACGGTCCCGAACCGGCCTACAACGCATTTCCCGACGGCAAGTATTGCGATCCGCAACTGGGTTGTTCCGACCGCTTGCTGATCGCCGACCTGGTCGATTCCGACAGCAGGCAGTGGTCGCAGGAGTTCCGGCTGCAGTCCTCGTTCGACGGCGCGTTCAACTTCAACGTCGGCGCCAACTACCTGGAGTACAAGGTAGACGAAAGCTACTACGTCTTCAGCAACGTGTTCACCTCGCTGGCCGACCTGTTCTTCAACGGCAACGGCGCGGGCACCGCGCCGGGCAAGTGCCCGGCCGGCGTGGCGACGCGGCTCGACCCGAACACCGGCCAGATCATTCCCTGCGTCTACATCGACCCTAATCCGCTGGGCGCGATCGACGGCCAGGGGCACAACTACTTTCGCAGCCGCAATCTGGCTGAAACCCGCTCCACCGCGATCTTCGGCGAAGGCTACTGGAAGCTCAACGACACCCTGCGCCTGACCGTCGGCCTGCGCTATACCAGCGACCGCAAGACCACCACGCCATTCCCGACCCAAACCTTGTTGTCGGATTCCACCGGTACCGCCGGCGTCCCGCAGTTGTTCGGCGGCTACGTGGGCTACGGCTATCCTTCGCTGCCCAAGATCCGTCAGAAGTGGAACAAGCCCACCGGCCGGCTGGTGCTGGATTGGTCGCCGGACCTGTCGTTCACCGACAGCACAATGATCTATGCCTCGGCCTCGCGCGGCTACAAGGCCGGCGGTACCAATTCGCCGGGCATCGGCGCCAATCCGCTGGCGCTGAGCTTCGAGCAGCGCGATCCCGAGTTCAAGCCCGAGTTCGTCAACGCCTTTGAAGTCGGCATGAAGAACGTCATGGCCGGCGGCCGGTTCATCCTCAACGGCACCTTGTTCTACAACGATTACAAGGACTATCAGGTCTCGCAGATCCAAGACCGCGCCACCCTCAACGAGAACTTCGACGCCAAGACCTGGGGCGCCGAGCTCGAAGCGGTGTGGAAGCCGAACGACGCCTTCCAGCTCAGCGGCAACGTGGGTCTGCTGCGCACGCGCATCGGCTCCAACCAGTACTCCATCGACGTGATGGATCGCACCGCCGGCAACTCCGACTGGGTGGTGGTCAAGCCCTGGCTGCAGCTGGCATCCAACTGCGTCGCGCCCAAGGAGTATGTCGAAGCGGTGCTGGCGGCGACCTATCCGCTGGACCCGCCGTTCAACAACGCCGCCAATATCCTCAACAGCTTCTGCTCGACCAATTTGCCGCTGAACGGGAAAGGATTCTCGTCCGGCGGACCCTACGACGGCCTGTACGGCTTCACCTACGATCCGGCCAAGGACGCGCCCAACGGCGGCGCCGGTTTCGCGAAGAACGTCGGCGGCAACGAGTTGCCCAACGCGCCGCACATCACCGTCAGCCTGAGTCCGCAATACACCTTCATGACTTCACGCGGCGATCTGATCCTGCGCGCCGACTTGTATTACCAGGGTCCGAGCTGGGCGCGCATCTATCAGGACAAGATCGATCGCCTGCACGACTGGGGCAACGTGAACCTGTCGCTGACCTGGCAGAAGATCGAAAGCGATCTGGCCGTGCAGCTGTACGTCAAGAACGCGTTGGGCGGCAAGGCGATCACCGGCACTTTCGTCAACAGCGACGACACCGGCCTGAGCAGCAACGTCTTCCTGCAAGACCCTCGCATCATCGGCTTGTCGGTGCGTAAGGGCTTTTTCTGAGTTGAGTGTCGTCGCCCCTCGCCTTCGGCGAACGGGCGGCGACGAGCAGACGCCTGACGGCTACGGACCGCTCACCGTAGCCGTCAGGCAGCGCAGCCACGGCGCCCGCTTCATCCGTGACAGCCCGTTAGGACACGCTCGTGTCCGTATACCTCGACGCATCACAGGAGAAAACGTAATGTCCAAGCTCAAGAATTCCCTTCTCGCCCTGGCGACCGCTGCGGCCGTCTTTGGCGCGAGCTCGGCCTCTGCTGCCTCGTTCGAACTCTGGAACGGCAGTGGCTGGGCCAACAACGGCACGCTCACCTTCTTCGGCCCGACCACCGCGAGCTACGTCGGCGTCGGTGTACCTTGCAACGCCAGCTTCACCGTCACCTTGACCGGCGGCAACGCCACGGTCACCGCGGCGAGCTTCAGCGGCTCTTCGGCCTGCAACGGCATCACTGCCTACAACCTGCCGTGGACGATGACTCCCAGCGCGTATACCGGCGCGAACCCGCCGTTCACCGGCTCGCCGACCCTGACGCCGACGCTGTGGGGCGTGGCCATCAGTGGCGTGCGGATCTACATTCCCTCGCCGTTGAACGTCTATTGCCCCAGCCAGACCGGCTCGGGCAGCATCAACGGCGTGCTGGATTCCACCTCCACTGCCACCAAGAACAATCAGTTCGTATTCAAGGGCGCGCTGGGCGCTTGCTCGGTGCAGACCCAGAACAACGGCGCGCTGAGCGCCAGTACACTGGTACGCGTGGTGGGTCTGTAACCACCCGACGACGTCCGGCACCGGCCGGCGATCCGCGGCGCTTCATGCGTGGCGCGCGGATCGCGGTCTCGCGTACCCCTCCGGACACGTCGATGAGCCGAGAAGGATTTCGGCACAGGGGAGGAGATTTTCCTCCCCTTTTTGTCCCCATCAGCGCAGCGCGGCCGTCGCGGCCGCGAGCAGGCCCGGCCGCGTGGAACACGCGCCGGCCGCACTCAACTTTCAGGAGAATCCGAGAATGCGCAAGACTCCGCTTTGCACTGCCGCGGCGGCGGCATTGCTGACGCTCGCGAGCGCGTCGGTGGCCAACGCCGGTACGCCGTCGGGCCCGTATGCGATGTTCAAATACTGCCCGTACACCGATCCGGCGGTAGGCAGCTGCGTCATCAACACCACCAATTCCGGTTCGCTCACCATCGGCAGCACCACCATGCCGATCGACAAGCCGATCGTGCTGCAGGGCGGTATCGAGACCATCGGCGCCTCGCCGCTGTACGACGCGGTCGGCGCGCCGACCTTGAAGTCGCCCGCGGCCAAGGTGCCCGGCGGCCTGCTCGGCATCGTCAACCCGGCGCCGAACTGGCCGGGCCCGTTGTGGACCGCGTTCTGGGCATTGGTGGCTACCGTCAACGACGTCAACGCCACCATCGAGCCGGTGCAGCAGATCCAGACCAACTTCGGCAATGCGCTGTTCCCGCCCAGCGATGGCAGCGACCCGACCGTGGCCCGGCTGGCGGTGCGCGTGCACCTGCAGAATCCGTTCCTCGGCGACAAGTGCTACATCGGATCGGCGCAGACCCCGGTCGTGCTCAAGCTGCAGACCGGCACCACCGCGCCGCCGCTGCCGAACCTGCCGATCTCGGGCAATCCGGGCACGGCGACCACGGTCTGGACCGACGAGCCGAACTTCATCGGCTACCTGCAGATCGACGGCACCACCCTGGTCGATAACTCCTTCGCTGTACCGGCGGCGAGCGGTTGCGGCAATATCGCGCTGGGCCTGCCGATCCTCACCCCGATCCTGGATGCCCTGGTATCGGGCGCGGTGAATCTGAAAGTAGGCCTGCCGGCCGTCGCGGGCAAGAACACCGCGATCATGACCGGCAATGCGTCGATCGCGGCATCGGCTTACGTTCTCGATAGCGAAAGGTAATCGTTGGTCAGGATGCATCGATCAGGCCATCACCGGCAGGCGAAGCGGTTCGCACGAACCGCTTCGCCGTGGCCCGCCTGATGCGCGGCCGCGCGCTGGCGACGATCGCCGCCGCGCTGGTCGTCGCGGCCGGCGTGTACGGCTTCGGCCTGATCCAGGGCCGCTCGCCGGGTGCGCCCGCTGCGGCCTCGCCCAGCGCGAGTCCGGCGGCGAACCAAGCCGCCACGGTACCCGGTAAAGCGGCGCGCAAAGCCGCCGCGGATGCCGCCGCCAACTCGCCCAAGCTGACCGTCTCGCTGAAATCCGCCTTCGCCGATCTGCGGAGCCGTGCCGCCGCCGGCGACATCGCCGCGGCGACCCGCCTGTATCGCGACCTCAGTCTGTGCCGGCGCTTCGAACGCCTGGATCGCGACAACGCCCAACTCTCCGATGAGCTGCTGGGGCAAACGGTGGCCTCGATGAGCTCGCAACAATTGAAGAACTACCGCGCCCAGCTCGATGCCATCGAATCGCGCAAGCAGGCGCTGGATGGCATGCGCGCGCTGTGCGATGGCGCCGATCAGGAAATGCTCGACCAGCTGCTGCCCAACCTGCAGCGCGCCGCGCTGGCGGGCGAGCCGTATGCGCGCGCTTGCTATCTCGAGCGCGGGCCGAATTACGATCCGGGCAGCCTGCTCGATCATCCCGAGCGTCTGGGATCGTATCGTCGCGATGTCCAGGCGATGATCCAGGCCGGCGTCGAGGACGGCGACTGGCGGGTGATCAGCGCGCTGCGCAACGCGTATCAACCTGGCGCGTCCACCCTGCTCTCCGCTGCGGTTGGAACCGATGCCTACTCGCGTTACCGTTACCTGAAGCTGTTCCGCCTCGGGACGCCGTCGGACCATGACGAGATCGATCGCGACATCCAGGCGGCGGCGAGCCGGCTCAGTGCGGCGCAGGTCGCGCAAGCCGATGCCTGGGCGGCGCGAACTTTCGATCACGATTTTCAGGGCAAGCCGATCGATGCGGACGGGCCGTTATGGGACCCCTGCGTTTTTCCCTACGAATGAACAGGCCGGCGACGGCCGATGGCGAAGCGCGACGATATGCAGACCAAACGCTCACTGTTGATCGCTGTCGCCGTGCTGGCCGCGGTGGTCGGCGCCTACTTTCTCGGACGCGCGGATACTCCGCAGCCGCGCGCCGCGATGCATGTGAATGTCGCCGATGCCGCGGCGGCACAGGGCACGGATGACGAGGCCGCCCTCGGATCGAGCCCCCTAGCCTCCAAGCGCGGCCTGCTGCCGCCGCCCAACACGCCGCTGAAGAACAGCTTCGCCGAACTGCGCGCGCGCGCCGCCGGCGGCGATGCCGACGCGGCCAAGCGCCTGCTGCGCGACCTCGACCGCTGCAGCCGCCTGCGCAGCTCGCAATGGAAGAGCGATGGCGCGACCAACGATCTCACCCGCAAATCCACCGACGGCATGAGCGCGGCGCAGCTACGCACCTACCAATTGCAGCTCGACGCGATGGAGCTGCGCCAGCAGGGCGTGCGCAAGAACCAGGAGCTGTGCGCCGGCGTCAGCGACAAGATGCTCGACGCGCTGGTGCCGAGCATCGCCCAGGCCGCGCGCCTGGGCGACGAGCAGGCGCGCGCGTGCTATCTCGATCGCGGCCCGCTTTACGATGCGCGCAGCCTGATCAAGCATCCCGAATCCTTGCGCAACTACGGCAATGCCGCCTCGGCCTTGATCGACAGCGGCCTGGCCGCCGGCGACTGGCGCGTGGTCGATCTGCTGCAGCAAGCCTACGAGCCGGGCGCGCAGAGTCTGCTCGCCGGCCTGATCGGCGCCGATCCGGTGCAGCACTATCGCTACCTCAAACTGTATCGCCTCGGCGCGGAATCGCATCGCGTCGCTCAACTCGACCGGCAACTCGAGGCGATCGCATCGAACCTCAGCCCGGGGCAGCTGGTCGAAGCCAACGAGTGGGCGCAGACCACGCTGCGCCAGAATTTCAAGGACAGCTCGACCCAGACCACGCCGCTGGGTTGGGATTCCTGCGAGTTCTGAGCGCGCGCGGGTCGCGGCCCGCATGCGCCGGAACCGGCGATGCCGTCGTGATCCGACGACATCGCCGCGCGGCGGTCAGGGTTGCTTGACCGCGTTCGAAGAACCGTTGCTGACATACAGGCTGGTGCAATTGCCCGAGCCGTCGAAGCTGAAATCCACGTAGGAATCGGCGCTGACCGATTGCGCGACCGCGACCAGCGCCGCGTTGTAGGTCGTGCATTGGACATAGGTGCCGGCGGCGTTGCGCGCTTCGCACGCGGCCACCACCGTCGTCCCGGTCGCGCTGCTCGCGCAACCGATGGTCTGGTTGACGCCGGCGCTGGCGCGCGCGCTGGCCAGCATGCCGAACGCACGGACCGCCTGGCCCTGAGGATTGGTGGAAATGCTGACGGGCACGTTGCTCTTCTCGCCCGCCTGAGCCAGCCCCGTCGCCGCGATCATCGCCGCCGCGGCGACCATTGCCATTGCCAGTGACTTCATTGTGTTTCCTCCTTGAAGGCCTTCCACCATGGAAGGCGCGCGCGCAATGAAGCACGCGCCCAAGGCCGAAACCATCACGCGTTGACGCACATGTGAGAGCGATTGCGGCAATGCCGCGTGCGTCTCGCAAGCGGCGTGCAAACCGTCGCAAGACGCCGGATGGCCGGCACCTCACACGTCATTACGCGATGCGCGCGGGACGGACCCGCGCGCATCGCGACCCCAACGCTATTTCACCAGTCGCACCGTGGTATTGGCCGAGTTGGCGCTGTCGCCGTATTGGTTGATCACATGAGTGATCTCGCCATAGCCGCCGCCCAGCGACACCGTGGTCATGTTGTGGAACATCGCGCCGTTCAAGCCCGCGGCCGGCGCTTCGATCGCGCTGAACAACTTGACGCTGCGGTTGACGTTGAAGAAGCAGTAGATGCCCACGCCCCAGGCGTCGTGGCTGGTCACCGAGTCGGCGACCTTATACGAAGCGAAACCGTTGACGCCGTTGTTCATCCAGCTGCCCTGGTTCGGCACGTCATAGGGAATCTCGCTCTGATAGAAATACACCCGGCCGTTGTTGCCGTTCCAGAGGGTCTGGTACTGGTGGAAATGCTCGACGAACAAACCATAGGCCGAGACGTTGTTGCCGTTGACGATCAGGCCGTTGACCGTGGTGTTGAGATCCCAGCCCCAGCCGGTGCCGTGATCGGCGCGCCACAGCCACAGATGGTCGGCGATCACGTCGTGGCTGTTGATCTTCAGGCTCACCGAGGCGCGGCCGACCGCGGCCCCGCCGATGCGGAAGAACACATCGTGCAACGAAGTCGGATTGGCGGCGTGGCCGGCGGAACTGCCGTTCGGGCCGACTTCCAGCAACACTTGCGAATTGGTCACACCGGCGTCGAACAATATGCCCGCGATCTTGACGCCATCGACATCGGCCACATTCATCGCGTTGACGCCGTTATCCGCGACCAGCGTCGCCAGGCCCAGACCGAGCACCACGGTGTTGGCGCGGGTGACGCGCAAGGTGTCGTTCAAGCGATAGATGCCAGGCGTGAGCAACAGATTCTTGCCCTGGTTCAACGCCGCGTTGAGCGTATTCGCATTATCGATGCCGGCCTTGCCGATATGGAACGACTCGATCGGAATCGATTGGCCGGCCGCCGCGCCGTTGCCCCAGGTCGTTCCGCTGCTGTTGCTGCGCAGGGCGGGGACGAACACGCTGTAGCGATTGGACGCGTCCACGGTCAGGAACGGCTTCTCGCGCACCACCGGCACGGTCGCGCGCACGGTGTTGGGCGGGTTCGGCCACGATGCGCCGTTGGGCGCGCCGCCGACCCCGGCGAAGACCATGTTCCAGTTCGAACCGGCCCAGCTGCCCAATTGCGAATTGCGCGTGAACCACTGCTGCTGGCCGCCGGAATTGACCTGGCCGTCGACCCGCGTATCGGCCATGAAACCACCGCTGGACCAACCGTTATCGTCCAGCGCCATGTTGCCGCGCACATGCACGCGTCGGAACGGCGCCGCCTGCGACACCGCCCAGCGATTCACGCCGCCACTGGGATTGATCGCCAGATTCTCCGCCACCCGCCAGAAATTATGCGTGGCATTGCCGTCGAACCAATCGGCCTCGGCATGCACCGCGCCGTTGATGTTGACGTCGTCCGGCGACGCGCCCAGGCCGAGCACCTGCGTGTAGAAACCGACGTTGACGTCGATGTTGTACGTGCCCGGCTTGAACAGGATCGCGTAACGATCCGGTCCGAACTGATTGCGCTCCTGCAGCCGGAAGATATCGTTGGCCGTGGCCTGCATCGTCGATGGCGACAGGCCCGGATCGAAGATCACCACGTTGGGTCCGAAGTCCGGACCGGCACCGGCGCCGCCGATCGAGAACCAATTGAAATTGCCGCTGCTGCCGTTCGCGCCGACACTGTCCATCCGCAGTTGGATCACGTGCGTGCCGGCCGACAGATTGATGCCGGTCGAAAGCGTCCGCCAGTTCTGCCAGCCGCCGGTATCGGGCACGCTCAACGTCGATGTCGCCACCGCGCCATCGACGTTGAAATGGAAACTGCCGCCCGCGCCCTGGCTGGCCACGCGCACTAGCAGCGTGTAGTTGCCCGCCTGCGCGACGTTGACGGTGTAGTTGAGCCACTCGCTCGCCACCGTCCAACCGACATTGAAACCGCCGCCGGTATCGCCGCTGGCCTCGATACCGACGCCGTCGCTGCGATACTGGCCGCCCGGATTGGTATTGCCCGGATTGAAGTAACCCACGTTCTGCCCACCCAGGTCGAAATTCTCCGCCTGCACCGTCCCGGGCAACGCCCACGCAGTGCCGCCGTACGGCGACCCCGCCCAGGCACTACCGAAGGGCACGCTGAGCGCGAACGCAAAACCGATCACGAGGCCGAATGCTGTTTTCACGGTGAAATCTCCAGGCAGAGTCGCGGTAACGGACACAGAAGTTGGCCGCCGTTCTACGCAGATCCACCGACCGATCCGCTGCCTACGTTGCGAATTAGCCGAAGGTAGTAGGCCGTGCGCGCGATTGCCGGCCGAAATTGCTGATACAGGTCGCGATTCGCGCGTCGAATCGGAACGGATTTTGTCCCGCGGACATGCGGGGCTGTGCGGTCGCACATTTGGTTACGGATGATTCGATTGGCGGCGGGTGCGGGCAATCGAATGGCGGCGTGGTTCGTCTGCCGCTGTGTATGGACCGATGTTGCGGGCCGCGCGTTCGAGATTCACGATGGCGATCGTGCGTATTCCGGCAGGAGACCTCGAGATGACCGACCACCCATCGATTCCACCCGCGATCCTGACCCGCCTCAACGCCATCTGCCTCGGGTTACCCGAAGCCTACGAAGTACCCGCTTGGACCAGCACTCGATGGATGGTGGGGAAAGGGAACTTCGCCCATGTGGTGGTGATCGCCAAAGACTGGCCGCCGGCTTATACCGAGGCCGCTGGCACTATGGGACCTGTGACTACGCTGACCTTTCGGCCTACCGATTGCACGCTTGGCGGCGCCGAAGTTTTCGAGGCCGTCATTTTACGACTTTATCGTCGGCCCGAATGGGTTCACAACGCGGACCACCTGCACGGCCTCCTCTTCTTCGAAAACACCTGCAACCGACCACGTGCTCTCACGAAGTTCCCAATCGAGCTGGGCTCCGCGTAAACCCCCAAGAAGCTCATCCTTCACGACTATCATTTGTCGCGGCTGCCCGGCGATGCCCCCCTTAATACGATTCGTCGATACTTCAACCCACTCGATATCTAGAAACGGGATCGGTCCACCCGGCCCCTCCAGATAGCCATCCACCGGTATTGTCAGAAGCTGCCCCCAATGCCCCGTTTGTCTCGAAGCACCATCTTTCCAAGCGATGCGAACCCAACAGCGGAGTTGCAGTACCAAGTGGCACAACGGCGACCAATACGAAGATGCGTCTTTCATTTCATATCCTCGATACGGCGATCGGTAGGTCAAGTGCTCGCCATTTGGACCATGGTAATGCGGTAACTCAAACTCATTCTTGTCACTGAAGAAGTGTTCGCTTGGGTGGCGCTCAAATCTCATGATCTCTCCGTTCGAGTCTAGCTCACTGATTAGCTCCCATGGTTGACCCTTTGGCCCAATCAGGTTTGGATTCTTCCCATACATCGTCGCGACCTCAACAATACTCGGGTCAATACCATGACGCGCAAACGCCTCTGGGCATCCGCGCGATCCACGAGATCGCATATCTATCCAATCGATAGGACTACCCGCGATGGTGGACCATCTGCCAGTACCGCTCCCGATCCTGACCCGCCTCAACGCCATCTGTCTCGGGTTACCCGAGGCCTACGAAGAACCCGCCTGGACCGGCACCCGCTGGATGGTGGCGAAGAAGAACTTCGCCCACGTCGTGATGATCGACAACGGTTGGCCGCCGGCGTATGCCGAAGCCGCCGGCACTACGGGCCCGATGGTCGTGCTGACGTTTCGACTGCCGATTGCGCGTTTGGCAGCGCCGAAGTTCTCGAAGCCGCCGTTTTTCAGGCCGGTGTGGTTTGCGAACATCGTCGGCGCGGCGATCGATATGGGCAGCGACTGGGAGGAGATTGCCGATCTGCTGACTGAAAGTTATCGCGTATTGGCGCCGAAGAAGCTTGCCGTTCTGCTGGATCGATTTGGCGACTGAAATTCGACCATGAACGCCACTCATGGCCGTGCGGCCGTGCCCTGTGACACGAGCACTATCCGCCCAGCACTATCTCCACCCCTTCTTAAGCGCAATATTGAGATCCGCTGCCGAAACGACCTCCATGCCCGCCAGCCTGTCCAATACTTGATGAATTATCGATCGGATATTGGGGTCGATACTGCTCATGTACTCAAGCAACGCCGTATCGAATACGGTGTTGGGGTCGGAACCAGTCTCGCCTGTCTGGCGTCGGACCCTGTAAAGAAACTGAGTCCAATGCATGACCTTCTCATCTTCGCTCCATCCAGCATATTCCTGAGGGAACATGAGCTTGTCGAGTGCGTCATCGACTACATCGACGATGGCGCGCATAGTCGGAACGAACACAATCTGTTCACACTCCAAGACTGTCTGCTGACTCTCAGGATCGCAAACCGCATAAGTCTCATAAAGACAATCCGTGCCTTCTTCTAAACGAAAGCCTTTTACGATCGAAAAACCGCGAACCTTGAGAGCTAATTTTTGCGAGGCCGGAAGCATCTTCTCGCGCTCCTCGCGGTCAAGAGACCGCCCCAGCTCTACCGAAAATTCATTTTCCTGCTGTTTTCCAAGGAATCGGTTACGCGTCCATAAGATGTAGTTCCCGGAGTCGGGCAATGCATATGCCTTGATGAAATCGTCGGTTTCAACGATCGCCCTGACCTCGGCGGGCAAGCTGGCAAAGGGAACTCGTTCGCGCATGGCCATCAGCGCTTTTCCTCCAGAATCATGCGTCCGTTACCATCATACCCAGACTCCGAATAATCCGATCTCAGCGGCATGCCGGGTTCGCACTGACGATCTTCCGGTACCGGTAGCCTTGCCAGCTTTCGCAAAGCCTTTGGATTCACCAAGCAAAACGCCGACAACCGCCGCACACGCCATCTCGACCGGCCACTCGTATAGTGCTGTTTTCGCAATCAAGCTGGAGCCGCCGCATGTGGGACCCGGGCAAGTACCTCGACTTCGCCGACCTGCGCGGCCGGCCGTTCTTCGATCTGACCGCGCGCATCGGTATCGAACGTCCGCGGCGCGTGGTCGATCTGGGCTGCGGGCCCGGCAATCTGACGCTCGCGCTGGCGCGGCGCTGGCCCGAGGCGCAGCTGGAAGCCAGCGACAACTCGCCGGAGATGGTCGAGGCCGCGCGCAAGGCCGGGATCGCCGCGGAGTTGATCGACGTGCGCGAGTGGACGCCCAAGGCCGATACCGACGTGGTGATCTCCAACGCGGTGCTGCAATGGGTGCCCGAGCATCGGCAGTTGCTGGAACGCTGGGTGCGCGAGTTGCCGCCGGGCGCGTGGATCGCGATCCAAGTGCCGGGCAATTTCGATGCGCCTTCGCATGTGCTCACACGCGAGCTTGCCGCGAGCGCGGCATGGGCCGAGCGCCTGCGCGAGGTCGGGCTGCGCGAAGACGACGCGGTCGATTCGCCCAAGCAGTACGCCGAACGCCTGGCCGCGCTGGGCTGCATGGTCGATGCCTGGGAAACCAGTTACGTGCAGCGCCTGTCGGGCGATAACGCGGTGCTGGAATGGATCACCGGCACCGCGCTGCGGCCGGTCAAGGCGGCGCTGGATGCGGCCGATTGGCAACGCTTCCGCGCCGAACTGGCGCCGATGCTGGACCGCGCCTATCCGCCGCGCGGCGACGGCACAACGTGGTTCGAATTCCGCCGCATCTTCGTGGTGGCGCGCACGCCGGGCGGCGAGCGCTGATCCGATCGCCGCCGCGCGCGCGGCGACGAGGTCCGTTTTGAACATCACGTTGCCGTAAAAGTCGCGCCGCCGCGTCCCTGCGGCGACACGTCAGGCAATCAAAGCGCGCTGCCGCCGAACTTGTGCGTGTATTGCACGAACACCTGGCGGCCGACGGTGTCGAACCAGGACACGTCGTAATACGGGTAGCTGCTGTAGCTGGCGTCTTTCGGCGGCAGTTTGTCGAACAGGTTGGTCACCGACAGCGCCAGCTGGGCGTGATCGGTGAAGCGGTACTGCAGCGACAGGTTGTAGCGGTAGGTCGCGCCGATCCACGGGCTGCCGCCGTCGGCCGGGTCGTAGCTTTCCTGATAGGAATCGTAGTTGGGCAACTTGCCCAGGCGCTCGCCGTGCAAGGTCGCGGTCCAGCGGTCCTTGTCCCAGCTCACGCTGGCGCTGGCCTTGCTGCGCGGAATGTCGAAGCCGCTGTTGACCGCGAACTGATCCTCGACCCGGTCGCCGGCGTACTGCTGGCTTTCGTGTTCGCGCACCCAGCTGTAGTTGCCGTTGAAGCGGAATGTGCCGATCGAGGTTTCCAGGCGGTAGCGCGCGTTGAAATCCACGCCGTTGGTGCGCTCGCGGGCGATGTTGATCGGATTGACGAAGGCGCTGTAGAGGCTGCCGTCGTCGCTGCGGCCCACGCGCGCCAGCGCGTCGATACAGGTCGGCGAATTCGCGTCCACCGCGCTGCCGTCCGGGCGCTGGCCGAGGCGGCAGCTGGCTTCGTCCTGCAAGATGCCGTCGATGCGCAGGTCCTGCACCTGGTCGCGCAGGTCGATGTTGAAGTAGTCGAGCGAGAAATCCAGATTGGCCAGCGGCGACCAGACCAGGCCCGCGGTCCAGGCGGTGCTGGTTTCCGGATCGAGCTTGCGGTTGCCGCGCCGGGTCACCACCACGTTTTCGTCCGAGAACGAGCAATCGCTCAGATCCGTGCCCGGCTCCTCGCTGCGGCAGCGGTAGTAGTCCACGCCGGAGGATTCCGAATTGCCTTCGCCGGCATACAGGTAATGAAGATCCGGCGCGCGGAACGCGGTGCCGTAGGAGCCGCGCAGCAGCAAGGACTCGACCGGGCGCCATTCCAGGCCGGCGCTGTAGGTGAACTTGTCGATGCTGTGGCCGCTGTAGCGGTATTGGTCGTAACGCCCGGCGAGGCTGAAATTCAGGCTGTCGAGCAAGGGCAGGCGCAATTCGCCGGCCGCCGCCCAGCGATCGCGGCTGCCGTGGCCGTCGGCGTCGCGCCAGCTGTAGTAGTAGTACTGCGTGGCCAGCGGATCGGGCCGCAGGTTGTAGCTCTGGCTGCCCACTTCCAGGGTGCCGGCGAAACCGGCGGCGCCGGCCGGCAGGGTGAACAGCTCGGTGTTGGTAAAAGTCAGCGACAGCGCGTCGGTGCGCGACTTAGGTTGGTAGGTGGTGCGCGCGGCGATCGAGTCGTACTCGGCGCGGGTCAACGGGCGATACAGGCGCTCGGGATCGGCGTTGAAGATCGGCAAGCCGTCGTCATCGGTGCCCAGTTGCGGCCCCAGAAACAGATCGTTGGCCTTGGACGCGACGATCTGCGGCCAGCTGATGGTGGACTGGTACTGCGAATGGCTCAGCGCGGTTTCCCAATCCCAGTGCTCGCCCCAGCGGCCCTTGAAGCCGGTGGTCAGGCTGAAGGTCTTCTGCCGGTTGCGGATGGTGCCGGCGCTCAGGCCGCCCATTTCCTCCGGGGAAAACTGGCGCTGCCAGTATTCGACCTGATCGGTAGCCTGGTTGAAGAAATAGCCTTGTTCGTTGCCGTCGGGCGCCTGGTAGCTCCAGTTGCTGACGTCGCGGAACATCGACAGCTTGTGATAGCCCAGCTGCAGATCGGCGAACCACTCGGTGTCGTTGTCGAAGCGATAGCTCAGCGATGCGTAGGCGTTCACGCCTTCGCGCTCGCTGATCATGGTGCCGTAGCCGATCGCCGCTTCGCTGCCGCAATAGAAACCGTCCTCGCCGCCTACGCCCCAGCCCGGGCGCGAAGCGCGATGGGTGCTGCCGCCGTTGAGCCGCGCCAGCCCATCGCAGGCGGCGCCGGGATCGAGGTATTCGTCGTCCCAGTTGGTGCGCAGGAACGCGCGCCGCGCCGCACGTGCGGAATCAGTGGGCGCATCGCGGGTCGAGTCCTGGCGCGCGCGCTCGTAGGCCCATAGCGGATTCTGCGATTGCAGCTCGAAACCGTAGATCGCACTGAAACGGTCGTTGCTGTAGCCGCTGGACACGCTGAGGTTGAACGACTCGCCGCCGCCGCGGGTGGTGTCGCCCATGCGCATATCCACCGTGGTGCCGTCGGCCTGCTTCTTGAGGATGAAGTTGACCACGCCGGAGATCGCGTCGGAGCCATAGATCGCCGACGCGCTGCCGGTCAGGATCTCGATCCGATCGACCATGCCCAGCGGGATATTGGAGATGTCGGTGAAATTGCTGCGGCCCTTGAACGGCATCGGAAAGTCGGCGATGCGGCGGCCGTTGACCAGCACCAGGGTGTGGTTGGGCCCCAGTCCGCGCAGATCGACCTGCTGCGCGCCGGGCGAGAAGTCGGCGCCGCTGGCCGACTGCTGGCTCTGGGTCTCGCCGCCGTTCTGGGTCATCGCGCGCAGCACGTCGGGCACGGTGGTGAAACCGTTGGCCTTGATCTCCTGCGCGGTCATCACCGTGACCGGCGCCGGGCCTTCGATCTGCGCGCGCGGAATGCGCGAGCCGGTGACCTGGATGCTTTCCAGCTCGGTCATCACCGGCATGTCCGCGGCCGCGCCGTCGGGCGTGCGCGGCGTGTTGCGCGGTCGCGACGGCGGCGCGGCGGGAGCGGCGCTCTTGACGATCACCATCGCCCCGGACGCATCGCGGCGCGCGGCGTAGCCGCTGCCGCGCAGCAGACGGTCGAGCGCGTCGGCCGGTGCCATGCTGCCGTGCACGCCTTGGGTGCGCAGGCCCTTGAGCTGATCGGCCGAGTAGACGAACTGCACGCCCGATTGCCGCGCCAGCGCATCCAGCGCGGTCACCAGATCGCCGGCGGGAATGTTCACCGCCGCGCCTTGCGCCTGCGCGGACAGGGCGGCGCTACACGCCAAACTCAACAGCAGCACACGAAGACGACCCACCATCGGCTTTCCCCTCCCCAGTCGGCGCTGACCGCGCCTTTGTTATCAGACGAACGAACTCGGCAAATCCCGCACGCGCGCCGGGCAAAGCCGCCGCGCGCGCGGCGCGTAGTGTGCCCATCGGGATGCGCGCGCGACAGCGCGCACGGGCGCGATCGAGAACCGGCGCGGATAAACGCCGCGCGCGGCGCTCAACGGCTGTGCAGCACGATCCGGTCGTGCAAGCGCTCGGCCCGCACCGGCATCGCCTGTTCCAGCAGGCCGACGAAGACCTCGGCATTGGACCAGCGGAAATTGCCGCCCACGCGCAGCTCGCCGGCGGCGGTGTCGCCGATCACCAGCTTGCGCGCGTTGTAGCGGTTGAACTCGGCCGCGGCCGCGGCCAGCGGCGTGTCGCGGAACACCAGATAGCCGTTGCGCCAATCCACCACGCGCTCGGCCTCATCGACCGACACGCTGCGCACCAGCACGCCGTTGGCGCCGGCCAGGGCGATGCTGCCGGCCGGCAACAGCGTGGTCGGCTGGCGATGGCCGTCGATGGGTTCCGATTCCAGGCGCACCGTGCCTTCGGTCACAACCACACGCAGGTCGCCGCCGTCGCGGCGCACGGAGAAATGCGTGCCCACCGCGACCACGCGGCGGCCGCCGGCTTCGACCGCGAACGGCCGGCCCGGATCTTTCGCGACATCGAAGAAGGCCTCGCCCTGCTGCAGCTGCACCCGGCGCTGCGCGCGCGACAAGGCGACGTCGATGCGGCTGTCGCTGCTGAGCGTGGCGCGCGAGCCGTCGGCCAGCGGCACGGTCGTCAGATCGCCGATGGCGGTGCGATAGGAGGCCTGCTCGACCGTGCCGTAAAGCGACCAGCCCCAAAACATCGACAAAGCGACCACGCCCACCGCGGCGGCCGCGGCCAAACGCGCGCCGTAGCGGCGAGGCGCGCGCGGACGCGGCGCGAACACCAGCGCATCCGCGCGCACCGGCGATCCCGCCGGCGCAGGTTGAGCGGCGTCGGCATCGCCATCTTCGGCATCGGCCGCGGGTTCGGCGCGCGCCGCGAACGGCGGCGCCGTCCACGCGCCGCGCTCGGGCATCTGCCCCGGCTCGGTTCCCGCCGCCAGCGCCTTGAGCCGGTCGCCCTCGCTCCAGGCCGCGCTCAGGCGCAGGAACGCGACCCGGTGCGCGGTCGATTCCGCCAGCCAGGCATCGAGTTGCGCTTGCGACTGCGCCGACCAATCGCCGCCGTCGCGGCGGGCGAGCCAATCGGCGGCCGCCTGTTCAATCTGTCTGCTTCCTGCCATGTCCGCGATTCCTGTCGTCCGGCGGTTGCCGCGTGTTGTCCTGCCGAACCTGCTGCGCGGCCGCGCGCGGCGATGCCGGCGGCAGCGCTTCGCCCCGCTTCGAGCGCCCCGTCCCCGGGCCCCCGCCTGCCTCGATCGCGCTCGCCGGCTCCATCTCGGCCAGGGCCTGTGCGCCGCCGTAGTAATGCTCGGCGAGCAGGCGCATGCCCTTGGCGATCTGTTTCTCCACGGTCTTCTCGGTAATGCCCATGCGCAGCGCCACCTGTTTCTGCGGCAATTCCTCCACCCGCCGCAGCCACACCACCTGCCGGCAACGTTCGGGCAGGCGGTCGAAGGCTTCCGCCAGGCGCCGCAGGTTCTGCCGCGCGCCGTGCCGGCGTTCGGGAGAGACCTCATCTACCAAGACGTTCAAGGACTCGAAATCACCCACCGGCTCGATCGACACCACCCGGCCGCGGCGCAGGCGGTCGGTCATCAGGTGCCGCGCGGTCGCGAACAGAAACGATTTGGGCTGGTGCGGGCGGGATTTGCCCGCGGCCTCGTAGACCCGCACATAGACTTCCTGGCGCAGGTCGTGGACCTCGTCGCCCTGCGACCACCAGCGCCGCAGGTAATGCACCAGCGCCTCTTCGTGCACGAGGATTTCGCTGGTGAACCAGGCGTCGAGGGCGGTGTCCATGCGCCGACATTAGCCCAGCGCCGGGGCCGCCGTCATGCTCGCGCGCCGCTCACGGCCGATGCGCGAGCGTCGTGGGGGATCGTTGCGCCCTGCTTCGTCATGGCTAACGATCCGTCCCGGAGACCGAGCATGCAGGGTTCGTCGAAGTGGTTTGGGGGCGCGATGGCGCTGATGCTGGCGTGGCTGTGCGCCAGCGGCGGCGCGGCGGCGCAGATGCCGGCGACAGCGCCCGCGAGCGCCGCGCCGGCCGACGACGCGCAGCGCGAGGGCTATCGCTACTACCAGATCGGCGATCTCGCCGCGCCGCGGCCGGCGCCGACCCGCGCCGGGATGATGCTGGTCGGCGGCGGCGATTGGCCGCGCGAGGCCTTCGCCTGGATGATCGAGCGCGCCGGCCACGGCCGCATCGTGATCCTGCGCGCGTCCGGCGCGGCCGAAGCGCAGAACGAATTCTTCCGCGACCTCGGCGGCATCACCGCCGCGCAGACCTTGGTGTTCGAAGATCGCCGCGCCGCCAGCGATCCGCGCGTGCTGGAGATCGTGCGCGGCGCCGACGGCATCTTCATCGCCGGCGGCGATCAATCGCGCTACGTGCGCTACTGGAAAGGCACGCCGCTGGCGCGCGCGCTCGACGCCCACGTGCGCGCGGGCAAGCCGATCGGCGGCACCAGCGCCGGGCTGGCGATCCTGGGCGCCTACGCCTACGGCGCCATGGACGGCGGCAGTGTGGTTTCGCAGGCGGCCTTGGACGATCCCACCGGGCCGAAGCTGACCTTAGTCGACGATTTCCTGCACCTGCCGTATCTGCAGCGCGTCATCACCGACAGCCACTTCGGCAAGCGCGACCGCCTGGGCCGGCTGATCGCCTTCCTGGCGCGGCTGTCGCAGGATCATCGCCGCGACGATCTGGTCGGCCTGGGCATCGACGAATACACCGCGCTGTGCATCGACGCGCACGGCGAGGGCCGCGTGTTCAGCGGCAACGGCGGCAAGGTCTG
The DNA here is from genome assembly GCF_052113885.1 of Lysobacter sp. TAB13. NCBI lineage: Bacteria > Pseudomonadati > Pseudomonadota > Gammaproteobacteria > Lysobacterales > Lysobacteraceae > Lysobacter > Lysobacter sp. TAB13. Next base: position 209,540 of record NZ_JBFRDR010000002.1, on the reverse strand, counting down.
GCTGGTACGGCCGAGCCTGCGCGCCGATGTCTACGCGCAGGGCGCGCCGCTGAGCCTGCGCGCGGTGCCGGTGATCGGCGTCGGCGCGGACAGCACCTTGCGCATGCGCGACTTCAAGGTCGAACGGCCGGCGTTCTCAGAGCTTTATGATGTCGAATCCGGGCAACTGATCCGCCGCGAGCCCACCGCCTGAGCGCGCCGGCCCCGACCGCCCGTCCCGCCCCTGGAGCCGAAAGATGAAGAACCCGCCGCGCCGCCGCTGCTCGAACCGTTTGTTGGGATCGGCCGCATTGTCGATCGCGTTGTCGCTGGCGCTGGCGCCGGCGGCGCTGGCCGCGCAACCGGTGCTGGTGATCCACGGCGGCGCCGGGGTCGAACGCGCCGGCCTGAGCGAGCAGGACGAAAAAGACGCGCGCGCCGCGCTGGAGCAAGCGCTGCGCGCCGGCCACGCGCAACTGGCCGCCGGCAAGCCGGCGCTGGAGGCGGTCACCGCCGCCATCACCGTGCTGGAGGACGCGCCGCAGTTCAACGCCGGCCGCGGCGCGGTGTTCACCCACGACGGCAAGAACGAACTCGACGCGGCGGTGATGGACGGCGCCAGCCTGCGCGCCGGCGCGATCGCCGGCGTGCATCGGGTCAAGAACCCGATCCTGCTCGCACGCACGGTGATGGAGAAATCCAAGCACGTGATGATGACCGGCGACGGCGCCGAGGCCTTCGCGAAGGAAAACGGCGTGACCCTGGTGGAGCCTTCGTACTTCCGCACCGAAAAGCGCTGGCAGCAGTTGCAGAAAGCGCTGAAGGAAGAAGCCGCCGGCCAGGCCCACGCCGACATCGAAACGGCGAAGCATTTCGGCACCGTCGGCGCGGTCGCGCTGGATGCGCAGGGCCATCTCGCCGCGGGCACGTCCACCGGCGGCATGACCAACAAGCGCTACGGCCGCGTCGGCGACGCGCCGATCATCGGCGCCGGCACCTACGCCAACGCGCGCTGCGCGGTCTCGGGCACCGGCTGGGGCGAGTACTACATCCGAGCGGTGGCCGCGCACGAGATCTGCGCGCGAGTGCAGTACGCCGGGCAAAGCATCCGCCAGGCCTCCGAAGGCGTGATCAACACCGACATCCCCAAGGCCGGCGGCGACGGCGGCGCGATCGCGCTCGGCAGCGACGGCAGCTTCGCCTTGCCGTTCAACACCGAGGGCATGTACCGCGGCTGGATCGGCGAGGACGGCGTGCCGCATGTGGCGTTGTTCAAGGATGAGAAGTTGGCTGAGCCGGGGGCTAAGGCTCGCTGACACGCTACTCGGAAACATCTGTTGGAGCCCCTCTCCCGCTTGCGGGAGAGGGGTTGGGGTGAGGGCCGCCCGGCGACAGAGCTTCAAGCAACGGCATTCGCGCCTGCGGCGCTCATCCCCTCACCCCAGCCCTCTCCCGCGAGCGGGAGAGGGAGTTGATCAAGATCTTTTGACGGCCCGAGGTTTCTTCGCCAACCGCGCCAACACCGCCGCGCTGCGCAGTTCGCGCAGCGCGTCCTTGCCGACCCAACGCGGCGCGGCTTCTTTCGAGTCCGCCAACCGCGTTGCCACCGCGACCGCGGCGCCATGCAGGGCGAGGTTGCGCTTGCCGATCGAGCGCAGCGCCCAGTTGATCGCCTTCTTGACGAAATTGCGTTCGTCGCCGGCGTGCGCTTCGATCAGTTCCAGGCCGCGCAGGAACAGCGCGTCCTCGGCCGCCTTGTCGTGCACGGTCTTGCTGGCCAGCATCGCGAACGCGGCGCGGCGCACGTATTCGTCGCGGCGCGGCGCCCATTGTTCGATCTTGCGCCAGGCCAGCGGGCTGCGATCGAACAAGGCGAAGCAGATCGTGTCGCAGACCGCCCAGTTGTCGAAGTCGCGGCTCCAGGCGTCCATCTGGGCGGCGGTGACTTGGGCGGGATCGTCGAGGTAGGACGCGAGCAGCCGCGCTTCGTACCAGCCGCTTTTCCATAGCGCGGCGGCGAGTTCGTGGTCGCGGCCCAAACGTTTGGCGATGGCCTGGATCGAACCCATGGGCACGCCGAAGGCGCGGTCGGTTGGAATGGCGTAGCGCGCCAAGCCGTCGCGATAGGCTTGGCTGGACGAGGTCCTGAGTTGATGCAAGGCGTCGTCGAGACGGTGCGCGAGCGGCGGCGCGGATGCGGTGGGGCGAGGTGCGGCCTTCTTCGCGGGCGTTTTCTTCGCCGCTGCTTTCTTCGCGGGCGCCTTCTTTGCAGGCGCCTGCCTGGACGCGACTTTCTTCGCCGCGGCTTTTGCGATGGTCTGGCTGCTGGCGGTTCGGGCCATGTCGCGACACCGTCGAAAGGGTGGAAACGAAAAACGGACCGCGACGCCAATGTAACCATCGGCGCCGCGGCCCGCCATGTCCCTTTATCGGCGTTTCGGCCGCTCAGCCGGCCGCCGCGGCGATCAGCTCGCGCCGGCGTCCGGCTTGGCCGGCGCCGGCTTGATCAGGCTGAGCACCACCGAGCTGCCGATGATCGCCGCCACGCCCAGCAGCGAAACCAGGATCGGCACCTTGTAGATATCGATCAGCAGCATCTTGGTACCGATGAATACCAGCACCAAGGCCAGGCCGTACGGCAACAGGTGGAAACGGTCGGCCATGCCCTGCAGCAGGAAGAACATCGCGCGCAGGCCCAGCACGGCGAACACATTCGAGGTCAGGACGATGAACGGATCGCTGGTGATGGCGAAGATCGCCGGGATCGAATCCACCGCGAAGATCACGTCGGTGACGCCGATCAGCACGATCACCGCGAACAACGGCGTGAACCAGCGCTTGCCCTCGCGCATGATCGACAGCTTGCTGTCGTGGTAGTCGTCGGTCAGGCGCAGATGGCCGCGCATCCACTTGAGCACCGGATTGCTGTCCAGGTCCGGCGCCTTGCCGGCGGCGAGCAGCATCTTGATGCCGGTGATGACCAGGAACGCGCCGAACACATACAAAATCCAGTGGAACTTGGCCAGCAGCAAAGCGCCGGCGAAGATCAGGATCGCGCGCAGCACGATCGCGCCGAGCACGCCGATCACCAGCACGCGCTGGCGCTGTTCCTCGGGCACGGCGAAGTACGAGAACAGCATCAGGAACACGAAGATGTTGTCGATCGCGAGCGACTTTTCGACCAAGTAGCCGGTCAGAAATTCAAGCCCGACCCGGTTGCCTACTTCAGCGCCCGCCTGCTGGCTCACCCACCACCAAAGCCCGACATTGAACACCAAAGCCAGCGCGATCCACCCCACGCTCCACCAAGCCGCTTCCTTGAAGGTCACCTTGTGCGGCCCGCCGTGGCGCATCAGCACCAGATCGACGAGCAGCGCGACCACGACGAAGGCGGCGAACGCGCCCCATAGCATCGGACTACCGATGGTTTCCATTTGTATCTCCCGGATAAAAGAAACGCCTCATGGCCGCGGGCCACGAAGCGTCATCCGGTGGAGATCGGGAGACGTGCCTTCGCCGCTTGCGGCGAAGGTCTTGCTCGCATCCGGCCGACGCGTGGCCGGGGGTCGGATGCCTGTCGCACCGGGGTCGTGGACCCGTAATGACGATACGACAGTTGGGAGCTACTCCCCTTCTGGTGCAACCATAGCATGTGGGAGGCTGAATTGCAGTTCAGAATCACGGACTTAGCGCGCCGAGGTCTCTGTAGGAGGGGCTTCAGCCCCGATGCCTTTCGATCAGGCGCGGCGATCGGAGCGGAAAGCAACGGGGCTGAAGCCCCTCCCACAGAGATATCTCGGTTCAGATCACGCCCGGCCGCTGTGATACAAGGCCACCGAACTCAGCGCCGGGGTCGCATAGGCGAACTCGACCTCCAGGCGCAGCCGCTGCGCGCGCACCGGGTCGAAACGCTCCAGGCGCTTGCAGCCCACCGTCGTGCCCCAGGCGAAGGTCTGCCAGCGCCCGTCGCGCCAAGCGTCGAAGCGGTGATTGGCGATGTGCTGTCCGTGTTCGATCGCCTCGGTCAGGCACAGCGTGTCGAACTCGATCGGGCGGTCGAATTCGAACTCGATCCAACCCGCGCGCGCCGGCACTGCCGGCATCCAGTAATGCTGCAGATCGCGGTGGAGCACATGCGCGGGCGGATGCGCGTCGGCGCTGGAACTGGCGCGCACGCGCGCGGCGGCCAGCAGATTGCCGCCGGCGAAGATCGCTTCGCGTTTGCGCGCGAACTGCGCCAGGTTCGCCACGTCGGTATCGTGGAAGCGGCCGGCGCGGGTCGGCGGCACGTTCAGCAGCAGCTTGCTGTTGCGGCCGACCGAGCTGAAATACAGATCGATCAAGCCATCGGCGCTGCGAACCTTGGCGTCTTCGGCCGCGTGCCAGAACCAGCCCGGACGGATCGACACGTCGGTTTCGCCCGGCCGCCACACCGCGCCCTGCGGATCGCCCTGCTGCAAGGCTTCGCCGATCCAGGGCCGGTCGAAACCGGCGTGCGGCACGCGCGCGGGATCGACCATCGACCAACAGGTGCTGCCGGCCACGCCGCGTTCGTTGCCGATCCAGCGCAGGTCCGGGCCGGCGTCGGAAAAGATCATCGCCTGCGGCTGCAGTTCGCGCACGGTGCGATGGATGCGCGGCCAGTCGTAGGCCTGGCGCTTGCCGTTGGGGCCCTCGCCGTTGGCGCCGTCGAACCAGACTTCGACCACCGGGCCGTAGTTGCTCAGCAGTTCGCTGAGTTGCGCGATGTAGAAATCGTCGTAGGCCTTGCCGCTGCCGTAGCGCGGCTCGTGCCGGTCCCAGGGCGAGAGATAGAACCCCACGCCGAGGTTTTCCGCGCGGCAGGCCTCGACGAACTCGCGCACCACATCGCCCTGGCCGCCGCGCCACGGGCTGCTGCGCACGCTGTGCTCGGTGGTCGCGCTGGGCCACAGGCAGAAGCCGTCGTGATGCTTGGCGATCAGGATCAGGCTGCGAAAACCGCCGGCCTTGGCCGCGCGCGCCCACTGCCGCGCGTCCAGGTCGCTGGGATCGAACACCCGCGGGTCTTCCGTGCCTTCGCCCCATTCGCGATCGGTGAAGGTGTTGACGGTGAAGTGCACGAACATCGCCAGCTCTTCGCGCTGCCAGGCCAGTTGCTGCGGGCTCGGCCGCGGCCGCGATGGCGCCGCGTCGGCATCGTTGCGCGCCTGCGGCGCCGGAGCGCCGGCCAAGGCATCGGCCAAAGGTGCCGCGCCCAGCGCGGCGACGGTGGAGGTGGTCACGAGAAAGCGGCGACGATCCATGAAACTCCTGCGGTCGGTGAACGCGACGATGATGGTCGAAGTCTAGTGCGGATCGGTGCGAGGTTCGCCATCGGGCGACGCGATGGCGTCAACATGCGGCGTTTGGATTTCTTTTGACGCATGCGCGCACTTTTGATTTTTCCGCGCATGTCCAAATCGATTCAAACATCGACAAAACCCGGTCGCCGATTCATGGCGCTGACGATGCGCAACGGTTGACTGCATCGCCCCGCATTTGTTCCGATGCGGTTCGCCCTGTGCCGGAAGCGCTTCGATGTCCTTCGCGATTGTCCAAAGTTTCGCTTCGCGCGCCGTGAGCGCAGCGCTGGCCTGTGCTGCGTTCGCCTCGCCCGCAATCGCCGCCACGCCCGCCGCGGCGGTGCCGAAGCCGGTGGTGACCGCGCCCAGCGAAAGCAAGGCCGCGTTCGACGCACGCATGCGCTGGTGGCGCGAGGCGCGCTTCGGCCTGTTCGTGCACTGGGGCCTGTACTCGGGCGCGGCCGGACGCTGGAACGGCCAGCCGATGCAGGGCACGGCGGAATGGATCGAGCGCACCGCGCACGTGCCCACCGCCGAATACGCCCGGCAGATGCTGCCGCTGTTCAAGCCCAAGCCCGGCTTCGCCCGTGAGTGGGCGCGGCTGGCCAAGCAATCGGGCGCGAAGTATCTCGTGTTCACCAGCAAGCACCACGAAGGCTTCGCCCTGCACGACAGCGCGGTCAGCGACTTCGACGCCAAGGACGCCACCGGCCGCGATCTGGTCCGCGAAATCGTCCAGGCCGCGCGCGCCGAAGGCCTGAAGGTGGGCCTGTATCACTCGGTGATCGACTGGCATCACCCGGCGTATCCGTATCGCGATTTCGCCCGCCTGGAACACCCGCTGCCGCATCCCCTGGAAAAAGCCGGCGACAAGGAAGATCCCGACTACGCCAAGCGCGCCGACCTGAAGGCCTATCAGGACTTCCTGCACGCACAGGTGCGCGAGTTGGTAGAACACTACGGCCCGATCGACGTGCTGTGGTGGGACTACTCCAATCCCGGCGCCGAAGGCGAAACCTGGCGCGCGAGCGAACTGATGGCGATGGTGCGCAAGGCGCAGCCGGGCATCGTCATGAACAATCGCCTGTATCGCTCGCTCGGCTACGACGATCCGCAGGGCAGCCTGCAGTGGTTCGATCGCGCCCACGGCGATTTCACCACGCCCGAGCAGGCGATTCCCGCGCGCGGCGTGGCCGGCGTGGACTGGGAAGCGTGCATGACGATGAACGGCACCTGGGGCTACAGCGCGCTGGATACGAAGTGGAAGTCCACGCGCGAGCTGGTGCGCGATCTGGCCGACACCGCCAGCAAGGGCGGCAATCTGTTGCTCAACATCGGGCCGATGGCCGACGGCACCGTGCCGCCGGCGAGCGTGCAACGCCTGCGCGAGATCGGCGCGTGGCTCAAGCGCAACGGCGATTCGATCTACGCCACCCAGGCCAATCCGCTCGATGCGGTGGACTGGGGCCGGATCACCGCCAAGGACGGGCGCTTGTACCTGCACGTGTTCGAGCGCCCGGCCGGCGGCGAGCTGCGCGTGCGCGCGGCCGGCGCGCAGCGCGCGCGATTGCTCGACGGCGGTCGCGAACTGAGCGTTCGCCGCGACGGCGGCGACGCGCTGATCGCATTGCCTGCGACGCTGCCCGATAGCATCGACACGGTGATCGAATTGGCTCCGGCCGAAACTTGAGACTTTCGGAACCACAACTCGTTCATGTATCTGATCGATGCTCGCCCGCGCGGGTGCCGTAACGCGTACGGCTTGTGTCGCGCCGGGTCAGTTTGTCATGGTTCCGCCGGCCTCCATCACAATTCACACGCGATCAAGCGCAAGAAATAGGCTTTATTTTTCAAATTCTTAGCACTTCATTCATCACGCCGTCTTTACGTAATGCCCTCGTAAATAGCAAGGACGTCAGGGGCGTCATTCATGAAAAACATCGAAGTTTTCAGCATTGCCACTGCTCGGATCTGCGCCGCGGCGCTCGAGCAGCATCCCGTCGTAGCGCGCTTCAACGCCGAGGAATCGGCGCGTCACATGCCGGGTGTCGACCCGTCCAATCGCGAGGCCATGGCCGCGGCGGTGCTCGCCTGCGGCGCGACGTTCGAGTGGTTGATGGACGAGGGATATCTGCGCAGCACCGCCTGCGTCAAGGAGTCGTTGAACGGCGTTCCGTTCGTGCACGTGGCGCTGCGCTATCGCCTGACCGAAAAAGGCCTGGCGATTCTCGGCGCACACACCAGCACCGCCGACGAAAGCCGGACCATCGGCGAGCGTCTGATCGCCGCGGTCAAGCTCGGCGGCGCCGAACGCATCAAGGAATCGGTCAAGCTCATGCTCGGCACCGGCGCCAATGCCAATACGCGTCCGGTTTTGCAGATGAGCTGAATCGAACACGCGGCACCACCGATGCAAACGACAACGCCCGCGATTCGCGGGCGTTGTCGTTGTTGCTGCGCGAGGAAGATCGCTGCGTGCGTTTACGGCGTGGTGTAGCTCAGCAGCAGCTGCGGCGCGTTGGCGCCTTCGCGAGCGGACCAGTCCACGCCGTCGGTGACGCCCGAGGCCGGCACCAGGATCACGCCGTTGTTGGCGACCGCGCCGGAGGCCCAGTTCTTGACCAGTTGCAGGCCGGCGGCGTTGAGGGTGACGTACTGCGCGCCGGTCGCGTTCGGCGTGACCGAACCCAGCTTGGTGCCGTAGGTGGCGCCGCTGTAGGTCGCGTTCGCTTCGGTCCAGGCGGCGGTGACCTGATACAGATCGTAGGCGCCGGCGGACTTGTCGCTGACCTGCAGCTTGACCTGCGCGCCGGTGAGGTTGAGGCCGTTGGCGCTGGACACGTTCCAGCCCATCAGGCCGCGCAGCACCTGACCGCCGTCGCTGCCGTCGGCGAACAAGGTCGCGCTGTTGTCGCGGGTGCCGCCGGATTTGACCGTGACGTCGCGCACCGCGTTGAGCGTCAGCGACTGCGACGGGCTGCCGCCCTTGTTGCAGGTGCCGGTGAAGTGATCGGTGTAGCTGCTGCCGGCGCGCGGCACGAAATCGCCGGTGTAGCCGCTCGCGGTCAAGGTCAGCTTCAACACGCCGAAGGTGCTGGCGTTGCTGGCTTCCAACAGCGGGTGGCTGCCGCTGATGCTGTAGAACGCGCGTCCGCCGGTGCCGACCAGCACCTGGCGGATGCCGTCGCTGGCCGCGGCCTGGCTCGGATTCATCTTGCCGTAGCGCTGGTAATTGTGGTCGTGGCCGACCAGCACCAGATCGGCCTTGGCCGCGTACAGCGCGTCCCAGAACGGCTTGACCTGGGTGTAGCCGCTGTAGCTGCCGCGGCTGACCAGCGGATGGTGGAAGTAAGCCGCGGTGCAGGGCTTGGTGTTCGCCGCCAGATCGCTCTTGAGCCAATTGATCTGCGCGGACGCGACGGTGCCGCCGCTCATGGTGTTGAGGGCGATGAAATGCCAGTCGCCCACGTCCCAGCTGTAATAGCCCTTGCTGCGATCGCCGGCCGGGCCGGTCTGGTTGCCGACACCGTTGAAGTAGTCGAAGTAGCCGCTGGCTCCGGTGGTGCTGTAGTCGTGGTTGCCCGGCGACGGGCTGGTCAGCGCCTTGAAGCGGCCCCAGGTCGGCGCGTAGCGGTTGTTGTACTCGCTCAGCGTGCCGCTGTTGTAGGCGTTGTCGCCGGCGGTGAACACCGCGGTCGGATTGATCGAGACGATCAGATCCGACGTGCCCTGGCAGGCATTGCCGCTGGTGTCGCAGATGTCGCCGGCGCCGGCCACGACCACGGTGGCCTTGTCCAGCGGCACCGCGCTGTATTCGTAGCGATCGAGCTGGAAGGCGCTGTCGGGCTGGCTGAAGTAAGGCTTGATGTCCACGCACTCGCCGCGCAGCGCGCGGGTGGTGAAGCTGCGCTGGTTCCAGTGCTGGCCTTCGAACACCAGCTTGTCGCCGCCGCTGCTGGTCAGCACCAGCGAGTCGTAGCCCGACAGCTTGAGCTGCTTGAAGCCGACCCGCAGCCACTTGGCGCCGGTCTCGCAGACGCGGTCGGAAACGGCCTGGGCCAGCGGCGTGGCGCGCAGCGCGGACGCGGCGGCGATCGGCTTGCTGTGGGTGTCGTCCTCGGACAGTTGCAAGGTGCGCTGGCCGGCCTGCGCGGGGGCTAGCACGGCGGCGCCGATCAATAACGTGGCGATGGCGCCATGGGCGGTCGCGCCCTTGAGCTTGAGGTTCACTGGCTGTCTCCGAAGACGGGGAGTGGCTGGGACGGGATCGCGACGTTGCGACATGCGATGGCTGCGGAGTGTGGCCGGAAAACTGCTACACGATTGCGACGGATTTCGCGGCCGTTGCTCGCCTGGCTGAGGTTGCGGTCACAAGTTGGGCGCTTGGGCGGGTGGAATGTCGGGTTGTGGCGATCTGAGCGAAAAGCGTCGGGGCTCAAGCCGCTCCCACAACAGACTTCGCGGCTTCGCGCGATCGTTCTGAAAAGTGTGCCTGCGCGGTGTGGCTATCGATGTCAGTGTCGATGAATAGTCACAGCGATAGTGCCAACAGGTGAGCGGCCCATCGGCGCGACAGGCCAACGACGTCTGTTGTGGCAATCGAGGCCGGTTGTGGAAATAACTTCAGCCCCGATGCTTTCGCTTTGTGGGAGGGAGCTTCAGCCCCGATGCTCTCCGCTCAGATCGCGAAAACCCGCCTCACTCATCATGCACAGGCACACCCTCGCCCGCGATCTCCAACAACTCGATCTCGAAATCCAACACCGAATTCGGCTCGATCTGCCCGGCCAGGCCGCGATCGCCATAAGCCAGCTTGGCCGGAACCCAGAACCGGTACTCCGCGCCCGGCGACATCAGTTGCACGCCTTCGGTCCAGCCGGGCATCACCTGCGCCAATACGAATTCGGCCGGATGATCGGTGTCGTAGGTGCTTTCGAACTTGCTGCCGTCGAGCAGCCGGCCGAGGTAATTCACCCGCACCGTGTCGCTGGCCTTGGGATGCGCGCCCTTGCCTTCGCGCAGCACCTGATACTGCAGACCCGAGGCCGTAGTCTTGACCCCGGCGACCTGCGCGTTCTTCTTCAGGAACGCGTCGCCGGTTTCCAGATTGCGCGCGGCCAGCGCCTTGACCTGCGCATCGTGCGCGCCACGCAGATGTTCGCTGAAGCCTTCGCGGATCTTCTTGCTCTGCGCATCGTCGAACAAGGACGCGCGCCCGGCCTGGGCGTCGCGGATCGCGCGCAGCACCAGCTCGGTATCGAGTTCGCCGCGGATCGGCTCGATGCTGGCGGCGAAATCGCGGCCGACGATGTAGCTGATTTTTGCTTTCTCGCTGCTCACCTGCGCCGCGGTCAGCGCCGGGGCTGCGGCCGCGTTTTCGGCGCCCTGGTTCGAATCCTTCGAAGCAGTGCAGGCGCTCAGCGCCAACAACGACGACAACGACAGCGCGAGCGGGGACAGGGACGGACGCGGCATACGAAAGCTCCAGGAAACGGCGTGCGGATTATCGGGATCAGTCCGTCACCGCGAACGTCAGCATCATGCCCATGTCCTCGTGTTCGAGGTTGTGGCAATGAAGCATGTAGCGCTGGGTGCCGGTGAAGGGTTGCGAGAAATCGATGGCCAGCCGCACGATCTCGCCGGGCCAGACCACCACGGTGTCGTTGAATCCCATGTCCTGCGGATTCAAACCGCCCGGCGTGACCTGGCGGCCGCGGATGTCGGGCGGGCTGATCGCGCGCGACAACACGCGGAACTGGAAGCCGTGCAGATGGATCGGGTGCGGCATGCTGGTCATGCTGTTGCGGATTTCCCAGACCTCGCGGCTGCCGCGCTTGATCGAGAACGCCGGCTCGTGACCGTTGATGTGGAAGTTCCAGTCGTTGATGAACCAGCGGCCTTGCTCGTCCATGCGCAGGCGCAGCGCGCGCAGCGGCCAGTCGCCGGTGTCGGGCAGCGGCGCGATCTTCGAGATCGCGCTCAGCTCCGGCAACCGCGCCGGCGGACGGTCGCGCGGCGCGCAATCGATCACCCGCAGCTCCATCAGGTCCAGCGCCTCGCCCATCGCCGCAGCGCCGGGGTGGTCGCCCATCGGATCGGGCAGGAACGCGCCCGACTCGTCTTCGTTTTCCATCGCCACGTATTCCAGGCTGCGCAGCACGACCTTGTCGCCGGGCGCGAGCGCGCTGAAATCGACCAGCACATCCACACGCTGGGCCGGCGCCAGGAATACGTCGTCGATCGGCCAGGCGCGTTCGAGCAAACCGCCGTCGCAACCGATCAACTGCATCGGCAGCACCTTGTCGCCGGCCTGGAAGCACGGCCGCAGCAGGCGCGCGTTGGCGACGTTGGCCAGGCGGAAGCGGTACCAGGCCGGGATCACCTCCAGATACGGCTCGGGCGTCCAGTTGACCAGCACGCGGTTGCCGATCCAGTCGTCGGCGCCGTCCTTGTAGACGATGGCGTTGTCGGCGGCGACCTGCTTGTCGCTGATCATCAGCGGCAGATCGCGTTCGCCCCAACGCATGCCCAGGCGGGCGCGCAGGGCGAGTTCTTCTTCGTCCTCGATCAACAGCAGCCCGGCCAGACCGCGCTGCAACTGCACGCCGGTGCGGCCGTGCGGATGGGCGTGATACCAGTACAGGCCGGCGCGGTTGTCGATGCGCAGGCGATAGCGGCGGCGCTGTCCGGCCGCCAGCGGATGCAGGCCGCTGCCGTCGTTGGCTTCATCGACCGACAGGCCGTGCCAGTGGATGGTGGTGGCTTCGCTAAGGCGATTGTCGAGGCCGACGTCGATGACATCGCCGCGGCGCGCGCGCAGCAGCGGATTGATCGCCTCGCGTCCGCCGACCTTGCCGACGTAGGACCACAGCGTGGTCGCCGCGCCCGGGAACAGGCCCTGGGCGATGCTCTGCGCGCTCAGGTCGAGGGCGTGGTTCAGATCGATCTGCGCCATCAGGCCTTCGCCGCCGGGCAGGCGCAGCGGCTGGACGAAGCGCGCCTGAGGCGGCAGCAACTGCAGATCCGGCGCCGAGGCCAGCGTGTGGCCGTGGCCGCCGGTCCAGCGCCACATCGCCACCGGGCCTGCCACGGTCGCCGCTCCGCCCACGGCGAGGCCGATGAGGAAACGGCGGCGTTGCGGATCGCTCATCGGTACGCGGTCCCCATGGTCTGGCGGGTTTCGGCTGGGCGGGTCGGACGGTTCGCGCATGGCCTGCGCGAGCGACCCGCCATCATCCACGTCGCAGGTTGCAGTTTCCGCCGGCGCGCTGCGCTTCTGTGACGCGGGTCAATGCCGGAGCCCCGCCCGGCATTGGCTCAGAGCGAATCGTCGAGCTTGGCCTGCCAGACGCGATCGCCCATTTCGTGTTCTTCCACGCCGGCGAAGAAGCTTTCGCCCAGGACCTCGTAATCGGGCTCGCTGTCGCCGCGCCAGTCCAGGAACTTGGGCCGGTGCACGGCGAAGCCCTGCGGGTGGGCGGCGTTGCGATAGGGGATGGCCAGGGTCATGGCGAGGTCGTTGGCGTAATCGCGCACGGCCAGGATCAGCGCATCGGTGCGACCCGAGGGCAGGGTGATGTAGCCGTCGTGGACCATGACGGCGTGGCGGGCCTCGTCGGGATTGAGCGCCAGCCGCGCGCGCGCCTCGCCGACGCCGGTCTCCGGTTCTTCGGTGGCGTAACGGGCCATGTGCCGCGCGCCTTCGGCGGTTTCGAAGGCGTACATCGGAATCAGGGTTTCGCCGTCGGCGACGCTCCACACGCCATGCGCGGCGAAGAAGCCGGCCAGTCGGATTGCTTGTTGCACTCGTATCCCCTCGACGCGATCGCGATCGTCCCCCCACCGGGCGGACCCGGCGGCGTCACTTTACACGGTGGGGGCGGGGGTTTGCCTCCTGAAAAAGCGGCTGATCTGTTCTTGCCTTGCCTTGCCTTGCTTGGCCTTGCCTTGCTTGGCCTTGCCCTGCTTGGCCTTGCTCAGCCTTGCCTTGCTTAGCCTTGCCTGGCTTTGCCTTGCTTAGCTTTGGCTGGGCGCCGCTAGTAACTCGCGAGACCAGGGACACCCGGAGGGCGGCGCACATGGACGTGCGCCGGGTCCCACCTTGGGCAGGATGCCCAATGTGGGACCTGCCTGCGTCGGCATCGCACTCGTGGCTTTTGACTCGAAACAGTCAATGCGTTTTCTTTGGTTACTTTCTTTGTCGCTTTGGACAAAGAAAGTGACCCGCCGCTCCATGGCGGAAGCTTTAGGCGTTTGATCTTGCCTGAGGCTTCTAAGAGCCTGAGGCCATGACAGAAACAACCAGTCCTGCGCACTGCCTCCTACCGTCATTCCCGCGAACGCGGGAATCCAGTGCCTTTCGTGCGAGAACGTTTGAAGTCTCTGGATTCCCGCGTTCGCGGGAATGACGAGCAAAAGAAGCTTGAAGCAAGATCAAACGCTAAACGCTTCCGCCATAGAGCGGCGGGTCACTTTCTTTGTCCAAAGCCACAAAGAAAGTAACCAAAGAAAGGGCTTTAGGCTGTTTCGAGTCAAAAGCCACGAGTGCGGTGCTCGCGCGGGCAGGTGCCACATTGGGCATCCTGCCCAAGGTGGCACCCGGCGCACGTCCATGTGCGCCGCCCTCCGGGTGTCCCTGGTCTCGCGAGTTACAAGCTGCGCCCAGCAACGACAACAGCAACAGCAACAGCAAATCCGAAGCACACAGCTAAGCGAAGCTGAGGCAAAGCAAGATCTCGGCAACAACAACACCAACAGCAACGGCAACGGCAACGGCAACGAGCAATGGTTCGCTCAGGCAAGAGGCAGCGTCGCCGCGGGATTTACAGACGCCGGAAGCTGCGGTACTCGCTCCTGCCCCAACGCCCTCCGGCTCACCCACTTACGCAACGCCACATAAAACACCGGCGTCAGAAACAAACCGAACAAAGTCACCCCCAACATCCCAGCGAACACCGTCACCCCAGTCGCCGCACGCACCTCACTGCCCGCGCCCTGACCAAACAACAGCGGCACAGTGCCGGCGATAAAGGCGATCGAAGTCATCACGATCGGCCGCAAACGCAAGCGGCACGCCTCCAACGCCGCCTCGACGATCCCGCGTCCCTGCAACTCCAGTTCGCGCGCGAACTCGACAATCAGGATCGCGTTCTTGCACGCCAACCCCATCAACACCACCAGCCCGACCTGCACGAACACATTGTTGTCGCCGCCGCTCAGCCACACACCGGCCAGCGCCGACAGCAAGGTCACCGGAACGATCAGGATCACCGCCAACGGCAATGTCCAGCTTTCGTACAACGCCGCCAGCACCAGGAACACCAGCAGCACCGCCAACGGAAACACGATTAACGCCGCGCGGCCCTGGGTCGCCTGCTGATAACTCAGGTCGGTCCATTCGATCTGCATGCCGTTGGGCAAGGCCTTGCGCGCCAGTTCGGTCAAGGCGTCCATCGCCTGCGTGGACGACAGCAGGCGCGGATCGGCTTCGCCGACCAGGTCCGCGGCCGGGTAGCCGTTGTAGCGGATCACCGGGTCCGGGCCGTAGGTTTCGCCGAAACTCACCATCGATCCCAGCGGCACCATCTCGCCGCGATCGTTGCGCACGCGCAGTTGCGCGATGTCCTCAACACTGTCGCGATGCGCGCCGTCGGCCTGGGCGATGACCTGATAGGTGCGGCCGAAACGGTTGAAGTCGTTGACGTAGGCCGAGCCCAGATAAGTCTGCAAGGTATCGAACACCTCGCTCAGCGGCACGCCCTGGGCCTTGGCCTTGAGCCGATCGACGCGGGCATCGAGCTGCGGCACGTTGGCCTGATAGGTGCTGATCGGATAGCCCAGGCCCGGCACCTGCGCGATCGCCGCGTTGTAGTCGTTGAGCGCGTTCTGCAAGGCGCCGTAGCCTTGGCCGTCGCGATCCTGCACATACAGCGCATAACCCGAACCGGTGCCCAGGCCGAGGATCGGCGGCGGCATGAACGAGAACGCCAGCCCCTCCTGCAACGCGGAGAATTTTTCGTTGAGCTCGGCGTTGATCGCCTCCGCGCTGCGGCCGCGCTGGGCGAAGGGCTGCAGTTCGAAGAACAAGGTGCCGGTGTTGGGCGTGTTGGTGAACTGCAAGGGGTTCAGGCCCGGATACCCTTCCGACGCGTGCACGCCTTCGGTCTTCATCGCGATCTCGCTCATGCGCCGGATCACCGCGTCGGTGCGCGACAAGGACGCGCCCTCCGGCAGCTTCACGCCGCCGATCAGATACAGTTTGTCCTGGGTCGGAATGAAACCGCCCGGCACCGCCTGGAACATCACCCCGCTGCCGACCAGCAGCGCCAGATACACCGCCAACACCGCGCCGCGACGGCCCAGCAGCCGCGCGATCGCGCCGTGGTAACGCTGCGAGCCGGTCTTGAACCAACGGTTGAACGGACGGAACAGCCAGCCGAACAGGCGCTCGATCCAGCGCGACGGCGCATCCTTGGCCGCGCCGTGCGGCTTGAGCAGCTTCGCGGCGAGCGCGGGCGACAAGGTCAACGAATTGATCGCCGAGATCACCGTCGATATGGCGATGGTCACCGCGAACTGCTTGTAGAACTGGCCGGTCACGCCCGACAGGAACGCCATCGGCACGAACACCGCGCACAGCACCAGGGCGATGGCGACGATCGGCCCGGACACCTCGCGCATCGCCTGATGCGCCGCCTCCAGCGGCGTCAGGCCCTGCTCGATATTGCGCTCGACGTTTTCCACCACCACGATCGCATCGTCCACGACGATGCCGATCGCCAGCACCAGACCGAACAGGCTCAGGGTGTTGATCGAAAATCCGAGCACGTACAAGGCGGCGAAGGTGCCCACCACCGACACCGGCACCGCGATCAGGGGAATGATCGACGCGCGCCAGGTCTGCAGGAACAAGATCACCACCAGCACCACCAGCAGCACCGCTTCGCCGAGCGTGGTCACCACCGCCTTGATCGAATCGCGCACGAACACGGTCGGGTCGTAGACGATGCGGTACTCCAGCCCCGGCGGAAAACGCTTGGCCAGTTGCGCCATGCGCTCGCGCACTGCGTCCGACAGCGCGATCGAATTGGCGCCGGGCGATTCGAAGATGCCGATGGCGACCGCATCGACGTTGTCGAGCTGCGCGCGCATGGTGTAGTCGCCGGCGTCGAGTTCGACGCGGGCCACGTCCGCCAGCCGCACGATCTCGCCGCCCTCGCCGCTCTTGATCACGATCTGCTCGAACTCGGCCTCGCTCTGCAGCCGGCCCTGGCTGTTGATCGGGATCAGGAATTCGTTCGCGCCCGGCATCGGCTCGGCGCCGAGTTGCCCGGCCGAAACCTGCACGTTCTGTTCGCGGATCGCGCGCACCACGTCGCCGGCGCTGAGCCCGCGCGCGGCGATGCGGCCGGGGTCGAGCCAGATACGCATCGCGTAGTCGCCGCTGCCGAACATCTGCGTCTGGCCGACGCCGGGCAGCCGCGCCAGATCGTCCTTGAGCTTCAAGGTCGCGTAATTGCGCAGGTACAGCGAGTCGTACTTGCCCTGCGGCGAGACCAGATGCACCAGCATGGTCAGCGTCGGCGATTGTTTCTGCGTGGTCACGCCCTGGCGGCGCACGTCCTCGGGCAATCGCGCCTGCGCCTGGCTGACGCGGTTCTGCACCTGCACCTGCGCTTGGTCGGGATCGGTGCCGGGCTTGAAGGTGACCGTGGTGACCAGCACGCCGTCGGTGCCGGCCACCGACTTCATGTACATCATGTCCTGCACGCCGTTGATCGCTTCCTCCAGCGGCGTGGCCACGGTCTGCGCGATCACCTTGGGGTTGGCGCCGGGATAGACCGCGCGCACCACCACGGTCGGCGGCACCACGTCGGGGTATTCGCTGACCGGCAGCATCGGCAGCGCGATCAGGCCGGCGGCGAAGATCAGGATCGACAGCACCGCGGCGAAGATCGGGCGGTCGATGAAGAAGCGGGAGAAGTCCATGGCGGGTCCGTGGGCGGCGCGAAGCCGCAAGAGGTCGCAACCGGCGTGGCGACGCCGATCGGTGGCAAGGTTCGGTTGGGCGCGGCGATGCGCGGTTTAGACGGCGAAAACGCGGGTATTCATAGGCCGGACACCTGAGGGTTGCGAGGTCGCGGCGTCGCCCCGCACCGGGGCTGCGCCACAAGCTACGATTGGTAAGTTACCAACAGTAAGATACGATTACCCCCGCGCTGTCAAGCGCTTCGTTCCCACGAGACCGCCCCGCATGACCGAGACCACCGCCCGCCGCCTGCCCAAGGCCGAGCGCCGCGAACAATTGCTGGAAACCGCGATGACGATCGTGCGCGAGCAAGGCACCGATGCTTTGACCTTGGGTTATGTGGCCGAACGCGCGGGCGTCAGCAAGCCGATCGCCTACGAGCACTTCGGTACCCGCTCGGGGCTGCTGATCGCGCTGTACAAACAGATCGACGAACGCCAGGCGTCACGGCTGGCGCAGGATTTCGAACGCACGCCCAAGCGCCTGAGCGATGTGGCCAAGCTGATGGGCGACAGCTACATGAGCTGCTTCCGTACCGCCGGCCCGGAATGCCACGCCATCTTCGCCGCGCTCAAGGGCGATGAGCAGATGGAGCGCGTGCAGCAGGAACTGGTGGCCGGTTACGTCGCGTCCTATCGCGATCTGCTCGCGCCGTATTCGAAGGTGGACGAAGAAGAACTGCGCCGCCGCTGCGTCGCCATCATCGGCGCCGGCGAAGCGCTGTCGCGCGAGATGAGCCATGGCCGCGTCGAGGAAGCCGAGGCGGCGGCGACGCTGACGGCGTTGATCCAGGGATTGATGGCGCGCGGCTGAGCGCCGCGCCCACCGTATTAACCGACCCTGGCGAATCGCGCCGCCCGCATCGTAATGGGGTTGACCCGGCCGCGCGGCGCGAGGATCATGCGCCCCGCTAACCCCCTTCCCCGCCCTCCAGAGGCCAACACCTTGGACAGTCGATCTAGACCTACGCTGCAGCGCACTCGCTGACGGATCGCCACAGGTCTGGGATGTCCCAGGTCGGCACCGTTCGCGAAGAACGGAGCCGCAATCGCCGAACCCCACTCGCCCGCCGGGGTTCGCGCGTCTCTACCCGCACTGCAGTTTCCATCTGAAGACACCTGCCAAGGTGGCCTTTGGCGTTTCCGTTCGTCCGGAGATCGCCGATGTCCACGAAGACCGCATTCGTCCTGATGGCGGCGTTCTCGCTCGTGCCCGTGGGCGCGGCGCGCGCCGGCGCCAGCCTGTACGTCGATGACGCCGCCATCGTGCCGGCCGCGCAGTGCCAGCTCGAAAGCTGGCTGCGCGCGTCCGCGCCGGGTCGCGAGCTGACGCTGGTGCCGGCCTGCAATGTCGCCGGCACCGAGTTCGGGCTGGGCCTGAGCGATTACGCCCATCCTGCGCAGGCGCATGTCGCCGCGTTCGGCGCCAAGCGCGTGCTGCATGAGGCGCCGTCGCGACGCTGGGCGCTGGCTGCGTCGCTGGGCGCGAATTGGAACGCGCCGCGCGGCGGCTTCGACGGCTGGAATTTCAATCTGCCGCTGAGCGTGGCCGGCGATGCCGCCGGCCGGACGTACTGGCATTTCAATCTGGGCTGGAACGCGCCGCGTCGCGGCCGCGATATGGCCAGCGCCGGCATCGGTGTGGAGCAGGCCTTGCGCGATCGATGGAGCGTGCTGGCGGAAGTTTTCGCCGAGCGTCGCGGCGGCCGCATCGCCCAACTCGGGCTGCGCCGCGGGTTCGGCGCCGATCACAGCGTCGATGTGCTGATCGGCGATCACAGCGACCACGGGCGAAGTCCGTGGCTGACCCTGGGTTTCAATTTCGCATTGCCGCGCTGAGCGCCGGCGCACCTCACTCATCGAGGTCGATCATGATCATCAAGCGTTTCGCCGTTGTGCGCGCCATCCACGGCGCACAGATTCAACACCTCCTTCAATCGCCCGTTCAACCGGCGATTCAACCGCTGTGCGTCGAAGCCATGGCGACGAACGTCGCCTCGCATCCGCGCGCGCAGAACCTTCCGGCCGATAACAACCCCAAGTTGATCGCACGCTGGCAACGCAACCCCGTCAACGGCCTCCTCGAATGCCGCTGGCTCAGCGCCCCGGTCGCCGCCGGCGACGACGAACCTCCGCCTGTCGCCTGCCCGCGCGCAATTTTCGCTCGCGCCGCCGTCCGCGCAGATCGCACCGGCGGCGCCGTTCCACTGAGCCGAATCGAGGTTCGCCATGAAGTCCGCACTCCGTCCACGTTCGCAGTTCCCGCTCCTGGCCGCGCTCGCGCGCGCCCGGGTGTGGCCCAATGTCTATGACCTGATCGCGTTCGCGTTGCTGATCGCCGCCGCGGCCTTGCTGGCGCACGGCGCGGCCGCGGCGCGCGATCCGCTGGCGCTGCTGTCGCAGCATCCGGTCTCGCTCGCTCCCTCGCACCTGCCCGAGTACGCGCTGCGCACCACCTTGCGCATGTTCGCGGCGATGCTGGCCTCGCTGTTGTTCACCTTCCTCATCGCCACCTGGGCGGCGAAGAGCCGGCGCGCGGAACGCATCATCGTGCCCGCGCTCGACATCCTGCAGTCGGTGCCGGTGCTCGGTTTCCTGAGCTTCACCGTGACCTTCTTCCTCGGCCTGTTTCCTGGGCGCCAGCTCGGCGCCGAATGCGCGGCGGTGTTCGCGATCTTCACCAGCCAAGCCTGGAACATGGCGTTCTCGTTCTATCAGTCGCTGCGCACGGTGCCGCGCGATCTCGACGAGGTCAGCCGCGGCTTCGGCCTGAGCGCATGGCAGCGCTTCTGGCGCCTGGAGGCGCCGTTCGCGGCGCCGGGGCTGGTGTGGAACATGATGATGTCGATGTCCGGCGGCTGGTTCTTCGTGGTCGCTTCCGAGGCGATCACCGTCGGCGACACCACGGTCGAGTTGCCGGGGATCGGTTCGTATCTCGCCATGGCGATCGCGCAGAAAAATTTCGCCGCGGTCGGCTGGGCGGTGGCGGCGATGGCGGTGTTGATCGCGCTCTACGATCAGTTGCTGTTCCGGCCCATCGTCGCCTGGGCGGACAAGTTCCGGGTCGAGACCACCGCCGGCCAGCAGCGCCCGCGTTCGTGGGTGTACGAGTTGGCGCGTCGCACGCGCCTGGTCAAGCGCGCGCTGCGGCCGCTGGCGTGGCTGTGGCAGCGCGCGATGCGGCTGCGCTGGCGCCGACGCGCGATCGCCGCCGCGCCGTCCGCCGCGCGCGCGACGAACTGGATCGATCGCCTGTGGCTGGCCGCGGTGCTGGCCCTCGCCGCCTGGGGCGCGTGGTACGCCTTCGACTACGGCCGCCAGACCTTGAACGCCAGCGATGTCGCGCAAGCCTTCGGCGGCGCCCTGGCGACCTTGCTGCGCGTGGCGGTGCTGATCGCGATCGCGAGCCTGATCTGGGTGCCGGTCGGCGTGTGGATCGGATTGCGTCCGCGGCTGGCCGCGCGCGTGCAGCCCTTGGCGCAGTTCCTTGCCGCGTTTCCGGCCAATGTGCTGTTCCCGGTGGCGGTGATCGCGATCGTCTCCACTGGCGCCGATCCGGACATCTGGCTGTCGCCGCTGATGGTGCTGGGCACGCAGTGGTACATCCTGTTCAACGTCATCGCCGGCGCCAGCGCGTTTCCCACCGACCTGCGCGAAGCCTCCAGCGTCTACCGCCTGCGTTCGTGGACCTGGTGGCGGCGGGCGATCCTGCCGGGAATCTTTCCTTACTACGTCACCGGCGCGCTGACCGCGTCGGGCGGCTCGTGGAACGCGAGCATCGTCGCCGAACTGGTGCATTGGGGCGATCAGCGCGTGCAAGCGCACGGGCTGGGCGCCTACATCGCCCGCGCCACCGAGGCCGGCGATTTCCATCGGGTGATGCTCGGCGTGGCGGTGATGTCGCTGTTCGTGACGCTGTTCAATCGCGCCGTGTGGCGGCCCATGTACGTGTACGCCGAACGCCGGCTGCGGCTGGATTGAGCACGCACCCTCTTTTCGTTCAAAGCGAGCCGCGCGCTCGCGGATTTCATCGGAGCAACACCATGAACTTCTCCCACACCCTCAACACCCAATCCGCCGCGCTGGTCGAAGTGCGCGGCCTGCGCCAGAGCTACGACAAGGCCGGCGCGGCGCCGCTGCTGGTGCTCGATCGCGTCGATCTGACGTTGCGCGCCGGCGAGATCGTCGGCCTGCTCGGCCGTTCGGGCTCGGGCAAATCCACCTTGCTGCGCGCGATCGCCGGGCTGATCCGGCCCAGCGAAGGCGAGGTCGCGTTCTGCGGCACGCCCTTGTCGCAGGCGCCGGCCGACATCGCCATGGTGTTCCAAAGCTTCGCCCTGTTTCCGTGGCTGACGGTGCTGCAGAACGTCGAACTCGGCCTGGAAGCGCGCGGCATCGCGCCGGCGCTGTGCCGCCAGCGCGCGCTCGCGGCGATCGACCTGATCGGTCTGGACGGCTACGAAAGCGCGTATCCGAAGGAGCTGTCCGGCGGCATGCGCCAGCGCGTGGGCCTGGCGCGCGCGCTGGTGGTGCAGCCCAAGGTGCTGTTGATGGACGAGCCCTTCTCGGCGCTGGACGTGCTGACCGCGGAAACCCTGCGCACCGATCTGCTGGATCTGTGGAGCGAGGGCCGCATGCCGATCCAGGCGATGCTGATGGTCACGCACAACATCGAGGAAGCGGTGCTGATGTGCGACCGCATCGTGATCTTCGGTTCCAATCCGGGCCGGGTGGTCGATGAGATCCGGGTCGATCTGGCGCAACCGCGCGACCGTCTGGATCCGGTGTTCCGCGCCCTGGTCGATGCGATTTACGCGCGCATGACCGGCTCGCCCTCGGCGGTGGCGCCGCGCGAAGGCGGCGGCGCGCGCGCCGTTCTGGCCGCGGCCTTGCCGCAGGTGTCCAGCAATCTGATCGCCGGCCTGATCGAAGCCGTCGCCGCCGCGCCCTATCGCGGCCGCGCCGACTTGCCGGCATTGGCCGCGCATCTGCAGATGGAGGTGGACGAACTGTTTCCGATCGCCGAAAGCCTGCAACTGCTGCGGCTGGCCGAACTCGACGATGGCGACCTGCGCTTGAGCGAAGCCGGGCAACGGTTCGCCCAGGACGGCATCGACGCGCGCAAGCGGCTGTTCGCCCAGCAGTTGGCCGCCTACGTGCCGTTGGCCGCGCATATCCGCCGCGTACTCGACGAACGCGCTAGCCATCGCGCCCCGGCCGGGCGCTTTCGCGACGAACTCGAAGACCACATGTCGGCCGATTACGCCGCCTCGACCCTGCGCGCGGTCACGGCGTGGGCACGCTATGCGGAGTATTTCGCTTATGACGAAGACGCCGACCGCTTCAGCCTGGACAACCCCAGCTGAGCCGCGGCGGCCGCCGCTTCGCCTTCATCGCCCGCCGTACCGATCGCACCGAACGGAGTCGTCCATGCGTTTCATCCAGACCTTCCAGTTGTATCCGTTTCTCGACACCGTGCTGAGCCTGGCCGCGGCCTTCGTGCTCGGCACCTTGATCGGCGCCGAACGCCAGTACCGCCAGCGCACCGCGGGATTGCGCACCAACGTGCTGGTCGCGGTCGGCGCGGCGGCGTTTGTCGATCTGGGCATGCGCCTGGCCGGCAGCGTCGAGGCGGTACGGGTGATTTCCTATGTGGTGTCCGGCATCGGCTTTCTCGGCGCCGGCGTGATCATGAAGGAAGGCATGAACGTGCGCGGGCTCAACACCGCGGCGACCTTGTGGTGCTCGGCCGCGGTCGGCGCCTGCACCGGCGCGGACATGATCGCCGAAGGCGCGCTGCTGACCGGGTTCGTGATCGCCGGCAACACCTTGCTGCGGCCGCTGGTCAATGCGATCAACCGCATTCC
Source organism: Lysobacter sp. TAB13 (assembly GCF_052113885.1). Lineage (NCBI taxonomy): Bacteria > Pseudomonadati > Pseudomonadota > Gammaproteobacteria > Lysobacterales > Lysobacteraceae > Lysobacter > Lysobacter sp. TAB13. Next base: position 186,343 of record NZ_JBFRDR010000002.1, on the reverse strand, counting down.
GATCGATGAGCAGACCTCCGAGGCGACCTACGAGGTGCGCCTGACGGTCGAGCCCGAACTCGCGCCGGCCGCTCGCGAGGCCTTGGTCGAGCATCTGGAAGCGGCGAACTATCCGGTCGGCGATGTCGATCTGGACGAGCACGGCGAGACCTCGGTGGAGATCGTCGCGGTGTTGGTCAGCACCGCGGTCGATGCCGCCGAGTTGGATGCCGTGGTGGAGCGATTGCGTCGCCTGCCGGGGGTGACGCATGCGGCTTGGGAGTCGAGTACGCGCGATTGAAGTGCGCGGCGATCGGAGCGAAGAGCGTCGGGGCTGAAGCCCCTCCCACAACATACCTCGCAGTTTTTGTGGGAGGGGCTTCAGCCCCGACGCTTTCCTCTCAGCCGCGGGAAAGCGGCTTCTGAAAACGATGCAACGGCCCTAGGGCTTGTCGATGAATGCGCGCACCGCGGCAACCGTGGGCTGCGGGGCTTCTTCCATCAGCCAGTGGCCGGCGCCGGGAATGACGACCTCGCTGACATCGGTCGCGGCATTGCGCATCATCGACGCCACATCCGCGCCCGAGGATTTTTCGCCGCCGACGGCCAGCACCGGCATGGCGAGTTTGTTCGCCAGCACCGCGCGATTGTCCAGCGCGTCCTGGCGCATGGCGTGGAATTGGGCGAAGACCGAATGCATGCCTCCTGGGCGTGCGTACAACGCGGCGTAGTGACGACGCGTGGCTTCGTCGATCTTGCCCGGGTCGCCGGCGAACTCGTTCCAGAAACGGTCGAGGTAAATCCGCTCGCGGCCCGCCACCAGCCGCTCCATATCCTTGCCGCCGAAATCGAAGTGCCATTTCCCCGGATCGCGCAAGGTCTGCTCCCACGGCGGAATGCCCGGCAGGGGCGCGTCCATTATCACCAGCTTGTCGGTCAGTTGCGGGTAACGCACGGCATAGGCGAACGCGACCATGATTCCGATGTCGTGTCCAACCACGACGGCGTGGTCGATCCCCAGCATCTCCAATACCTGACGCACGTCGGCGGCCTGATTTTTCTTGTCGTAGCCGCCTTCCGGATGCGAAGACAGCCCCATGCCGCGCAGATCGGGTATCACCACCGTGTGGTCGCGCGCCAGCACGCCGGCCAGCGGCGCCCACATGTCGCCGGTGTCGCCCATCCCGTGCAACAACACGACGGCCGGGCCCTGTCCGCCGATGCGCACGTGCAAGGTGGCGCCGTTGGCGGCGATGTCCTGCGTGCGGAAAGACGCGGGAAAAGGCGGTACGCCGGCGGCGACGGGGAAACTCAGAGCGAACGCTAACACCGTGCCGATCAATGAACGCAACATGGCGATACTCCTGGGCGGGTGAGGTAGGCGCGAGCGATCCGAATCGGTGGAGCGCGGCGCCGCCTTGAATACTCAGGAGTTGCGCAACAACCATCAAGGTCTTGAGCGGTGCGTATCGAGCAACGCGGTAGTTCCGGTTTTCGACCTCCGGCCCGGTTTGCATCGCAATCGGAGGCGCTTTCGCGTCACCGCTTTGAAGAGATTGAGATGGCGGCGATCGTAGCGAAGAGCATCGGGCCTGAAAGGCCCTCCCACAACAGACTTCGCGGCCGCGGATATTTTTGTGGGAGGGCCTTCAGGCCCGACGCTCTTCGCTCAGTTGCTCGGAACTTTCGAAGCGATCTGGCCGTTGGCTCTTCGATATCGCGAAGTCTTTCATGCGCGATTGAGATAACAGCGATCGGGCCGAAGAGCATCGGGCCTGAAAGGCCCTCCCACAACAGACTTCGCGGCTGCGGATATTTTTGTGGGAGGGCCTTCAGGCCCGACGCTCTTCGCTCAGTTGTCCGGCGCTATCGAAGCGATCCACGGATTGATTCTTCAACATCGCGATGTCTTTCACTCGCAATTTGAAATAACAGCGATCGGGCCGAAGAGCATCGGGCCTGAAAGGCCCTCCCACAACAGACTTCGCGGCTGCGGATATTTTTGTGGGAGGGCCTTTAGGCCCGATGCTTTCCTCTCAGCTATCCGGCGCTATCAAAGCAATCCGCAGATTTATTCTTCAATATCGCGAAGTCTTTCGCTCGCGATTTTAGATGTCGGCGATCGGGTCGAAGAGCTTCGGGCCTGAAGGCCCTCCTACAAAAGACCTCGCGACACCGCTGACGGCGATGCCGCAAGCTCAACGCGATCCCGCGTTCACACGCTCTGCGCGGCGCGCCCCAACAGCAGCTCGCGCTCGCGCGCATTGCGCGTCAGCGCGGCGGCACGCTCGAACTCGGCTCGCGCTTCTTCGCGCCGGCCGAGTTTGAACAGCAGGTCGCCGCGCACGGTCGGCAGCAGGTGGTAGTGCTTCATCGACGGTTCGTCGAGCAAGGTGTCGACGAGGTCCAGGCCGGCCTGCGGGCCGAACGCCATCGACAGCGCCACGGCGCGATTGAGTTCGACCACCGGCGAGGGCGTGCGCAAGGCCAGTTGCTGATACAGCGCGGCGATGCGCGGCCACGGGGTGTCCTGCGCGGTGACCGCGCGCGCGTGGCAGGCGGCGATCGCGGCCTGCAGCGCGTACGGGCCGTTGGAACCGCTCAGCTGCACCGCGCGTTCGAGCGCGCTCAGGCCGCGCTGGATCTGGATGCGGTCCCAGCGCGAGCGGTCCTGGTCCAGCAGCAGGATCGGCTGGCCGTCCGGGGCGGTGCGCGCCTTCGCGCGCGAGGCCTGGATTTCCATCAGCGCGACCAAGCCGTGCACTTCGGCCTGGTTCGGCATCAGCCCGGCCAGGATGCGGCCCAGGCGCAAGGCGTCCTCGCACAGCCCCGGGCGCATCCAGTCGTCGCCGGCGGTGGCCGAATAGCCTTCGTTGAAGATCAGGTAGATCACTTCCAGCACCGAGGACAGGCGCTGGGCCAGTTCCTCGCCGCGCGGCACTTCGAACGGCACCTGCGCGTCGGCCAGGGTGCGCTTGGCGCGGACGATGCGCTGGGCGATGGTCGGTTCGCTGGCCAGGAACGCGCGCGCGATCTCATCGGTGGTCAGGCCGCCGAGCAGGCGCAGGGTCAGCGCCAGCCGCGCTTCGGTGGACAGCACCGGATGGCAGGAGATGAAGACCAGGCGCAGCAGATCGTCGCCGATGTCGTCGTCGAGCTTGTCGAAGAACGCTTCTTCGACCTCGTCCAGGCTGGACTCGATCTCGTAGCCGATTTCCTCGTGCTTGCGGTCGAGCAGCTTCTTGCGCCGCAGCCGGTCGATGGCGCGGTTCTTGGCGGTCTGCATCAGCCACGCGCCCGGGTTGTCGGGCACGCCGGTCTCGGGCCATTTCTCCAGGGCCACCACCAGCGCGTCCTGGGCGAGTTCTTCCGCCAGGCCGACGTCGCGCACCATGCGCGTCAGGCCGGCAATGAGTTTGGCCGATTCGATGCGCCATACGGCGTCGATGGCGCGGTGGGTGTCGGTGGCCGTCATGGCGACGGATGACACCACCTCGCGCGCCGGGTCGCAAGGGTCGTGGGCCGTAAGGCGTGTTTATGTTTACGAAAACCGCGCCGACGGCGATCCGTGCAGCGCCCACGACGGCGGGCGCGACGGCGCGAAGCCGCGCGCGCCGCGCCGTCGCAGCGGCGCCGGGTTCAGGCGGCCTGATCGGTCTCGACGCAGCCGATTTCCTCGACGCAGTTGATCATCCACGGCACGCCGAAGCGGTCGGTGACGATGCCGTAGGCCTTGGCCCAGAAGGTTTCCTGCAGCGGCATCTGCACGTTGCCGCCGTCGGCGAAGGCTTCAAACACGCGGCGCGCGATATCGGCATCGCCCAGGGTCAGGGCGACATGGGCGCCGTTGACGCCCTGGTACGGGTACAGCGGCGTGGCATCGGTGCCCATCAGGAAGAAGCCGTCGAGCTCGTAGCAGCCGTGCATGATCTTCTCGCGCTCCTCCGCGCTCAGCGATTCGCAGCCGGGGGTGTCGCCGAACGGCATCAGCGCGTGGATCTTGCCGCCCAGGGTCTTGAGGTAGAACTCGAAGGCCTGGCGGCAGTCGCCGTTGAAGGAGAGGTAGGTATTGAGTTGCATGGTGGCGGTGTCCTTTTGAATGTGTGTCGGGGGAACGCCGGTTCGTCGGCAGTCGCAGCGGCGCGCGGGCGGGGGAGGAAAGCGCGGCTGCTGTACTGACGACGAACCGGAACGGCATGGATCGACAAGGCGCGGCGAAAATTTTCCGCGCGCCGTGTTCAGGCCGGGCGGCCGGCGACCTGTTCACGCAGGCTGGCTTCGGCCGCGCGCAACTCCGGAGTCAGCTCGTCGCCGAAATCGGCCGGGTCGAACAACTGGCGCACTTCGATCTGCCCCTGCTCGCCCTGCAGGTTCGGTACGCGCTTGACCCACTCCAGCGCTTCTTCGAGCGAGCGCGCCTGGATCAGCCAGAACCCGGCGATCAGTTCCTTGGCCTCGGCGAAGGGCCCGTCCACCACCCGGCGGGCGCGGCCGTCGAAATACACCCGCGCGCCGCGCGAGCTGGGATGCAGGCCTTCGCCGGCGAGCAGGACCCCGGCCTTGACCAGTTCTTCGTTGTAGGCGCCCATGGCGGTGAGCAGTTCGGTGTCGGGCATCACCCCGGCTTCGGTGTCGGCAGTGGCTTTGACTATCAGCATGAATTTCATGGTCGTGGTCCTCGGGCTGGCAGCCACCGCGGCGTCCCGGCGGGACGCGGCGCGGCGGCTTATCAGGACGACGAACGGGTCGGCGCGGAATCGACACGGCCGGAAGCCGGCGAGCGGCGCGGACCCGGGTTCGGACCGCCGAACCGCGACGCGGTGCCGGTTTTCCGGGCCGCCGCCGCGCGCAAAAGAAAACGGCCCGTTCCGCCGCCAGGGGAACGGGCCGCAGCAGCGCAATCGCAGGACGGCGCACGCGCAGGCCTGAACGGCCGGAGAGACCGATCAGTCGAAGCTGTACTTCACCCCGACGGTGAAATAGCGGCCGATCGCACCGCTGGAGTGCATCGGGTTGTAGTTCACCGCGCCGTAGGTGAAGGCGTCGAGCGGGGCGATCTTGTCGGTCAGGTTCTGGATCGAACCGAACACCTCGATGCCGTCCACCGCCTTCCAGCGGCCGGACAGGTCGAAGGTGGTGAACGAGGGCAGGCGGCAACCGACGTTCGCCGTGCAGGTCTGGCTGGCGTCGTAGACGTTGCGGATGCCGGAGACATAATTGGCCACCGCGCTCAGGCTCATGCGGCCGTAGTCCCAGGTCGCGCCGAGGTTGATGCGGTCCTTCGGCGTGCCGATGCAGTTGGTCGCATCGCAGTTGCCGTGGCTGCCGACGAACTCGATCGTGCGGCCGTCGGCCTCTTCGCGCTCGAACTTGCTGACGTGGCTCCATTGCAGGTCCAGGCCCAGCTTGCCGTAGTCGCCCAACTCGAAGCTCTGGCGCACGTCCAGATCCACGCCCTGCACCGTGGTCCGGTTCGAGTTGATGTAGGCCGCCTGCGCGGCCAGCAAAGTGCCGGTGCCGGGTACGCCGCCCAGCAGGTCGTCGTTGCGCAGGATACGGCCGGCGGCGATCGCCGCGGCGGTGGTTTCCACGTTGATCTCGTTGCTGCGCACGATCTTCCAACCGTCCAGGGTGATCGTGGTGGTGGAGGTAGGTTCGAACACCAGGCCGACGGTGTAGCTCTTGGACTCCTCCGGCTTGAGCTGCGAATTGGGACTGATGATCAACGCCAGCGGCGTCGCGCAGTCGCTGGCGTTGGCGCCCGGTGCCGGTGCGCCGCCCGGGCAACGCACCGGATCGCGCGCGGTGGTGAACCCGACCAGGCCGCCCTTGCCCGACTCGGCCGGGTTCGGCGCGCGGAAGCCTTCGGCGTAGGTGCCGCGCAGCGAGAGCTGCTCCACCGGCTTCCACTTGAAGCCGAACTTCGGCGTGGTCGCGCTGTCGCCGTCCTTGTAGCTGTCGTAACGCACCGCGGCGGACAGTTCCAGGCTATCGAGCACCGGCGCCACCGCTTCGACATAGGCCGCGGCGACTTCCTGCTTGCCCGAGTACGCCGAATAGCCCAACCCGATGATCTGGCCCTGGTCGGTGTAGCTCTGCGGCGTCAGCTCGACCGTCTGACGCCGGTACTCGGCGCCCAGGGCGATGCCGAACGCGCCGCCGGGCAGATCGAACAGCGTGCGCGAACCCTTGGCGTCGAACAGGTCGAGCTTGGTCCGCGCGTCGGCGTGGATGGTCGGCGAAATATAGTCGTACAAGGCCTTGCTGTTCGCAGAAGCCTGCGTGCCCAGGCGCCAGTAGCCGCCCGGATTGGTGCCCGTGGTCAGCGCCTCGCGCACGCGGCCGTAGTGCAGGAACCCGGTGCGCTCGTTGCGCAGCGAGGTTTGCGAATGCAGGTAGGCGACATCCACGTCCCAACTGCCGGCGCTGCCCTTGATGCCGGCGAGAAAGCGGCTGAAACGGTTGTCGTTGCGTATCACGGCCGGACCGACGTCCCAGGCCGAGTAGCGCAGATTCGGCCGCTGCCCCGGGAACGGATTGTCCGGATGCGATTCGCCCAGCACGACCGCACCGGCACCGCTGCTGGCGTTGACCGGGCCACCGGGATAACCCCAGGCGCCCGACACTTGCGACGGGGTATTGACGAAGGTGGTCTTTTTCTTCGAATAACCGGCTTCGATGTAGGCCTCGAAGGTGTCCGACACAGTGAAAGTGCCGCGGCCGAACAGGTTCACGTACTTCTCTTCCGGGGTCAGGCTGCGGAACTCGCCGTGCTGCCACACGCAACCATGGCCCGGATCGGGCGCGAGCGAAGAGAACTTCGCGCAATCGGCCGCCGTGCCCAGCGATTGGTATACGCCGCCCGGACCGCGCACGTTGCCGACCGGGGAAGAGCTCGCCGAGGCGCCGTCCGGGGTGATGTAGCCGGACAGGAACTGGCTGGTGATGTCGTAGCCCCAGCGGCGGGTGTCGCCGGTGCCGATCCACTTGCGATCGGCGCGGTCGGAGACCTGGATTTCGTCGGTCTGGCTGCCCTCGATGTTGAAGAACATGTTGTAGCCGTCGTCGGCGAGCTTGCCGAAGCCGTGCGTAATCGAAGCCTTGGTCTGCTGGCCGTCGCCTTCCCCGGATACGCCGTAGGACATGCGCACGGTGCTGCCGGTGTATTCCTTGCGCAGGATGATGTTGATCACCCCGGCGATGGCGTCGGAGCCGTAAATAGCCGAAGCGCCATCCTTGAGCACTTCCACGCGCTCCACCGCGTCCATCGGAATGGTGCTCAGGTCGGTGAACACTTTCTGGCCGTCGTCGGCCAGGCCGAACGGCGCCATGCGGCGGCCGTTCAACAGCACCAGGGTCGAGCCCGCGCCCAGGCCGCGCAGCGATACCGCCGTGCCGCCGCCGGCGAAGCCGTTGCCGAAGCTCTTGGGAACCGAGCCGGCGCCGTCGGAGGTCAGCGTCTGCAGATATTCGGCGATGCTGGCCTTGCCGGTGCGGTCGATCTCCGCGCGCGTCACCACCTGCACCGGCGATGCGGTTTCCATGTCGCCGCGGCTGATATTGGAACCGGTGACTTCGATCCGGTCCAGCGTCGTCGCGTTGTCCTGCGCCTTCGGCTGCGGTGACTCCTGGGCCACGGCCATCGCCGGCAGGGCGATGAGACCGGCGGCGATGAGTGCGCGCCGGATGGCGTGGCTGAGCGTTGCGTACTGCATGATCGACTCCATGAGATTGAATTCAACGAACGGACGACAGAGATTTGAATGAGGCCGTACCCATTCGCAGCCGCCGCGCGGCTTAGATTCCGGCACTCGGCATGACATGAGCGCACGCGATGGAAGCGCCCGTGATCACCGTTGGATTCGCCCCCGCGACGACGCGCCTGACACGCGTCGCGCAACGAAAACTAAACGCTTGCGTCGCTACAGTCCATCGACCAAACCCCTTGAAATTCAGAGGTATTTAGTCTTCTGTGCCGGATCTGATCACGATGTGTGATGCGATGTTGATGGAAGAAATATTCAGTCCACATCGCCCGTGTTTTTATCGGCGATCTTTATTTTTTATATGCGACTCGATGGCGATTCGCCGGCACTGAAAGTCCGCATCGCGAGCGCGGGCCGCGACGCGCCGTATCGATGCGGCGCCCCATTCGCTACGCGGATTCATGCATCGGCGATGTTCGCAGCGGCGGCGATGCGCACGCTGGCCGCGATGGCGATCGCGACGGCGATCAAGCCGTGATGGTGATGATCAAGCCGTTGCGGCTTCGATCAGGCAGGGCCATCCGGCCGCGTTGCGCGGCACCGGCCTGGGGAACGATTCAGTCGGCGCATCGCCCGACGCGCCGCCGCGCGCAAAAGAAAACGGCCCGTTCCGCCGCGAGGGGAACGGGCCGGCAAAAGCGCGCCCACGAAGATGAAACGCGCAAAACGCCTTAACGGCTGGAGAGAGGGCTCAGTTGAAGGTGTATTTCACTCCGAGGGTGAAGTAGCGGCCGATCGCGCCGCTGGAGTGCATCGGGTTGTAGTTGATCGCGCCGTAGGTCAGCGGATCCAGCGGCGCGATCTTGTCGGTCAGGTTCTGGATCGAACCGAATACTTCCACGCCGTCCTGCGCTTTCCAGCGTCCGGACAGATCGAAGGTGGTGAACGAAGGAATCCGGCAACCGCCCGGCGCTTCGGTGCCGTCGGCGTAACGGCTGGCGCAGGTGCCGCCCTTGGAGCGCACGTTCTTGAAGCTGGAGACGTAGTTGGCGATGCCGCTGAGGCTGAAGTTGCCGATTTCCCAGGTCGCGCCGAAGTTGATCTTGTCCTTGGGCGTGCCGATGCAGTTGGTGACGTCGCAATTGCCGTGGGTGCCGGCGAATTCCAGCTTGCTGCCGTCTTCTTCCTCGCGCTCGAAGCTGCTGACGTGGCTCCACTGCAGATCCAGGTTGAGCTTGCCGTGCGCGCTCAGATCGAAACGCTGGCGCACGTCCAGATCGACGCCGCGCACCGTGGTCGAGGCCGAATTGACGTAGTTGGCCAGCGCGGCGAGCAAGGTGCCGCTGTTGGGCTGGCCCGGCAGGTTGTTGTCGCTGCGGATCACGTGGCCGGCGGCGATCGCCGCGTCGGTGGTTTCCACGTTGATCTCGTTGGTGCGCTCGATCTTCCAGCCGTCCAGAGTCACCGTGGTGTTGGGCGTGGGCTCGAACACCAGGCCGACGGTGTAGCTCTTGGATTCTTCCGGCTTGAGGTCGGGGTTGGGGCTGGTGATCACCGCGATCTGGATGTCGCAATCGCGCACGCTGCCGCCCGGCGCCGGATTGCCGCCGGGGCACCGCAGCGAATCGGCGGCGGCGGCGAAACCGGCCAGGCCGCCCTTGCCCGATTCGGCCGGGTTGGGCGCGCGGAAACCTTCCGCGTAGGTCGCGCGCAGCGCCAGTTGCTGGATCGGCTGCCACTTCACGCCGAACTTGGGCGTGGTGGCGTTGTCGCCGCCCTTGTAGCTGTCGAAGCGCACCGCGCCGGACAGCTCCAGGCTTTCCAGCACCGGCGCGACCACTTCGGCGTAAGCCGCGGCGACTTCCTGCGTGCCGCTGTAGGACGAATAGCCCAGGCCGATGATGTCGCCGATGTCGGTGTAGGTCTGCGGCTTGAGTTCGGCCTTCTGCCGCCGCCATTCCGCGCCCAGGGCGACACCGAGCGAGCCGCCCTTCAAGTCCATCAGCGAGCGCGAGCCCTTGATGTCGAACAGATCCAGCGTGGTCTTGCCGTCGGCGTGGATGGTCGGCGAGATGTAGTCGTACAACGCCTGCGAGTTGAGGTTGGCGTTCTGGCCGATGCGCCAGTAGCCGCCCGGGCCGGTGCCGTTGGTGAGCGCGTCGCGCACCGCGCTGTAGCGCAGGAAGCCGTCGCGGGTGTTGGTCAGGTCGCTCTGCGAATGCAGATAGGCCACGTCCATGTCCCAGGCGCCGGCGGTGCCTTTGATGCCGGCGAGGATGCGGCTGAATTCGCTATCGCTGCGGATGATGCGCGGGCCGACGTCGAACGCGGCGTAGCGCAGGTTCGCGCTCTGGCCGGGGAAGGGATTGTCGGGATGATTCGGTCCCAGCACCACCGCGCCGTCGCCGGAATCGGCGTTGACCGGGCCGCCGGGATAGCCCCAGGCGCCGGAGACGGTCGATGGAGTGTTGTAGAAGGTGCTCTTCTTCTTCGAATACCCGGCTTCGACATACGCCTCGAAATTATCCGAAATGGCGAAGGTGCCGCGGCCGAACAGATTCACGTACTTCTCTTCGGGCGTGAGGCTGTTGAACTGGCCCGACTGCCACAGACAGCCGCCGGCCGGGTCCTGCGGCGTCACTGGCGAGAGCTGCGCGCAGCCGGGCAGGCCCACGTACTGGCCGGTGCCGGGATTCTTGACGCTGCCGGCCGGCGATTGCGTGGCATCGCCGTCGAGGATGTAGCCGTTCATGAAACGCTTGGTCTGGCTGTAGCCCCAGCGGCGCGCATCGCCGGTGCCGATCCACTTGCGGTCGCGGCGGTCGGCGACCTGGATTTCGTCGGTCTGGCTGCCTTCGATGTTGAAGAACACGTTGTAGCGATCTTCGGCGAGGTTGCCGAAGCCGAAGGTGACCGAGGCTTTCGCCTGCTGGCCGTCGCCTTCGCCGGACACGCCGTAGGAACTGCGCACGGTGACGCCGTTGAATTCCTTGCGCAGGATGATGTTGACCACCCCGGCGATGGCGTCGGAGCCGTAAATGGCCGAGGCGCCGTCCTTGAGCACTTCCACGCGTTCCACCGCGTCGAGCGGAATGGTGCTGAGGTCGGTGAATACTTTCTGGCCGTCGTCGGCCAGGCCGTAGGGCGCGGTGCGGCGGCCGTTCAACAGCACCAGGGTCGAACCCGCGCCGAGCCCGCGCAGCGAAATGCCGGTGCCGCCGGCGGCGAAACCGGTGCCGTAGCTGCGCGGCACCGAGCCGGAGCCATCGGTGGTGAGGGTCTGCAGGTATTCGGCGATGGTCGCCTTGCCGGTGCGGTCGATCTCTTCGCGACTGACGACCTGGACCGGCGATGCGGTCTCCATGTCGCCGCGGCTGATGTTGGAACCGGTGACTTCGATGCGGTCGAGCGTGGTGGTGGGCGGCGCATCCTGCGCGTAGGCCGCAGCCGGTGCGACGCTGGCGATGGTGGCGGCGAACAGCGCGCGGCGGATAGCGCGGCTGAGGGTGGCGTGCGGCATGGTCGGCTCCTGTGACTGGATTCCCTGGGGTACTGCGATGACGACGATCAGTTTCAAAAATACCGGCGCGCGCCGTTGTGCAGCGCGATAAACAACGCTGCGCGCGAGCACGTAACCGGATGTGCATCGGTTGCGAAATCGCGGGAAATACGGCTTTTTCTGTCGATCCCCTGCATCGACGCCGAACAGCGGCGCGTCGCGACCATGGCCGCGACGCGCGAACACCGACGTTAATGCTTGGCGGTGAACTCGTACTTGGACGAAGGTCCGTTTCAGCGTCACGCAACTTTGCGGAGTGTGTCGAACGGATGCGCGGCGCGATGCGATCGCGTGTCGGCGGTGGCGATGCGCGATGAAGAGTTGCTAGGTACGGGCGGCTTGCGTGAGGGGCGACGCGTGCGCGGCGCTGCAGGATGCGAGGCGATGCTGAGCGTGTTGGATATGCATCGAAATGCGATCGCTGCAGTCGCGCCGACCGTGATGCGGCGATGCGGCATGAACGCCGCACGCTAACCGCGACAACGCACTCGTATCGCCCGCACACACGGCGATGTGCTCGGATTGCGATTGTGCTTGGCTGCGCTTGCGATTGCCTTCGATGCGATGACACACATCGAGCACAAGGTGCACGAAGCGCACGACATGCTCGGTCACCTCAGGATCGACGAACGCGTGCACGCGCCAACGCCGGCAGCATCACGGCGCGCGCCGCCGACAACCGTTGATCGAACCGCGACGCCGCGACTCAGGCGCGCGCGGGTTTGCCCGGTTTGGCCGCAACCTCGGTCGCGCCGGAATTCGCAGGCGCAGCCGGTGCAGCATGCGCGCCGACGGTCACCCGGATCGCGCTGGCGAGCGGACTGGGCAAGCCGCAGCACGGCGCGCGCGCGGACGGGTCCGGCGCGCCGCCGGGCTTGCGCGCGGGCGAGCCGGCGTCAGCCATGGGCGTGCTCCGGCCGGCGCGCGGCAAGGATGCGGGCGCGGCCCATCGGGAGCCGGCCCATCGGGAACTGGCCGAACCGCAGCCGGCTACTCGGTTTCGTGCCCATGCGATGCCTCTGCGCTGGCCTGCAACTGGATCAGGTAGTCGTCGAGCCGCTGCAGGCGCTGGTCCCAGAACTGCCGGTAGCGGTCCAGCCAGCCTTCGACCTCCTGCAGCCGCGCGGTTTCCAGCCGGCACGGGCGCCACTGCGCCTCGCGGCCGCGCGCGATCAGGCCGGCGCGCTCGAGCACCTTGATGTGCTTGGAGATCGCCGGAAGGCTCATCTGGAAAGGTTCGGCCAACTCGGTCACGCCGGCTTCGCCGCTGGCGAGGCGGGCCAGAATCGCGCGCCGGGTCGGATCGGCCAGGGCGGCGAACGTGGTGCTGAGCGAATCGGCGGGCATATGAACTGAACCAATAGGTTAAATAGCTCGGGTAATAAAGGCCCGACCGCCTCAGGGTGTCAAGCGCGTCGTGACGGCGCCGTCAGACGCCGGCCTGAACCGGGACCCGATTTCGTTCAGCATCTTCATGAACGGACTCAAAGATGACTGCTCTTACGATGGCCGGTGGTCACATAATAAATGTGACGATGTTCGCACTAATGGAGAGAAGCTGACTCGGCTGCATGTCCCGTTAGTCGTTCTGCCCAGGGCCTGCAGCAACCGATGAAGCTTCCGTATTCCAACGCGATCTTCGCTTCCGCGCGGCCGGGCATCCCGGCGCCGCCCTCGCCCGCGAGGCCGGCATGCGCATAGGCCTGGACTACCGCGCCGCGACCGCGGCCCCGCACAGCGCGCCCGGTCGCCAGGTGCTGGCGCTGGAACGCGCCCTCCGCCGCCGCGCCGATACCGAGACGGTGTTGTTCACCGAAGCCCCGGTCGGCCACCCGCACCGCGCCATCGCGGTCGCCGCCGACCTGCTGCCCGCCTCGCTGGCGGACGAACCCGGCCTGCGCCGGCGCTGGCGCTACGAGGCCGGCTTCCTGCCCTCGGCGCTGCGCGAGGAGCGCATCGACGTCTATATCGCTACCGCCAACGGCGGCCTGCCGGTCTGGCGCAAGCCGGCGGCGGTGCGTCAGGTGTTGTTGCTGCACGACCTGTTCCGGCTGACCCTGCGCCGCCCGCACACCTCGCGCTGGCGCGCGCTGGCCGCGCGGCTGATCGACGAGGCCCGCATCGGCCGCTCGATCGCCGCCGCCGACGCGATCTGGACGCCCTCGCGCTATACCACCGCCGAATGCGGCCGCCTGTACCCGGCGCATGCGCACAAGCTCTACGTGCTGCCCGATTCGGTCGCGCCGCTGCCGGCGCCGGCCGAACGCGGCCAGATGGAGCTGCCGCTGCCGCCGCGTTACTGGCTGCTGGTCGGCACGCGCGAGCCGCGCAAGAACGCCGACTTGTTCCTGCGCGCGTGGCTGGACGCGCGCCGCCAGCACTACGACACCCCGGATCTGGTTGTGGTCGGCGCCGCGCACGATGTCGCGCCGGAGCTGCAGCGGCTCAACGGCGTGCACTGGTTTTCGATGGTCGACGACGCCGAACTGGCGCGCCTGTACCAAGACGCCGAGCGCCTGTGGCAGCCGTCCTACGCGGAAGGCTTCGGCCTGCCGGTGCTGGAGGCGCTGGCCGCCGGCACGCCGGTCGCGGTGGCCGAAGGCGGCGCGCTGGAAGAAGTCGCGCCGGTGGATATGCCGCGCTTCGATCCGCACGACCGCCACCAGCTGGCGCAGTTGATGATCCGGCTGAGCCGCGAGTCGGTGGTCGGCAGCGCCGAACAGCGCCGCGCCTTCGCGCAACGCTTCGCGCCCAATGCCTATGCGGCGCGGGTGGCTGCGTTGCTGGATGAGTTGCTCAAGAAGTAGGGGCTGCGCCAATTCGCCAAGCCGTCATTCCCGCGAACGCGGGGCTGCGCTTTACTTTGGCGGAGCCGAACATCCAGAGGCTTCAGCGTCATCCCTCCAGAACGTCATTCCCGCGAAAGCGGGAATCCAGCGACTTCAGGCGTTCTCGCACGAAAGGCCCTGGATTCCCGCTTTCGCGGGAATGACGAGCAAGAAGCACCTCGAAGATTACGAACAACCTTCAAGCCACCTTCGCGATCATGATCGCCGCCACCTCACTCGTAAGGCGCGTGCTGCAGACCCTGCCTGGCGATCATGCGATTGATGTTGGACACCACGTGCCCGCGTTCGGTCCGCGGGGTCACCGTCAGCAGGCGTTCGATCAGGCTGTCCACGCGCGGCCAGAACACCGTGTCGTCGCGCCAATGCCGGCGCCATATCGGCAAGGCGGCACTGAGCTGGCATAGATCGCCATCGAGTTCGGCGCGGGTTCGGTGCATGGTCACTCCCCTGGCTGCGGCGGGAAAACCCGCCCTTCGGTACGACAGTCGCGGCTCGCGCCGGACAGTTGGATTCACCGTTCCTGCCGGGGGAAGCAGGGCGGACCGATCAGGACGGCAGGTCGCGGACAACACCGGGTATCACCGGCGTGCCATCCACCTTCCTGGATGCTCACTGACACGAACGCGTTTATGCGCAGCTTGCCCCACCTTAGATCACCAAGTTTTTGTAAGAAAAGTGACAGTAGTCACGCCTTGCGTGCCTGGTAACGACGCGCTGCACTGGGGAGCAGCGTAACCGGGCACGGTCTGCGCGGCTGCGACGGGCCGGCGCGACGGGTCCGCCCGGGTCGCAGCGGCTCGCGCTAGAAGGCACCGGCCCGCCGTGGATCGCACTGTTCCGGCGTCTCGCGTTGACCTGAAGTTTGGTTGAGGTCGCAAGGTGGCCGCCATCGTCCCCACAGCGACCGCGCGCATGAAATCCCTGGCCCTGACCTCTCCCCTCCCCGCCGCTCCCGCCATCGCGCGCACCGACTGGCTCGCGGTCGCGGCGGTGTTCTTCGGCGGACTGGTCGCCGCGCTGCAGGTCGGCAAGACCGCCATCGCCCTGCCCGCGCTCAGCGCCGACCTCGGCCTGGATCTGCGCTCGGGCGGCTGGGTGATGGCGGTGTTCGGCCTGCTCGGGCTGTTCGCCAGCATGCCGGCCGGCGCGCTGGTGGCGCGGCTGGGCGATCGCAGCCTGCAGGTCGCCGGATTGGCGGCGATGGCGCTGGGCAGCGCGCTCGGCAGTCAGGCCCACAGCCTGCAGGCGCTGCTGGCCACGCGCGTACTCGAGGGCGCCGGCTTCCTGCTGTTCGCGGTCGCCGGCGCCAGCGTGCTGCAGCGTCTGTCGAAGCCGCAGGACCGCAATACGGTGTTCGCGATATGGAGCTGCTACATGCCCGCCGGCATGGCCCTGGCGCTGGCCACCGGCGCGGCGCTGGACGGCTGGCGCGGTTACTGGGAACTCAACGCGTTGCTGTGCGCGGCGGCCGCGGCGGTGCTGTGGTTCGGCGTGCGCGGCGCGCAGACGCCGGCCGCGCCGGCGCCGTGGCGGCAGACCGCGCGCGACGCGCTGGCGGTGGCCGGCGCGCGCGGGCCGCTGCTGCTGGCGCTGGTGTTCGCCCTGTACGCGCTGCAGTTCTACGCGATGCTGAGTTTCCTGCCGACCTTGCTGATGCAGCGCATGCAGGTCTCGGCCGCCGACGCCGGCCTGCTCAGCGCGGTCGCGGTGGGTTCCAACGTGATCGGCAATCTCGCCGCCGGCGCGCTGCTGCGCCGCGGCGCGCAGCGCTGGATGCTGATCGCGCTGGCGAGCGCGGCGATGGGCGCCAGCGCGGTCGGCGCGTTCGCGCTGGGCCTGCCGGCGCCGTGGGTGTTCGCGTTGTGCGTGCTGTTCTCGATGGCCGGCGGCCTGCTGCCGGCCAGCACGATCGGCGGCGCCGCGCAGTTGGTGCCCAGCCCGGCCCTGATCGCGGTGGCGGTGGGCCTGCTGATGCAGGGCAGCTACCTGGGCCAGGTGATCGGGCCGCCGCTGTTCGGCAGCGTGGTGCAGGCGGCCGGTTGGCCGGCGGCGTCGATTCCGGTCGCGCTGGCCGCGCTCGGCGCGATCGCCGCGGCGTTCGCGCTGCGGCGCAGCTTCGCCCACGAGGCCGCGCGCGGCTGAGCCGCCGCGCTCAGGCGTTGGCGGTCACGGCGGCGTCCGCCGATTGCGCGCGGCGATGCGCCAGCCGCTCGCGCAGGCGCAAGAACGGCCGCTCCACGGCGTAATGCAGCAACGCGCCGCTGAGCAACGCGGCCGCCGCATATGCGCCGAAGGCGAGCAGGCCGTTGGCTTCCAGCGATTCGCCGTAAGCGCGCGAAACCAGGCCGAACATCGCCTTGTGGGTCAGGTACAGACTGAACGAAGTCGCCGCCAACCAGCCCGCGCCGGGCACGCGCAGGCGTCCGGTCCAGCGTTGTTCCGACGCGCCCGCCGCGACCAACAGCGCCAGTCCGAACGACACCAGTGGGAATCCCAGCACCGAGGACATCAGGCCCAGACGATCTTGCGATACCGCGATCGCCGCGGCCACGCCGATCACGCCCAGCAGCGCCAGCCAACCCGAGCGGCGCATCATCGCTTCCCACCAGCGCGGCCGATACGCGCGAATCGCCGCGAGCACGACGCCGAACAGCAGACCGTCCAGACGCATCCAGGTCGGGTAATAGACATTTTCGACCCAGGCGTTGGAACCGTCGGGCAGGCTGATCCGCCAGACCCAGGCGCGCAGCAGCATGCCGCCGCCGACCAGCAGCGCCACCACCAGGCCGGTCTTCCATAGCGCCGGCTTGCGCGTCAACGCGATCGCCAGCAGCGGAAACACCAGATAGAAATGCTCTTCCACGCACAACGACCACGCGTGCGAGAACGCCTTGTTGTGTTCGTAGTCGATCAGCAGGTTCAGGCTGAAGCTCAGGAACTGCCAGGCCGGCTGCATGCCCGGCCGTTCGCGGAAGTCCGGCCACAACAGGTACAAGGCCAGCACCACCCAGAACGCCGGCAGCACGCGGAAGGCGCGGCGCAGATAGAAATCGCCGAACGACAGCCGCCGGCCCTGGCTCAGCGGCCGCAGCACCTGCCAGCCGATCAGATAGCCGCTGAGCGCGAAGAACAGGTCCACGCCCATCCAGCCGAACTGCGACATCGGCATCCACGGCGAGCCCAGCCCGGCCATCGCGGCATGAAAGAACATCACCCAAACGATCGCGATCGCGCGCAGCAGATCGAGGCCGGGCAGTCGGCTCATCTTGATTCCAGTAGTGGGGTTACGACAGAGGGCGTGGCTGCGAGACATCGCGATCTTGCGTTGCGAACTTGCGTCGCGAGCGAAGACCGCGTGCACAGTCTCGCGTAAGCACAACGAGGCGACAAGAGCATTTGCGCGCGCCACGCGTCTGCGTTGCCACCTTTGCGCAGCGTTCTGCGCGGGCGGCGCGCGGCGTGCCGGCAAGTTCGATTCGACGATGATTTTTCGTCGCGCGATTCGCATCGCGATGGCCGGTGCGGCGACGACGACGCCGATCGAAGCCGCGGCCGATGAGCCGCGCGCTGATGCCGCGACGCGGCGTGTCTCGACCGTTGCCGAGGCGACGGACGCACCCCGCACGCACATTCATCGTGGCCGTTGCGCAAGCCTTCCTTCGCGATGCTTGAATGACATCGAAGGCATGCCGCGAACCTAGGGTCGGCCCGAGGATGTCCCGGCGCGTGTCCGGCATTACCGTCGAACGGCACGCCACGCTCTTGGCGGATGTTCCTGCGCACGAGTACGGCCATGTCCGGTATCAACTTCAATCCAGGTTCGGGCAATCCTCTCGGCAACCTGCTGGGCCTGGGCGGCGGCAAGCCCGGAAACCTGCCGGGCGGCCCGCAACCGCCCAGCCTGAACCTTCCCGGCGGCCCCGACCTGGGCGTGCCCGGGCCCGAAGGCGGATTGCCGGGTCCGGACGGCCACCTGCCGCTGGATCTGTCCAAACCCCACGACGGCCTGCCCAACAACTCCCTGCCGAACAACGGCCTGCCCGGCACCGATACCCAGCCCGGCAGCAATCTGAGCAACAACCCGCTGCTCAATCCGGACAACCCGTCCAGCCGCCTGCTGCAGGGCCAGTCGGCGCAGGGCAACAACAACAACGTCAATCCGTTCAACAACGGCCCGACCCAATACCCGGCGCCGACGCTGTCCGAGCGCGCGCTCAACAACGCCGCGCAGTACGCTCAGCTCGACCGCCCGGTGGTGAACTACGGCGCGGTCCAGGCGAGCGGCGCCAGCGCCCAGAGCGCCAACGCCCAGACCGCGACGATCGGCGCGCCGATGGCCTCCAACGGCGCGGCCTCCGGGGCCGCGGCCGGCTCGGCGGCGGCCGCCGCCAACACGACCACCACCAACGTGGCGCCGACGCTGACCCTGGTCGCCAACAACACGCCCAACGCGATCCCGGCCGCGCCGATGGCCGGCTCGCTGTCGCAGGACGCGCTGGCCGCGCAGCAGAGCATGTTCGCGCGCATGAACACCCTGCAGCACGCCAACGCGCCGGCCAACACCGCCGCCAACGCACCGCCGCCGCCGTCGGAGACTTCCGCGACGCTGCAGTCGGTCAGCACCAACACCATCAACAACGATCCGCGCTCGCTGCCGCTCAACGCCAACGACCGCGCGGTCCAGCAGCGCGGCGACAACGCGCCCAACCAGATGACCTACACCGGCGAAGGCTCGACGCGGCGCGCGGGCCGGCGCGGCGGCGGCGTCGACAACGCCACCTTGACCCACTGGCTGTGGAGCTTCGGCCGCGGCGGCACCCACCGCCCGACCCACGACCGCGAGCCCGAGCGGGAAGTGGTGCGCGCGCTGCAGTGGCTGTTCTGGGTGCTGACCGTGGTCGCCTACGCCTGCCTGGCGTTCGCGGTGATCCTGCTGCTGCCCAGCGGAAGCCTGGTCAGCGAGCGCGTCAGCACCGGCGGCAGCGGCCTGGCCCTGTTCCTGGGCGTCGCCGTGGCGGCCGGCGCGTGGTGGCTGGGACGGCGCCTCAACCGGCGCTAGCGCGCTGGTGGGAGAGCCTTGAGCAGGCGCTTATGGAGGAGCTTCAGCCGGCTGTTGTGGGAGGGGCTTCAGCCCCGATGCTCTTCGCTCAGACAACGAAGAAGCCCAAAGCACTACCGCACCAACCCCTCGGCAGTGAAGCGATACCCCTGCAGATCGATACCGAGCGTACGGCGAATATCCTCGCGCGCCGCCTGTGCGAACAGCGTCTGCGTCTGCGGCTCGGGCTTGCGCGCGAACCCGTCCACCTTCTCGGCCAAGTTCAACGACCGGAACAGGAAGTCGTCCGCGACCCACTGCCGCTGATCCGGCGCCAGCTTGGCCAGCACGCCGTTGTCGGCGAACGAGCCGCGCATCTGATCGCGCAAGGCCAGCAGCGCCTTGCCGGCGGGCATCGGCGCCTGATGCACCAGCGCCCAGTTCACCGCGACGTGATACGCGGCGATGTCGGCGAGGTTATCGTTGGACAGGCCCTGGCCCGGCAGGGTACGGGCGAAACGCTGGCGGTAGTCGGCGCCGGCCGAGCGGCGGGCGAAGTCGTCGGCGACGGTCTTGCTCTGCTGGCGCATCGCCGCGATCAGCGCCGCGCGCACGCGCTCGGTGGTGGCCGGATCGCGGCGGAACGCCAGCTCGGCCGCGGCCTTGGCGACGGCGGGCTTGGCGCTGCCGGCGCTCGCGACCGGGGCGCCGCTGCGCTTGCTCAGCGAACGGTTGATCGCCGCGTTGACCGCGGCGGTGCCGGCCACGTTCTGCATCGACTGCATGGACGCATTGAACGCGTCCATCTGCGGCTGATAGTCCTGCGCGAAGGCCGCGCCGGCCGACATCGACAAGGCGCAAGCCAGCGCGGAGACACCGCGCACTGGCGATCGCCAGGACCGCACAAACGCGAAAGGAGCGAAGCCAGGCTTCGCTCCTTTCTTGAGCCGCGGGTAACGCGGCTGTGTCATCAGCCCTTGCGAGCGGTGTTCGCGTTGGTGTCGCCGATGGTCTTCACCACGTTGGTGAAGGTGTTCATCATCAGCTGGAACTCCGACACCAGGGCCTGAGTCTTGAGCATGTCCGAGGGCTTGGCGTCGGCCGGCAGGTTCTCGATCGACTTGGTCATCTCGGCGGCCTTCTTGTCGGCCAGCTTGCCGGTCAGTTCGGCGATCGCCATCAGCCAGCCCTTCGCGCCGCTGGACTTGGCTTCATGGGTCTTGTTCTCGACTTCCTGGTTGGCCAGGGAGTTGACGAACATCGCATTCACGTCGTTGCTCATGGTCTTCTCCAATGCAGTGCGTTGTTTGAGATAGAGCAGTTCCGCCGTGTGGTGCGAACCAGCCCCTGCTTTCTGGTGCCCATATTCCGGGGCGCCCGGGGGGCCTACAAGCTATGGCGTACCCTAGGTGCCGCAGTGCGTCAGGACGCGTTTCAGCCGCCGTTTCCCCAGGGATTGCGCGGCGCCGGCTTGCGCGCGGAGGCGCGCGAATCCGAATTTGCGACCGGCGTCGCGACCTGGCTGGCCTTGCGCTGCGCATTGCGCTGATTCAGCCATACCGCGGCGGCCTCTTCGCCCTCGTCGCGGCGGCGGCGCGAGTACTCCACCGCGTCCTTGACCGCGTCGCGGCGCAGCGGCTCCAGGGTGTCGTCGAAGCGGCGGATCTGGAACTCGCGCTCGCTCGCGTCCACGCCGGGCATCAGCACATCCACGGCGGCGGCCCAGTCGTTGCGCAGGACTTCCGGATCGAGCTCGATCGGCGCGTCCAGATCCTGCTGGTCCAGCGCTTCGTTGAAGTGATGCAGCAGGAAGCTGCGATCGTCAGCGCTGAGCTCGGCCTGTTCCTGCAACAGGTTTTCGAAGGAAGCCCGCAACTGGCGGCGCTGGTCGTCGGCGTTCGGGGTGGTCATGGTGGTGGCGATCCATCGGGTTGGGTGAACGGGGCGTCCGCGCGCAGCGCGGACAGTGAGGCCGTCAGCCCGGGCAGAACCGGGCCGGCGGCGAAGGCGGGGCGGTCAGTCGTGGAAATGCGGATCGATGCTGAGCTGGCCCAGGTTGCGCGAGGCGAAGCGGCGCATCAGTTCCGGGCCGGCTTCGCGGATCGCGTCATAGCTGGAGCGCGAACGCGAATCGGCGCGCAGCTGCCAGCCTTCGGCGGTCTTGGTCAACAGCAGATCGGTGCCGGGCAGGGTCTGATCCGACAGCCGCAACAGCACCTGGCCTTTCTCGCCGCCGGCGCCGCCGTCGCTGACCGCGAGCTGGCGCACGTGGCGCTCGATCAGGTCGGCGAACGCGGCCGCGTTGGAATTGGGTTGCATCGGCGCGGCCGGAGCGGCGTTGTCGGCGCGCATGGCCAACTGCGCCTGCCACATCGCGGAGGCTTCCGAGGTCGGCTGCTGGTTGTTGTCGGGGCGGTCGAATCCGACGGTGTGGCGGGTCTCGTCGCGGTTCTTGCGCTCGGCGACCTGCTGGCGCGCCTGATCGGTCGCGGCCTGGTTGCGGGTTTCGTCCGCGCTCGCCTCGCGCTCGTCGCCGCGCCGGGCCTGGCCCTTGTCGCCGACCAGATCCTTGAGCAGCGATTGCTGGCCCTCGCCTTCGGCTTCGCCGCCGACCTGGCCGTCCAGGCCGGGCTTCTGGCCGAGCGCCTGACGCTGCTGCATCAGCGAGCGGAACTGATCCACCGTCTCGGCCGCCGGCGGCTGACGCGGCCCGTCCTGGCGCTGGGTCTTGCTCGCCTCTTGCGCCGCTTCGGTGCGCTTGGCCGATTCATGGTTCGAGGAGCTGTTGCGTATCGTGCTCATGGCGACCTCGGTCAGAAATTGCCGTTGTTGCTGGAGTTCTGGCGCGCGGCCAGCAGCAGATCGGCGGACAGGGCTTCCTCGCGGCGCTGGGTGATCGCGTTTTGTTCCTTGCGCCACACGTCCTTACGTTTTTCCAGTGCGTCCAGCCGCGCCTTGGCGCGGAAGAAGGCTTTGCGCGATTCGTCCAGCGCCGCTTCGGCTTCGCGCAGCTTGCCTTGCGCGTCGGCCAGGCGCTGGCGCGCGGCCACCACCAGTTCGGCCAGATGGTCGATATGCGCTTCGCGCTGCGACATCGCCATCGGCCAGGACACGCCCGGCGGCGGCGGGTCGAGCAGGCGCAGGCGCTGGTCGGCGCGCTCATGCTGCAGGGAAGTGATTTCGCCCTCGATCGCGGTGCAGGCATCGCGCCGCTCCTGCACCTGGCGCTGGCGTTCCAGCACCACCATGCGCGCGGTCTCGACCCGGTGCGCGCGCAGCTGCAGCAATGTATGCAACGGATAGCGTTTCATCCGAACAACCTGCGCAGAGCGTCGATGGATTGTTTGTAGTCGGCCAGATCGTTGGCCGACTGCTTCAGCAACTTGCGGATCGGCTCGATCTTCTCGATGGCGATATCGGCCTCGGCGTCGCTGCCGCGCTTGTATTCGCCCAGCTGCAGCAGCAGTTCGATGTCCTGATGCTTGGCCAGGTACTTGCGCAGTTGGCCGGCGGCGCGCTGATGGCCTTCGTCGGCCACCCGCGGCATGGTCCGGCTCAAGCTGGTCAGCACGTCGATGGCCGGGTAGTGATAGGCGGCGGCGAGCTTGCGCGACAGCACGATGTGGCCGTCGAGAATCGAGCGCACTTCCTCGGCGACCGGATCGTCGCCGTCCTCGCCTTCCATCAGCACCGTGTAGAACGCGGTGATGCTGCCCTTGTCGTTGTTGCCGGCGCGCTCGAACAAACGCGGCATGGCGCTGAACACCGACGGCGGAAAACCGCGCCGCGCCGGCGGTTCGCCGATCGCCAGGCCGACATCGCGCAAGGCGCGGGCGAACCGCGTCACCGAGTCCACCAGCAGCATCACCCGCTTGCCGCGATCGCGGAAATACTCGGAGATGGCGGTGGCCACCCAGGCCGCGCGGCTGCGCTCGAGCGCGGGCCGGTCGGAGGTGGCGACCACGATGATCGACTTCTTCAGGCCTTCTTCGCCCAGATTGTCGTGGATGAATTCGTTGACTTCGCGGCCGCGCTCGCCGACCAGGGCGATCACGTTGACGTCGGCGTCGCCGCCGCGCGCGAGCATGCCGAGCAAGGTGCTCTTGCCGCCGCCGGCGACGGCGAAGATGCCCAGGCGCTGGCCGACGCCGGCGGTCATCACCGTGTCGATCGCGCGCACGCCGGTCGCGAACGGCCGGTCGATGAGCGTGCGCGCCAGCGGATTGGGCGAGGCGGCGTAGATCGGAATCTGCACGGTCGGGCCGAACGAGCCGCGGCCGTCGATGGCATCGCCGTTGGCGTCGAGAATGCGGCCGAGCAAACCGTCGCCGGCGCGCACCGAGGCCTGGCGGCCGGTGGCGATGACTTCGGTGTCGTGCGACAGGCCGTCGAGCGCGCCCAGCGGCGTCAGCAGGGTGTGCTGGCGCGACACGCCGACCACTTCGGCCATCAGGCGGAAACCGCGGTCGCGCGGGTTACGCAGCTCGCACAGCTCGCCGATCATCGCCTTCAGGCCGGTGGCGCGGATCATCGTGCCGTAGGCTTCCGCGACCTTGCCCACGCGCACCACGCTGGGCACGCGCGCCAGCGCGGTCAGCAGCGGATCTTGCTGCGCCGGCGCGGGCACCGGTTGCAGGATGGTGCGCTGCAGGTTGCTCATCGCCCGCCTCCGCGCGCGCGGCACTCGCACCTTGGCGCGAGCGCGCGAGCGTTCATTCGCCGTGCTCCGCGCCGTATTCGGCGCCCGACAGGGCGATGCGGATCGCTTCGATCTGCTGGGCGACGCCGGCGCGCACTTCGCCGACTTCCGACACCACCACGCAGCTGAGCCGGTCCAGGCTTTCGTCGTCCACCAGTTCGATCACGCCGACCACCGGATGCGCCTGGCGCACCAGGCCCAGGCCCTTGGCGACGTCCTCGCGCACGCTGGGGTGCACGCGGATCAGCAGGAATTGCTCAGCCTGCGCCGATTCCACCGCCTGCATCACCAGCGGCGGCACCACGCTGCGCGCATCGAATTCCGGCGAGATCCGCGCGACGATCGCGCAGGCCAGTTCGGTCACGCGGCTGCCGGCGTCGGCGAGCACGCGCGCGCGGCGTTCGTTGAGGTCGGCCAGCTGCTGCGCCATCTGTTGCTGCGCGCGCGCCAGGCCTTCGGCGAATCCGGCCGCGTAGCCGGCTTCGCGCGCTTGCTTGATCTCATCGCCGGCCAGCGCGTAGAGCTCGTTGACCCGGGCCAGCATCTGGTCGAGTTCGGCGACCGCGTTCCACTGCTTGGCCGGCACCACGGTGCCGGCGAGCGCGCGGTCGAACTGCTTGCGCTCGAACACCGCGACCGTGCCGCCGGCGCGGCCCAGGTCGCGGCGCGCGCCGGGCTCGGCGGCGCCGCTCACCGACGCACCCACGGCCGCGAGGGCGGCGGCGGACGGATAGTCGGAACGGAGCGGGTCGGCGGGCATGGGGATTCCGTTGTCAGAGCGTGCCGTGGAAAAGCGGGCGAGGCGGCGGCGGTCAGGCCGTCAGTGGTCGCGCGCCGTGATGGATATGCAGCCGCTCGACGACGTCCGGCGGCAGGTGCGCGAACAAGGCCGGCGCGTTGTCGTGCAGCTCGCGCGGCAACAGCAGGCGCGACCAGTCGGCCAGGCCGGGATCGCGGCGTTCGGCCCACAGCCGCAGTTCGGCGCGGCCGCGGCGGTCGAGCAGATCGAACAGCGGCTGATCGTCGCCAGCGCGCAGCGCCTGATCGATCTCGGCCGCCAGCTGCGCGCCCAGGTTGGCCTGGACCTTGCCGTCCCAGACCAGACTGTCGAGCGCGAGCAGATAGGAATTGTCCAGCGCCACTTTCAACCGGCGCACCGGCTCGCGGCGCACTTCGGCGCGGATCGCCGGCGCGTAGGCCAGCGCGCCCAGGTCGCGCACCAGACGCGCCATGCGCGCGCGCGGCCAGCGCAACGCGGCGGCGCCGAATCCTGCGCCCGGTTGCGGCGCCAGCAGGGCCGGCGCGTCGTTGGCGGCGAGCCAGCGCGCCAGCATGCGCCGGCCGATGGCGCTGTCGCGGGCAGCGGCGAGCAGCTCGGGAGCGATCCGGTCGTTACCGGTCCCGTGCCAGCTCGGATCGACCTCGGTGAGGATCGTCCGCAGCGCCGCCGCCGTGCTCATCCGTTCCAGACCCCGCTACGCGCGTTGGACGGCTGCGGTTGCGGCGCCGGTGCGAAGCGCGCGCGCAGGCGGCCGAAGAAGAACGCGACGATCGCCAGCAGCACCAGCACCACCGCGCCGATGATCACCGCGCTCAGGTCGATCGAGCCGATCACCGCGTTGAGCGGTCCGCCGGCCTGATGCACCTTCGGCGGCGCGACGACGGTGAAGAACTTCACCGTGACCTTGTTGACGTCGTCCAGGCCTTCGACGCTGTCCTTGACGAAGACTTTGATGTCGGTCTCGCGATCGCGCAGGCTCTGGCCCGGGCGTTCGAAGATCAGCACCGAGGCGGAGGAATCCTGCACGTTGCCGCCGAGCGGATCGCGATCGGGCAGGGCGATGTGCACGCGCGCCTCGACCACGCCGTCGATGCGGGTCAGCGTGCGCGACAGCTCCTGCGACAGGCCGTACAGATAGCGCGCCTTCTCTTCCAGCGCGGAAGAGGCGAAGCCTTCCTTCTTGAACACATCGCCGAGCGAGCGGTACTGCGCGCGCGGCAAGCCGCGCGAGGTCAGCACCTGCATCGCATACGGGATATCGCCGCGGTTGACCATGACCTCCCAGCCGGTCTTGCTCGGCGAGGGGTCTTTTTCCGCTGGAATGCCCGCATCCAGCAGGGCCGCCATCAGTTCGTTGGCCTGCTGCTCGTCGAGTTGGCTGTACAGCGGTGTGCGCGTGCAGCCGACGATCAGCAGGCAGGCCAGCAGGGCCGCCATGACTCTTACCGCATTGAAGCCTGACGCCCTACCCATGCATCCCCCGTGGTGTGATGTGCCTTGCTTGTTACGACTGCTGCCGGAACAACTGCTGGATGCCGTCCGAGGTGCGATTGGCGACGTTGGAGGTGAGCGTCGAGGTGAACATGAACTGATGGCAGCGCATGGTCATCTGGATCATCTCGCCCGGCGTCAGCTCGGCGGCGTTGGCGGAAATGCTCTGGCTGGCCGCACCGATCTTGTCGGCGCCGCCGTCGAGGTTGTCGAGCGCCGCCAGCACCGCGCGGGTGCCCTGCGATTGCTCGGCCGGAGCGGTCTGCGCGACCTGGCCGGCACCGCCCGCGTTCTGCGCGCCACCGGCGGGCGCAGCGCCGCGATCGAACGCGGCCGCGAACTCGCGGATGTCGTAAGCAGAGGCCTGCGGCGACTGCGCCGGCGATGCGGCGGCCGGCTGCGCGGCTTCGGCCGCGACTTGGATGGCTTCGATCATGGCCCTGGTCTCCTTGAAACGTTAGGTCCGAACGAAAACAAAAAACATCGAATGCGCTATCGACGAACTGCCGCGCGATCGGCCGCGTCGCGACGCTGGCCGCCGCCCCGTGGGCATCCGGATCGACCGATCCGGATGCCGCAACGGCGCAAGGCGGCGGACGTCGGGCCGCGCCAGACCGGTCAGGCCTTCGACGCCAGCTTCTCGATGCCCTGGGCGACGCTGTTGATCGAGGTCGAAGCGCTGTTGGAGATGAACTGCATGCGCAGGCTCTCGGAGGTCAGCGCGATCATGCTCGAAGGCTGATCGTTGCCGCCGCCGATGGAACCCGACAGCTCGGTGATGCGCGAAGCCTGGGCGTCCATGGTGGATCCCCATGCCTTCGCCATCGCTTCGTACCAGCTGGCGCCACCACCGCCGCCGCCACCGCCCGCGCCGGAAATTCCGCCGCCTGCGCTGCTGCCGCCGGCACGCGAGCTCTTGCCGTTGCCGATAGCGTCGTTCTTGTTCACATCAGCGATGAAGCTGCTGACCAGGCCGGCGGTGCCGCCTGCATTGACTGGGGTACTCATGACGTCTCTCCTGCTCGTTGCGGCGAGGCCGCTGAATGGCGTGGAACAACGGATGGCACAAAACTGACTACGGGATACATACGCTTACGTATGGCGAATTACAGATGCATGGTGCCGATGTTGGATTTAATCGGTGATGCAGTGGTGAAACCAGCTAGTGCTAACCCGGGGGTGCCCTGTTCACTGACGGTTGCCGGGACGCGCGGACGCCTCGGCGACGGTGGGTGAGGCGGCCGGCTTGGCCGCGGGCTTGGCGGCCGGCACCGAGGCCGTCGGCGCCGCGCCCGGACTGGTCGCGCCGGCCGGCACGGCGGCCGGCGTCGCGGATTTGCCTGCCGGCGTCGCCGGGGTGGCCGCGGCTGCGGCCGGTGTGGTTGTCGTCGTCGCGGTCGCGCCGGCCGCGGCCGGATCGGCCGCCGGCGCGGTGCCGTTGGCGATCGCCAGCTCCGCCGCGGTCAGCGGCTGGGCCTTGAGCTGCTCGGTCAGGCCGGTGAGCTTGTTCAGCGCCCAGGCCTTGTCGCCGATCGCGATCAGGCTGCGGCCGTCGGGCATGACATCGCCGACCGCGTATTCGACGCCGTCGATGTCGATCACATGCGGATTGGGCCCGCGCACGATCTGCACGATCCGGGTCGGCTCAGTCACCGCCGGCTTGCTCGGCGCTTCCGGCGCGGCCACGGTCGGGCCGGCGACGTGGGTCTCTTCCGACAGGTTGCGCGGAATCACCCGGCGCACGCCGTTGACGTCCTGCATCGCGCGCGAAGCGACCGCGCGCTTGAACACGTTTTCGTCCGCGAAGCGGCCGGTGACTTCGACATCGCCGTTGCCCAGGTACTTGGTCTGGGTGCTCAGGCCCTGGCTGCGCAGCACTTCGCGCACGTCGGCGGCGATGTCGTCGCCGGTGCGCAGGTCCAGGCGCGCGTCTACTTGATCGGTCGCCAGGCGCTTGCGGATCATTTCGCGGACCGAGGCGTCCTTGACCGTGCCCGACAGCACCAGGCTACCGTCTTCGTTCTCGACCAGGCGGCCGCCGGCGATCTGGAATTCCTTGATCAGCGGCTGGACCACTTCGGTCGGCGTGGGTTCTTTTTCGAAACCGGGCATCACCGCCGCGGCAATCGCCACCGACACCAGCGACAGCGCCGCCAGACCGGCGATCAAAGGCAGATGGCGCATCGCCGATTTCGGCGCCTTGGCCACTTCGCCCAAGTTCGGCAGCATCGTCGCCCAGCCCGGATCGTCGGCCGAACCGACCGCGAACGAGGCGCTGCCCAGATCCACGCGCTGCATCGCGGTGAGCTCGGCCGGGTCGCCGGGATTGAGGTTCTGTCCGTCGATCAGCAGCGGCGCGTCGAGCGCGCGCAGCGACACGGTGCCGCCCATGCGGGTGAGAAATGCGTGGCGCGGCGCGACGCCGGGATCGGACAGGACGATGTCGCAATCGCCGCTGCTGCCGATCAGCACGGTTTCCTGCGCCGACAGCGGCCGGTTGCCGCCGGTGTGCAGGCCCGAGACGATGCGCAACACGCTGATCGCCGGCGACACCCGGATCTCGTTGCGCGATTCGGGCTTGGTCTCGGCGGCGGCGGTTACCTCGCCGGGATTGTTCGGGTTTTCGTCGATGGAGGACATGGCGAACTCCTGTCAGGCGCCGTCGCGAAGGACGGCGTGTACGGTCGGGACGCGCGATACGCGCGGGCCAATCGGCCGATGAATGGGGCGAGATTTGCGAAGTTGTCGGTTCATTCGTCTGGGCTCCTCAGGCGTTGACCTGGCCTGCCTGCACGATGCGCAGATCGGGTGCGAGTTCCTGGTAGGACAACACCGGCAGTTCGAAGAAGTCGATCTCCAGCAGCTTGCGCAAATGACGGCGAACATCCAGTGAACACAGCAGCACCGGCTTAACGCCTTCAGCTTGGCGCGACAGGTGCGAACGCACTTCCGCGCCGAGACGGCCGGCCAATTCCGGCGAGATCGCCAGCTGGGTCGCGCCGCCCGCCACCCGCACCGACTGGCGCAGGCGGTCTTCCAATTCAGGATGAATCAGCAATACCTGCATAGTGCGTTCGCTGTCGGCGTAGCGATCGGCGATTTCGCGCTTGAGCGCCACGCGCACGTATTCGGTCAGCAGCACCACGTCTTTCTCGCGCCCGCCGACGTCGGTGATGGCTTCGAAAGCGTCGCGCAGATTGCGGATCGGCACGCCTTCCTCGACCAGCCGGCGCAGCACGTCGGCCACGCGCTGCGGCGCGACCACGCGCAGCATTTCCTT
Organism: Lysobacter sp. TAB13; assembly: GCF_052113885.1. NCBI lineage: Bacteria > Pseudomonadati > Pseudomonadota > Gammaproteobacteria > Lysobacterales > Lysobacteraceae > Lysobacter > Lysobacter sp. TAB13. Next base: position 156,961 of record NZ_JBFRDR010000002.1, on the reverse strand, counting down.
GACCAGGTCCGGATAGTCGCGCTGCATGCGCCCGAACAGGTTGGAGGTTTCCTGGATGCCGATGAAGCTGCCCATGCGCCGCTCCAGCGCGGCGCGGCAATGTTCGACCACCGTGCCCAGCGCGTCGCGGATGCCGGCGCCGGCCTGACCGGTCCACTCGCCGGCCAGCGGCGGAAAGAATCCGGGCAGCTTGGGCGCGTTGGCGTCGCCCAGGCGCGCCGGGCGGAACTGCGCGTTCGGCGACAGCCGGCCGAAAGCGATGCGCGCGCCGAACGCGGTCAGGCGATAACCGCCCAGGCCGTCGCCGCTGTCCAGGTCCGCGGCCAGCTTGAGCACCGGCACCGGCAACGGCACGCCGTATTCCTCGCGCAGACGGCGCGCGACATCGATCATGCGTTCGCGCGTGAGCTGCTCGCCGAACACCGCCGCCAGCGACGGCGACAATTCCAGCTGCAGCGCCGCCGGCGGCGCGATCTCGTCTTCGTTGATGATTTTTTCATCGACCCCGCGCTCGCCCTCGGGCACCCGGAAGGCGCGGCGCAGCATCACCGAGCCGTGACGGTAGCGCCAGGCGGCGAAGCCCAGCAGCACCATCGACAGCATCAGGAACACCAGCTTCGGAAAGCCCGGCACGAAGATCAGCAGGAACGCCAGGATGCCGGTGATCAGCAGCACGCGCGGCTGGCCGGTGACCTGGCGGGTGATCGATTCGCCCAGGTGGCGATCGTCTTCGTCGCCGGCGGTGCGGGTCACCACCAGGCCCGCGGCGATGGTCGCCAGGATCGCCGGAATCTGCGAAACCAGGCCGTCGCCGATGGTCAGGATGCTGTAGGTGTGGGTCGCGTCCGCCAGCGGCATGCCCTTCTGCAGCACGCCGATGGCCAGGCCGCCGAGCAGGTTGATGATGATGATGACGATGCCGGCGATGGCGTCGCCCTTCACGAACTTCATCGCGCCGTCGAGGCTGCCGTGCAGTTGGCTCTCGACTTCCAGCAGGCGGCGTTTGCGCTTGGCCTCGTCCTTGTCGAGCATGCCCGCGCGCAGGTCCGAGTCGATCGACAGCTGCTTGCCGGGCATCGCGTCCAGGGTGAAGCGCGCGGCGACTTCGGCCACGCGCTCGGCGCCCTTGGCGATGACGATGAACTGGACCACGGTGATGATCAGGAACACCACGAAGCCGACCACGAGGTTGCCGCCGGCGACCATGCTGCCGAATGTTTCAACGATGTGACCGCCGTTGGCTTCGAGCAGAATCGAGCGGGTGATGGCGATCGACAGCGCCAGCCGGAACAAGGTGGTCAGCAGCAGCACGCTGGGGAAACTGGAGAACGCCACCGGCGTCGGGATATACAGCGAGATCAGCAGCAGGCCGAAGCCGATGGCGATGTTGACCGCGACCAGGGTGTCGATGATCGCCAGCGGCAGCGGCAGGATCATCACGCCGATGATGGTGACCGCGGCGACGGCCAGGACCAGATCGCTGTAGCCGGCGCGCCGACGCGGGGTCGTGCCGGGCGAAGCGGCCATCAAGGAACTCAGCAATGCACGCATTCGGTCAGCCCCGGACCCTGGAAATTGACGTCCCGTCGGGGGACTTCGCGGCGGCGAGCGTACGCGCAGAGGCGACCGCGCCGTCCCGCGGGTATCCGCCGCAGGCTGCGATCTTGTGATGGATTGCGCTGTCTCGAACGCTGAAAGCAGTCACTGCTCTGCCACGTACCCCTGAGCACCCACGCATGGCGCTGTCCTCAAACACGATGCCGGTTCGGACGGCCGATACTAAGTGCTAATTGTCACCCGTTGTATGAACAACAACGTTCTTATGCCACATCTGCACAATCACTATTGTCTGCATTCCACCGCATAACATTCGCGCGCATTCATCATTGTTTTTGTGAACTTGTGCGCAATTGCGTCATCGCATTCGACTAACGTAAGCGTGAAACGCTCACGATTCGCGCTCCGTGGGGGAGGCTGCGACAGACGTGGAAGAAGTTGCCGTTGAAACCGTCGTATCGGCCGCGCCGGGCGCGGGCGCCCGCGGCGCCGGTTCGGCCGACGCGATGTCCGCCGGATCGAGTTCGGCGATGAGATTCAGCGACTGCCCGCCGACGCCGACCGCCAACGCCCGTCCGCTGCGCGTGCGCAGCACCACGATGCGTTCGCGCGGACCCACCGGCAGGATCTGCAGGATCGACAGCGGCGCATCGCGCGCGGTCAGGCCGTGACGCTTGCGCAAATACAACAGCACCGCGACCAGGCCGCCCAGGACCACTACCACCGGCAGCAGGATCGCGACCAGTTCGAAGAACAACGACGGCGGCGACGCGGCCGGAGCCTTCGCCGCGACAGGCGCGGCGGAGGTCGCGGCGGCAGCCAGCGCAGCCAGGGGCGCGCAGGCGGCCAGGGCGCAACAGCGAACGAGAAAACGCAGCAGGGACAGGGTCGGCATGGCGAGTCAGTGCGATACGCAGGGTCGGAACGGAACGGGCGCCGGGAGCATCTGCGGCCGCGCGGAGGCGACATACCGTAGCAGTACGCGGCCGCTTTCAGGCATCGCCCCGCCTCGCCGCCGGCTTCACGTCGGCGGGCCGGCCCGCATGGCATTGATGTAAGCATGGCCTCCGCGAAATCCACCGCCCACCCGCAAGGCGCGCCGGCGCGCGACGCGCAGCCGCAATCGGCCGGCCTGCTCGGCGCGGTGCCGTTCGCCTGCGCGATGTTCGACGACGACGGCGTTCTGCGCGGCGGCAACGCGCGCTTTGCGGAAGAATTCGGCGAACTGCCCGAGCACAGCGAACGCGACGCGCTGCTGGCGCGCCTGCAGGGCGAAGCCGGCGCCGGCGAGCGTCCGCGCGAAGTGCGCGCCCCGCACAGCGGCCGCTGGTACGCATTGCACTGGGGCCGCGCCGAACACGACGGCGCACCGGTCGATGTGCTGACAGCGGTGGACATCAGCGAGCGCATCGAGACCCTGGACTCACACAAGACCCGCCAGGAAAAACTCTTGTTCACCTCGCGCCTGATGTCGGTCGGCGAAATGGCCGCGACATTGGCGCACGAACTCAATCAGCCGCTCGCGGCGATCATGAATTATCTGAACGGCAGTCTGCGTCTGGTCGAGCAGGCCGGCGGTCCAGTGCAGGTCGAACGCGCGCTGCAGGCCGCGCGCACCCAGGCCGAACACGCCGCCGCGGTGATCTCGCGGGTGCGCGAGTTCGTGCGCGCGCGCGAACCGCGGCGCGACGCCCACCAGCTGAGCAAGATCGCCGAAACCGTGCTGGAACTGCTGCGCCTGGAGGCCGAGCGCCTGCAATTGCGGATCGACCTGGGCCTGCCGGCCAACCTGGCGCCGGTGTTCGCCGACCGGGTGATGGTCGAGCAGGTGCTGCTGAACCTGGTCAAGAACGCGATCGAGGCCATGCGCGAAATCCCGACCGCGCGGCGCGAGCTGCGCATCGACGCGCGCATGAACCTGGACGATCAGATCGAAGTGCGCGTATCCGACCGCGGCGCCGGCCTGAGCCCGGCCGAGCAGGATCAACTGTTCTCGCCGTTCTTCACCACCAAGACCGACGGCCTGGGCATCGGCCTGGCGATCTGCCGCTCGATCATCGAATACCACGAGGGCCGGCTGTTCTTCGAGCCGCGCGAAGGCGGCGGCAGCGTATTCGGCTTCACCCTGCCGCGTTATGAGGCGCGCACTTGAGCGGCGCGCGGGCGCCGTCCGGCCGGGCCTGGGCATCGCGAGATGACAAAGGTCAGCATCGCCGCCCCCGCCCGCCGGGTTATACCGTGCGGCTGGCGCGCGACCGGGCGAGGTCCGCGCGCGCCCCGCTCCATACGCTTTTCGCTTTCACCGTAAAGGTTCACGCAAGGACCCGTGCGCGTATGCGCGCATCGCTATGCCGGGAGTGAGGCCGCATGACCGAAGCACGCATCTACCTGGTGGACGACAACGACGGCTTCCGCGAATCCACCGCGTGGCTGCTGGAAACGGCCGGGTTCGAAGTGCAGGCCTATGCCTCGGGACCGGCGTTCCTGCAGGCCTACGCCGGCGAGCGCCATGGCGGCGCGGCGCCGTGCATCGTCTCCGACATCCGCATGCCGCTGATGAGCGGACTGCAATTGCAGGAAGAACTGCGCCGGCGCGGCATCGCCCTGCCGCTGGTGTTCGTGACCGCGCACGGCGACGTGCCGCTGGCGGTGGAGGCCATGCGCAAGGGCGCGGCCAACTTCCTGGAAAAACCTTTCAGCGACGACGCCCTGATCGACGCGATCCGGGCCGCCATCGCCAATGCGCGCAACCACGCCGGCAGCGAGGCCGGCGACGACCGCCTGGCCCGGCTCAGCCCGCGCGAACGTCAAGTCATGGACTTGGTGGTGGCGAGCAAGCCGAACAAAATCATCGCCGACGTGCTCGGCATCAGCGTCAAGACCGTGGAACTGCATCGATCGAACATGATGAACAAACTCGGAGTACGCTCGCTGCCCGAACTGATGAAGGTGGCCCTCGGCCATGGGTGAGCCGCACAGCATGAGCAGCGAAGACAGCGCGCCGGCGCAAGCGGCCGCGGCCGCGCCGCCGCCCCTGGAAGGCACCTCGATCCGCGGCCGCGTGGCCTCGTTGCCGCTGTGGCAGGCGCAGGCCATGTGCGCCCTGTTCGGCGCGGCGCAGCGCTGGCCGCTGCGCGAAGGCGGCTGGCTCAGCTTCGCCCAGGCCTCGCCGATCGACGGCGAACTGGTCACGCTGGAAGGCGACGGCGCGCGGGTCAAGCTGCAGCTCGACAGCGGCCTGTCGCTGGATCACGACACCGGCCTGCACTGGAGCGACTACCAGGGCCGCTCGCGCGTGCTGGCCTGGAGCCTGGCCCACGAATCGCAACTGATGCGCCTGAGCCAGGCGATCGACATCGCCCTGATTCCGGTGGTGGACGACGGCAACACTTCGCTGCAAAGCCTGCAGGCGCTGACCAAGGCCGACCTGGACGGGCTGTGGCTGGCCTTCACCATCGCCGACGCCGGCGGCCAGCCGCGCGTGCGCGGCAATCTGCGCATTCCGCCGGGCTGGGTCGACCGCCTGCTGCAGCGCGCGGAAATTTTCGAACGCCCGCACGGCGACGACAGCGACGGCTATCGCGACTGGTCCGACCTGCCGATCCCGATCGCGCTGCGCTGGGACGGCCCGCAACTGCGCTACGCGCAATGGCGCCAGCTGCGTCCCGGCGACGTGCTGGTGATCGGCAACTACCAGCGTCCGCCGCCGGTGCGCGCGCAAGTGCCCGGCTATGCCTGGCCGCTGCTGCCCGACGCCGGCGGCTGGCGCATCGACGGACCGCCCTTGACCCTTTCCACGCATCAGGAGACTTCCCCGATGAGCGACACCGAGTCCGCCCCCGACACCGCCGAAGCCACCGGCCCGGATGTTCCGGTCCGCCTGGAATTCGATCTGGGCCGGCTGGAATGCCGCTACGAGGATCTGTCCGGCTTCCAGCCCGGCTACGTGTTCGCCCTGCCTTCGCGGCTGGAAGGCGCGAACGTGGTGATCCGCGCCAACGGCCGCGACGCCGGTCGCGGCGAGATCGTCGCGGTCGGCGACACGCTGGGTGTACGCCTGCTCTCCTGGAGCTGAGTCATGGATTTCAGTTCGTTCTCGCCGGCGCTGGTGCTGCTGACGGTCGTCAGCCTGGCGCTGGCGCCGTTCGTCGCGGTGATGGTCACCTCCTTCACCAAGATCGTGGTGGTGCTGAGCCTGTTGCGTAACGCGCTGGGCCTGCAGCAGGTGCCGCCCAACGTGGTCATCAACGGTCTGGCGATCGTGTTGTCGATCTACGTGATGTATCCGGTGATCCTGGAAACCCACGACGCGGTCAACGCGCGCGCGAACGGCACCACGGTCGCCGCGACGCAGGGGCAGCCGCCTGGGACCGCGGCCGCGGTTCCTGCTGCCGGCACGGCACCCGTGGGCACCGCGCCTGCCGGTGCGGCTCCCGTCGCCGCTGCTACGGTGCCGGCCGCCGCCAACACCGCCGTGACCGCCGCACCGGTCGCGGTCGCCTCGGTCGCCGCGACGCCGGCCGCGGGCGCCAACGCCAACGCCGCAGCGGCCGCCGCCGGCGCGAAGAAACCCGCGGCGCCGTCGGCCTTGCTAGGCGGCGGCAAGATGGACGCCGCGCGCATGCTCGCGCTGATGGACGCCGGCAAGGAACCGCTGCGCGGCTTCCTGATCAAGCATTCCAGCGACGCCGAGCGCGCGTTCTTCCTGCGCAGCGCGCAGCGCCTGCTGCCGCCGGCCTCGCGCGGTGACATCAGCGTCAACGACTTTCTCGTCGTCATCCCCGCCTTCACCGTCAGCGAACTCACCGCCGCGTTCCAGATCGGCTTCCTGATCTTCCTGCCGTTCCTGATCATCGACCTGGTGGTGTCCAACATCCTGTTGTCGCTGGGCATGATGATGCTGTCGCCGACCACGGTCTCGCTGCCGTTCAAGCTGCTGCTGTTCGTGCTGATCGGCGGCTGGGCCAAGCTGGTGCATGGATTGGTGCTGACGTATGGCGCGTAGCTGCCACGGGAATCGGGAATGGGGAATCGGGAATCGGAAAAGCGGCGTTCGCCGCATTACCGACGTCCCACCCGCCGCCTGAAATCCCGCTCTTCCGATTCCCGACTCCCCATTCCCCATTCCCGGCTTTTTATCTATGGGCGACATGCTCGAAATGACCAAACAGGCGTTGTGGCTGACGCTGCTGCTGTCGGGCCCGCCGGTGGTCGCCGCCGCCCTGGTCGGACTGGTCGTGGCCTTCATCCAGGCCGCGACCCAGTTGCAGGAACAGACCTTCGCCTACGCGATCAAATTCACCGTGATCGTGGTGACCTTGTTCGTGACCGCGTCGATGATCGGCGGCACCCTGTACACCTTCGCCGACCGCATCTTCATCGATTTCCCGGGCATGGTCCGGCACTGATGCGCGGCGGCGACACCCGCATCGCGCGGCCCGGCCGCGGCGCGCGATGAATATCGATTCCTACGGCAACGTGCTGATCGCGCTGGGGCTGGTGCTGCCGCGCGTGATCGGCTCATTCATGATGTTGCCGCTGATCACCAGCGAGAACATGCCGCCGCTGGTGCGCAACAGTTTCATGGTGAGTCTGGCGATCATCGCCATTCCGGTGGCGATGAACGGCGTGCCGCTCAATCAGCTCAGCGCGCTGAATTTCGCTCCGATCATTCTCAAAGAATTGTTCATCGGCGTGTCGATCGGCTTCTGCTTCGGCATGGTGTTCTGGGCGATCAGCGCCGCCGGCAATGTCGTCGACACCCAGGTCGGCATGACGCTGGCGCAGGTGTTCGATCCGATCCAGGGCCATCAGGCCTCGCTGCACGGCACGTTCCTGTCGCAGTTCGCGGCATGGCTGTTCATGGCCAGCGGCGCGTTCCTGGTGTTTCTGGACTTGCTGTTGTCGAGCTACGCGATGTGGCCGGTGGTGTCGTTCTTCCCGAACCTGCATGCCTCGGGCATGGAGTTGTACGTCGGCCAGTTCAGTTATCTGATGACCGCGCTGCTGGTGATGGCCGCGCCGGTGATGGTGGTGCTGCTGCTGATCGACCTGTCGTTCGGCCTGGTCAACCGCTTCGCGCCGCAGCTCAACGTGTTCACCATCACCATGCCGATCAAGGCGTGGCTGGCGACCTGGATCATTCTGCTGATGCTGGGTGTGTACGTGGAGATCGTGCTCGATCGGTTGGGTGGGAACCGCAGTCTGCTGCAGGCGTTGCATCGGGTGTTTGGCGGCTGAGTCGTCTCAGACCTCGGCGGCGCTATTGCTGTTGCCCCCTTTGAAAAAGGGGGCGGACGACCGCGAAGCGGACGCGGGGGATTTGCTTTTGCTTTGGCTGTTCGCGAGCAAAAGCAAATCCCCCCTGCCCCCCCTTTTTCAAAGGGGGGAATACTTCGGGGAGGATGGGTAGAGCGGGAAGCTTCGCGGCTTTGGCCACGCCGGCGCTCATTCAACCGGCGGCGGCAGCTCCATCTCGCTGGTGTCGCCCTCGCGCAGACGGCGCACACCCTCGGCCCAATGCAACACCTCGGCCACCGCTTCGAAGAACTCGCTGCCGATGTAATCGTCCAGCGCCACATGCTCGTGCAGCCCGCGCGCCAGTTCGATGTTCTGCAGGATCGGCACCCCGGCCTCGACCGCGGCGCGCTTGATCTGCTCGGCCATGTAGCCCTCGCCCTTGGCCACCACCACCGGCAAATCGGTGGTGCCGTGCTCGTACTGCAGCGCGATGGCGATGTGGGTGGGGTTGGTCACGACGACATTGGATTGGCGGACGGCATTGAGCATGTTCTGCTGCGACCACTCCTGATGCAACTGCCGGCGCCGGCTCTTCACGTGCGGGTCGCCCTCGCTCTCCTTGACCTCCTGCTGGATGTCGCGCCGGCTCATCCGCAACTGCTTGGTGTAGGAGAACTTCTGGTACCACACGTCGATCGCCGAGACGAAGAAGAACACGAAGATCGTCCAGATCACGATCCGCACCAGGCCATGCCAGATGCCCGCGCCCATCGCCTCCGGCGGCGCGTACGGCAGCAGCATCAGCTGGGCCAGCATCTTGTAGATCACGAACACGCCGATGCCGATCAGCGCGCCGCTCTTGATCACCGACTTGACCAGCTCGACCAGGTTGTCCACCGAGAACATCTTCTTGATGCCCTCGGCGGGATTCATCTTGTCCAGGCTGGGCTTGACCTTGCCCAGGCTCAGGATCGGCCCGACCTGCAGGAATTCGATCACCACGCCCAGAAACACCGCCATCGCCAGCAACGGCAGCGACAGCCACAGCAGCGCATCGAACGCGGCCGCGCCGACTTCGCGCAGCGCATCGCCGAAGGGCTGGTTGATCGCGCCCAGGCTGGTTTCGAACAGGCGGATCAGCTTCATGCGCATGAAGTCGAGCATCAGCCAGCCGCACACCACCCAGCCGAGCACCAGCACGGTGCTGGTCAGCTCCTTGCTCTTGGCGACGTTGCCTTCCTTGCGCGCGTCGCGGATCTTTTTCTGGGTAGGCGGCTCGGTCTTGTCGGCGCCCTGGTCCTTCGACATGCGCGGCCCTCTGCGAGAGGACGAGGAGGCTAGCATGGGCCCCACGACGCGGTAGTGGCGGGTGTCAGCAATCCACGCGCCATCGCCCGAAGCGGCCGGCCCGGCCCGAACCGTGAACCCCTGGGCACCCGTACACTGACGCCGGACCCGCTTGCGCGCCCGCCGCGGCCGGCGACGAATGAACGGGCCGGAACCCACCTAGGGTCACCCCGAGTTGGCCCTTTCCCCCCCGGGCGCTACATTTCGCCCATCCCCCCGACTTCACCCGACAACCGCCCCGCATGAGCACCATCGGCCCCGACTCGCGCATCGACCGCACCGGCTTAGACAGCCAGGCTGCGCTCGAGAGCCTGCGCAGTCGCGAACCGGCCGCGCAAGACCCGATCCAGCACGCCAACGCGGTCTCCGAGGCCGTTCCGGCCTACGCCCCGCCCGCGGTCGATGCCGGCGAAGACGTCCTCAACGCCGATGCCTGGCACGGCGTGCCCTCCGGCGAGCGCCTGCTGGCCGGCGACAGCCGCCTGGAGCACGAACTGGGCGCGCTGGACCTGTCCGCCGCCGCCGATCGCGGCGCCGACGCGGTGATGGACTCGTTCACCGTCTGAGTTTTCCCGGCGCCCCCGCGCCCGGACCGACCGATCCGCGACGCATCCTTCCCGATCGCCTCCTGCCGGCCCCGTCGCGGCCGCCGCCGTCCGCATCGCCGCGCGAACGCCCGCTGGGCTAGGCTACCGATCTCCCCACTGCCCGCCTGCGTTGCGCCGTGACCGACGCCGTTCCCTCTCCCGAAGCCTTGCGCGCCGCCGCCGACCGGCTGATTTCGGCCCTGGCCGCGCACAGCGACCCCGAGTACCGGCTGACGGTGCTCAAGCGGGTCGTGCGCCGGCTCGGCGAGGAACGCTATCCCTTGTTCATCCGCCTGCTCGGCGTGGTCGCCGAAAGCGACGACGCCCGCGCCCAGCGCCTGCTCGCGGACACCTTCGGCACCGCGTTGCGGCGCATGGACCTGCCCGGCGGCGCCTTGAGCTCCTGGGGCGCCACCCGCCTGCCCGATTCCACCGGCCCGGTCGCGGTCAGCGCCTTGTCCGGGCATTTCTTCGGCGCCACGCCGCGGCGCCTGCTCGGGCCGGTCGAATACCTGACCGTGTGGCATCTGCAGCGCACCCAGCGCACCGCGCTGGGCGCGGACACCTTCCGCACCGCGCTGTCGCGGCTGATCGCTCTGCTCAACCGCAGCGAAGACGCGCGCACGCTGTATCCGCAGAAGCTCGCCTCCGATGCGCAGAACGAACTCGAAGGCGCCTACACCCGCGCCACCCGCGAGCGGCTGGCGGCGATCGCCGCGGCCTGGCGCGCGGGCAAATCGCCCGATGCGGTGGCGCAGGCCGCGCTCGATACCGACGCCTCGCCGCATCCCAGCGGTTGGGTGGTTCGCGACTTGTAAGCCCGCGGCGATAGCGCACCGGCGCCTGCGACACTGGGCCACATCCGCGCCCGCAACGACGGTGCTGCAATGCGGTCTTCCGCATCTTCGAGGTGAATCGTGCGCGATCACCGCATTACGTCCGTCCTCGCTCATCGGCATGACCGCACGCGCCGTCGCCTGCTCGCCGGCCTGGGCGCGGCGACGCTGCTGTCGGCCTGCGGCCGCGCCGCGCCGTTGTCGCTGCACGGCATCGACCTGAGCCATCGCAGCGGTTTCGGCCACGATTTCCGCCTGTTCGATCCGCAAGGCCGGGCGCGCACGCTGGCCGATTTCCGCGGCAAGATCGTGCTGTTGTTCTTCGGCTTCACCCTGTGCCCCGACGTATGCCCGACCGCGCTGACCCGCGCCGTGCAGATCCGCAAACTGCTCGGCCGCGACGGCGAGCGCTTGCAGGTGGTCTTCATCACCCTGGACCCCGATCGCGACACGCCTAAGGTCTTGCAGGCCTACACCCAGGCCTTCGATCCGAGTTTTCTCGGCCTGACCGCCGACGCGCAAACCATCGACGCGACCGCGAAGGCCTTCCGCGTGGTCTACGCCAAGGTGCCGACCGGTTCGACCTACACCATCGACCATTCGGCCTTGAGCTATGTCTACGACGCCGAAGGCGCACTGCGCATGGCGTTGCGGCACGAGCAAAGCGCGGCCGATTGCGTCCATGACATTCGCCAGATCCTGTGAGGCCGGCATGACTTCGATCCATTCCCTCGCCGCGCTCGCGGCCGCGGTATTGCTGAGCGCATCGGCCGCGGTGTCGGCGCAAGTGACGGTGGACGCGCCGTGGGTGCGCGCCACCGTGCCCCAGCAACAAGCCACTGGCGCCTTCATGCGCCTGACCGCGGCGCGCGACCTGCGTCTGGTCGCGGCGCGCTCGTCGGTGGCGCGGACCACCGAAGTGCACGAGATGGCGATGCAGGGGCAGATGATGCGCATGCGCCAGGTTCCGGAGCTGGCCTTGCCGAAAGGCCGCGCCGTCGCGCTGGTGCCGGGCGGCTATCACATCATGCTGATCGATCTGAAGCGGCCGTTGAGCGCGGGCGAACAGGTCGCGATCACGCTGGTGTTCGCCAATGGGCAGGGCAAGCGCAGTGAGCAGCTTGTGCAAGCCCCGGTGCGGCCGCTGGGCGCCGCGGCGCCCTGAGCAAGCTTTTTGCTTTGCTGTAGGAGGGAGCTTTAGCCCCGATGCTTTTGGCTCAGCTCGCGATGGATTCCGGCAATCGGAGCCAAAAGCATCGGGGCTAAAGCTCCCTCCCACAAAGCTCTATCCACAAAACCTTCGTACCTATAAGCCGATCAAACTGCGCTCCGGCCCCGGCCGCTTGCCGAGCTTGCGCTGCAAGGACCGCCGATGCATGCCGAGCAAGCGCGCGGTCGCGGAAATATTGCCGCCGGTATCGTTGAGCGCCTGCTGGATGTGCTCCCACTCCAAGCGCCGCAGCGGCGTCATCGTGTCGGGCGCTTCCGCCACGGCCGGCGCGTCGGCCGATTCCAATCCCAACGCGCCCAGGATCGCCGCCACGCTGGCCGGCTTGGGCAGATAGTCGTCGGCGCCGCGCTTGATCGCATCCACCGCGGTGGCGACGCTGGCGTAACCGGTGACCAGCACGATCCGCATCTGCGCATGCAACTCGCGCAGCGGCCGGATCAGCTGCAGCCCCGACTCGCTGCCCAGCTTGAGGTCGATCAAGGCGAACGAAGGCGGCTGCGCCATCGCCAGATCCAGCGCCTGCCGCACGCCGGCGGCGGTGCGCGCCTCGATGCCGCGTCGCGCCAGGCTGCGCTGCAAGGTCGCGGTGTAGGCCGCGTCGTCGTCCACGATCAAACCGCTCACGGCATGCCCGTTGATCGCGGCGCGGGAGAAAGTCGTTGCGTTCATGCGCCGCATCCTAATCCCGCCGCCGCGCGGCGGGACTGCGGCAAACTGCCACAGGACAAACTGTCCATGGCTGTGCTGGACGGCGGAATTCCGCCATCGCCCTTCTCCCGCGAACGGAAGAAGGGCGATCGCCTCGCGCCGCCGAAACGGCGGCGCGGGCTACCGCTTCAATGCACGCCGGCCGTCACTGCCGCTTGCAATCCACCACCTGCTCGGCATCGGTGCCGTAGGCGACTTCGTGCAGCGTGATCGAAGTTCCCTTCGACGCCTGCAAACCGAACGGAACCTCCAGCTTGCCCATGTCGGCGCCGGCCGCGCGCACGCACTTCAGCGGAATGCCGATGCGCTGCCACTGCCCGCGCGGCAAGCCGCGCAAAATATCGCCGAGCGGCATCTTCGCTTCGCACTTCGGGCCGGTGCACACCGCGATCAGATTGGTATCGCCGGCGCCGACCGAATCGACCTTGAGCGTGATCAACAGCTGCACATCGCCGTTGGTTTCGCGCACCAGCTCCATCGGCGTATCGGCCACCCATTCCACGCGCGCATCGCCCTTCCAATCGATACGCCAGGCGTCTTCCTGCGCCTTGTAATCGACCGCCGACACCGCCACCGCGCCGTCGGCGGTGGCCAGCGGCGGCTTGATCGCATCGGCGCGCTTGCCCTGCGAATCCACGCGCAGCTTCCAGCCGCGCGGCAATGCGCCGCGGCCGAGGAACTGCATCGCGCGCTGATCGATATCGGCCGTGCCCGGATCTTCCGCGAGCGCGCCGACCTTGCCCGGCTTGGCGTAGCTCAAGCCGTAACCGAAGGCGAACTGCGGCGAATAGTCCTTGTCGCCGACATTGGCGATCTGCACCGCCGTGCGCGGCCACGAATACGACAGCTTGCCCTTGAAGTCGTGAGCGACGCCGCCGGCGCCATTGCGCAGCAACACATCGGCGATGCCGCCGCCTTCCGAACCCGGCAGCCACGCGGCGACGAAGGCATCGGAGGCGTTAATCTCGCGATTGACCCACAACGGCCGTCCGGAAAGGAATACGCTCACCACCGGGATGCCGTAGGCCTTGAGCCGCTTGATCGTTTCCAGCTCGGGATTGCGCGTCGGCCGGAACGTCACCGTGCGCAGATCGCCTTGGAATTCGGCGTAAGGATCTTCGCCATAGACGAAGATCGCCACGTCCGGCTTGGTCTTGTACTTGCCGTCCGCGGCCAGTTCGGCCTGTCCGCCGGCGGCCTGGATCTGCTCGCGCAGTCCGCTCCAGATCGACTGCGCATGCGGGAAATCGCTGGCTTTCAGCCCGGTTCCCTGCCAGTTCAAGGTCCAGCCGCCGGACTGCTTGGGCAGGTTGTCGGCGCCTTCGCCGAGCACCAGCACACGCGCCTTGGGCGAGATCGGCAGCACGCCGCTGTCGTTCTTCAACAGCACCAGCGACTCGCGCACGGCCTGGCGCGCGATCGCGCGATGCTCGGCGCTGCCGAGCAATTCGAACTTGCCGCCGAGCGGCCGCTGCGACGGCGCGCCGGCTTCGAACAAGCCCAGACGCAGCTTCACCCGCAGGATGCGGGTCACCGCATCGTCCAGGCGCGCCATCGAAATCTCGCCGCTTTTGACCTGCTTGAGCGCGTTGTCGTAGTAACCGCGCCAACTGTCGGGCGCCATCAGCATGTCCACGCCGGCGTTGAACGCAGCCGCGCAATTGTCGTTGCTGCAACCGGTCACCTGGCCGTGCGCGTTCCAGTCGCCGATCACGAATCCGTCGAAGCCCATGCGCTGCTTGAGCACGCCGGTCAGCAAGGCCTTGTTGCCGTGCATCTTCTGGCCTTGCCAGCTGGAGAACGAGGCCATCACCGTCTGCGCGCCGGCCTTCAACGCCGGCGGATAACCGGCACCGTGGATGTCGCGCAGTTCCTGTTCGCTGATTTTGGCATCGCCCTGGTCGCGGCCTTCGAAGGTGCCGCCGTCGGCGAGGAAGTGCTTGGCCGAGGCGATCACATGACTGCCGTCGAGGAACTGCTTGGTCCCGATCTTGCCCTGCAGGCCCTCGATCGCGGCGGCGGCGTAGCTGGCGACCACGCGCGGATCCTCGGAGTAACCCTCATAAGTGCGGCCCCAGCGATCGTCGCGCGGCACCGTCAGGGTCGGCGCGAAGGTCCACTCCATGCCGGTGGTGCGCACCTCGGCCGCGGTCGCCGCGCCGATCCGCCGGATCAGCTCGGGATTGCGCGTGGCGCCCAGGCCGATGTTGTGCGGGAACAAGGTCGCACCGATCAGATTGTTATGGCCGTGCACCGCGTCGATGCCGAAGATGATCGGCACGGCGACCTTGCCGTCGCTGTCGTCCATCGAGGCTTTATAGAATTTGTCCGCCACATCCAGCCATTCCTGCGGCGCCGCGGCGTAGTTTCCGCCCGGCTCGGAGATGCCGCCGGGCTCGGAATTGCCGCCGGCCAGCACCGAGCCGATGTGGTATTTGCGCACGTCCTCGGGCGTGGCGCTGTTGATGTCGGCCTGGACGATCTGGCCGACCTTCTCTTCCACGCTCATCTTCGCCAGCAGATCGGCGATGCGTTTTTCCAGGCGGGCGTCGCGCGCGATCGGCGGTTTCAGGGCGGCCCAATGCGCTGGGGCCACGGTCGCGGCGGCCGCCGGCGCCCCGTCGGCCGCCGCCAGCCCGGGCAGCAGGGCCAGCGCCAGCGCGCAGACCAGCCGCCGGCGCCGGGGATATCGCGATTGGATCGAAAGAATCGCTGCGCGCTCGTGTGCGCTAAGCTCTGCGTTCATGCACTGCTCCTGGTGGCCTGAAAACGACGCGCGGCTTGCGCATGAAAATAGCGAAAGCCGGGCGAAATGGATGAGTATTGGCCGCGCGTTCTGGCAAAATACGCGTAACGCGCAGCAAGGGAAACGACCGGTTATGCGGGTTCGCATCGAAGATGTGGCGGAAGCGGCGGGCGTGTCGATGAAGACCGTCTCGCGCGTGCTCAATCAAGAGCCCAACGTCAGCGAGGACACGCGCAAGCGCGTGGAAGCCGCCGCGCGCAAGCTGCAATACCGGCCCAATCCGTCGGCGCGCAGCCTCGCCGGACAGCGCTCGTTCCTGGTCGCGCTGCTGTACGACAACCCGTCCAGCAACTATCTGATGGAAGTGCAGGCCGGCATGCTCGATGCCTGCATCGCCCAGCACTACAACCTGATGCTGGCGCCGGTCACCTACGGCGAGCGCAAGTTCCTCGCCCACGTGGACGAGATCATCCAGCACTCGCGCGCCGACGGCCTGGTGCTGACGCCGCCGCTCACCGACCACCCCGGCCTGATGAAGCGCCTGGGCCAGCTCGGCATTCCCTACGCCAACATCTCGCCGAAGCTGCGCGGCGGGCGCATCGGCGTGGTGCTCGACGAAGAACGCGCGGTGCGCGAAATGATGGCGCACCTGGTCTCGCTCGGGCACCGGCGTATCGCCCACATCAAGGGCCATCCCGAACACGGCGCCAGCCAGTGGCGCTTGAACGGTTACCGCGACGGCCTGGCCGCGGCCGGCATCGAGTTCGATCCGGGACTGGTGGTGGAAGGCGACTTCCACTACGACACCGGCGCGATCTGCGCCCAGCGCCTGCTGCTCATGGACAACCCGCCGACCGCGATCTTCGCCGCCAACGACGACATGGCCGCCGGCACCATCCGCACCGCCAGCGAAATGGGCCTGTCGATTCCCGGCGACGTGTCGGTGTGCGGCTTCGACGACACGCCGATCTCGCGGCAGATTTATCCGCCGCTGACCACGGTGCGCCAGCCCACCCGCGAAATGGGCCGGCTGGCGACCAATGAATTGTTCAAGCGGATCAAGGCGCCCGACGGCGGCCAGATGATCACCGCCGGCTACGAGCTGCAGCTGCGCCAGTCCACCGGGCCGATCGACAAGGGCCGCGCGCGGCGGCGCTGAAATCGCTTGAGCCGAATCCGACGCCGCGGCGTCGGACTCGATCGCGATCGCGATCGCATTAGTTTGCGCGCGCACCGCGCCCTCACGCACGACGCGCGAAGCCTGGATGCTGCGCGCCCCCGCCTTCACCAGAACAGCGCGTACAGCGCGATCAGAATCGCGACCACGGCGATCGCGGCGACGTTGAACGAGGGCGTGGTGGCGTAGCTGACGCCGTCGCTCTGGATGCGGTCGTGGCCGGCGCCGGAGCGCGTCGACAGCGACACGATCACCGCCAGCGCCGCGGCCAGCACGAACACCACGCCGACGCGGTTGACGAACGGAAGTTCCGGCCATGCCAGCTTCAGCGCCACCGACAGCACGAACGAACCGATCGCCGCGGCCAGCGCGCCGGCTTCGTTGGCGCGCTTCCAGAACAGGCCGAACAGGAAGATCACCACGATGCCCGGAGTGAAGAAGCCGGTGTATTCCTGGATGTACTGGAAGCCCTGATCGAAGCCGCCGATCAGCGGACGCGCGGTGACGATGGCGATGGCGATCGCGATCGCCGCGGCGATGCGGCCCACCCTCACCAGCCGCTGTTCGCTCGCCTGCGGCCGGTACTTGGCGTAGAAATCCAGGGTGAAGATGGTCGCGACCGAATTGATCTTCGAGGCCAGCGAAGCGACGATCGCCGCCACCAGCGCCGCGAACACCAGGCCCAACACGCCGCTGGGCAGCAGCGACATCATCGCTGGATACGCATCGTCGGAACGCTTCAGGCCCGGCGCCAGCATCACCGCGGCGATGCCCGGCAGCACGACGATGATCGGCAGGATGATCTTCAGAGCGGCGGCGAACACGATGCCCTTCTGCGCCTCGCGTAAGTCCTTGGCCGCCAGCGCGCGCTGGATGATGTACTGGTTGAAGCCCCAGTAACTCACGTGCATCACCCACAGGCCGCCGAGCAGCACGCCGATGCCGGGCAGGTCCTTGTAGTGCGGATTGTCGGGCGACAGGATCATCTTGAAGTGATCCGGATGGGTCGCGATCAGCTTGTTGAAACCGGCGATCACGCCGGCGCCGTCGCCGATCTTGCTCAGGGTCAGGCCGGCGACCAGCAGGCCGCCGAGTACCAGCAAGGTCACCTGCACGATGTCGGTCAGCGCGACCGCCTTCAGGCCGCCGTAGAGCTGATACGCCAGCGCGAACGCGCCGAGCAAGGCCAGCGCCAGCATCTGGTCCATGCCGGTGACTTGCGAGACCGCCAGCGAACCCAGCCACACGATCGAGGTGAGGTTCACGAACACGTACAGGCCGAGCCAGAACACCGCCATCAGCGTGCGGATGCGGTTGCCGTAACGCTCCTGCAGGAACTGCGGCATGGTGTAGATGCCGTTGCGCAGGAACACCGGCAGGAAGAATTTGCCGACCACCAGCAAGGTGGCCGCCGCCATCCATTCGTAAGACGCGATCGCAAGGCCCAGCGCGTAGCCCGAGCCGGACATGCCGATGATCTGTTCGGCGGAGATATTGGCCGCGATCAGCGAGGCGCCGATCGCCCACCACGGCAACGCCTTGCTCGCCAGGAAGTAGTCCTTCGCGGTTTTCTCGTGCCCGGATTTTTCGCGCGAGACCCATTGCGCGAGAGCGAACACGCCGGCGAGGTAGATCAGGACGATCAGGGTATCGAGCAAGGGAAGTTTCATGGAGCTCCGCTGGGTCTGGCGGGGTTGAGGGGGCGTTGCTCGTGCGCGGTGCTTTGTTGCTGGTGTTGCTGGTGTTGCTGGTGCTGCTGGTGCTGCTGGTGCTGCTGTGTGTTGTTGCTTAGTGATGCTGCGTGAGTATCAGCCGCATCGCATCTATCAGACCGTCATTCCCGCGAAAGCGGGAATCCAGGGCCTTTCGTGCGAGAACCTTTGAAGTCGCTGGATTCCCGCGTTCGCGGGAATGACGTACTGGAAGGATGACTCTGAAGTCTCTGGATTCCCGCCTTCGCGGGAATGACGACCTGTACAGACACCCCGCCCCCCGGCCCCGCGCACCGTGGGGGTACGCGCGCGGAAGCCGGAGCGGCGAGGGTGGGACGCGGCGACGCCGTCATCAGAAGTTCCAGCGCACCCGCACGCCGTAGCTGCGCGCGTCGTTGAGGAAGCGCGTGTTCACGCCCGAACCCACCAGCGCCTTCTGCGATACGTCTTTGTTCGTCAGGTTGCTGCCCCAGGCCTCCACCCGCCAGGCGCCGCTGAGCGAGCTGAAACCGATGCCGGCGTTGATCTGGGTGAAGCCCTTCTGCTTGTCCGGGAAACCGGCGGTGGTCGCGTCCTCGACCCGGGCCACCGCGCCGGACGCGTCGCGCAGGAAGGTCACGTCGCGGTCGTTGTACTGGGTCAGGAAGAACGAAGATCGATGCGCGGCCAGGATCTGCCAGTCGAAGGTGCCGCGGCTGAAATCGATCGCCTGCTGCAGGCGCGCGTTGAAGGTGAACTCCGAGGACAGCGGCAACTCGTTGCCGGTCAAGTCGATCTGCGAGGTGATGCCGCCGTTGCTGTAATCCTGGCTGCGCACGTCGGCAACCACGCCCTGCTTGATCTCGGTCTTCAGATACAGCGCGCTGAGGTCGAGGGTGAATCCGGCGCCGAAGCGCAGCCGGCTCTCGGCCTCGATGCCGTACAGCTCGGACTTGCCGACGTTGCGGTTGACCAGGGCGAAGCCGTTCGGCTTGCCGTCCGGGTCGAACGCGATCACGGTCAGGTCCTGAAACACCTGATCCTGGTAGTCGTAGTAGAAACCGCTGACGTTGAAGGTCGACGTGCGCCCGAAGAATTCGAACGAGTTCTTCGAACCGATCTCCAGCGCCGTCAGTTCTTCCGGCTTGTAGGTTTCCGGAATGACATTGACGTCGAAGCTGTCGTTGAAGCCGCCGGCCTTGTGGCCGGTGGAGACGGTCGCGTACAGCAGGTTGCGATCGCTCAGGTCGTACTCGAAGCCCAGGCGCCAGTCGAGGAAATCGAATGCGCTCGAACCGTGCTGCTCGGAGGGAATGCCGAGCGAGATGAAACTGTGCTGGCCGTTAGCCGGGCAGTTGACGGTGTTGCCGCCGATGTCGGGACGATCGATGCAGGTGCCGTTCGGACGGCTACCATCGACGATGCCCTGCAACTGCTGCTGCATCGTGTCGCGCGCGCCGGCGCGCAGGATGCCGTCCAGCAGATAGCGCGCCTTGTCGGCGTTGGTGACCAAGCCGGTGGTGTGGAAGCTGGGGCGATTGAGCAAGCTCGGCATGAAGCCTTCCGTGCCCAGGCGGGTCTGGAACACGCCGCCGTCGCCGCCCAGGCCGATCGTCCAGTTGCCGCCGATGCCGTCGCGCGACTTGCGCTCGTCGGTGTAGCGCAGGCCGCCCTTCACGCGCAGGCGATCGTTGACGTCGAAGGTGCCGTCGCCGAACACCGCCCACGATTTGCCGTCGACATCGGGCATGGTGAATTCGGTGCCCGAGTAGAACGCGCCCTTGTCGGCCAGCGCCATGAAGCCGACCTGCTGCTTCTCGTGGAAGTAGAAGCCGCCGGTGGTCCAGCGAAAGCGCGCATCGTCGTCGGACGACAGGCGCAGCTCGTGGGTCTGCGATTGCGAACGCGCCTGCAGATAGTTGGTGCCGAAGTTGTCGTAGTCGATGCCGCCCCAGGTCCCCGGCTGACCCGGCGGACGCTCGCGCAGATCGCGGCCCGGCCAGGTGTTGCCTTCGGCGGCGGAGTTGATCTGGAAATAATCGACGTCGCGATAGCTGCCGTTGTATTCCAGGTTCACGCCGCCGAAGTCGTAGCGCACCGTGCCCTGGAAACCCCACAGCTTGTTATCGACCTTGCCCTGTACGCCGCGATACACCACCGAGCGCATGTCGATGTCGTCGGGCTTGAAGCCGGCCCTGGCCGCTTCGAACACGCCCGCGCCCGGATAGCCGGTGCCCAGCTCGCGGCCGACGTCGAGCATGGCGAACACCGACAGCTTGTCGTCGGGCTCGTACAGGAACGACAGGCGTCCGGCGCTGTCGTCCTGGATGCCGGCCGGTTGGATGTGCTGCCACAGGCCGGCGTTCTTGAAGCCGGCTTCCTTCTCGACGTGATAGCCGGCGAAGCGCAACGCGGCGTATTCGCCCAGCGGAAAATTCACCGCGGTCTCGTAACCCTTCTGGTCGCGGTTGCCGACCTCGCCCTGCACATAGCCGCTGAAGTCGCCGCCCAGTTCGGGCTTCTTGGTGATGATGTTGAGCGTGCCGGCCAACGCGTTGCGGCCGCGCAGGGTGCCTTGCGGGCCCTTGTTGATCTCCACGCGTTCCAGGTCGTAGAACATCGCGCCCAGGCCGCGCGGACGCGGGATGTAGGCGCCGTTGACGTGCGGCGCGGCGCCCGGGTCGCCGAGTTCGGTGTTGTTCGACGAACCCACGCCGCGTATGAAGACTTCGGTCGCGCCTTCCTGGTTGGCGATGCTCAGGCCCGGCACGGCGACCTGGATCTGGCGCAGTTCGTTGTTGATGCCCAGCCCGCGCAGATCGTCCTGCGACAGGGCCTGCGCGGTGCCGGCGAATTTCTGCAGACTCTGCGCGCGGCGTTCGACGGTGACGATCACCGAATCCAGATCGGTCGCGTCCTTGCCGGCGGCCGACTCGCGCGCGGGCGCGTCGGCGGGCGCGGCGTCCTGGGCGGCGGCGTTGCTGGCGATCAGTGCGGCGAAGACGGCAAGGCTCAACCTCGAACAGCGGTTACGCACGGTCATCAGAACATCCCCTCCCCGGGGCCGGCTTCGCGGCCGATCATGTTGTGGGTGTCGCGGCGAATCCGGCGCTCACGCTCCGTGGGAGCCGGCCGGTGGTGCGGGACAGCTTGTAGCGCGGCTATGACAGCGCTGTCAACAAAACGGACAGCATGCGGCAGCGCAGCATGGTTGCGCGCGACAACTGTCGTTGCCGCGCAGAAGGCAGCGTGGTCGGGCGGTTGCGTGATGCGAATCACGCGCACGGCCCGTTCATGCGTGCCTTGCGCGCATTCGCCGCTTCGATGAAGACGGCAGGTTTAGACCAAAGTCGCGCCGGCGCGCATGTGCGAGCGCAGGCAAGAGAATTTCCGGTCGGGCGCCGGATTGCGCAATGCATCACCGCCGATGCGCTCGGCGCCGGAGAGGGCGCGGCGGCACAACGAAGAACCCCGGCCGAAGCCGGGGTTCAAGATCGCCAGTGCGATCGTTCGCTTCAAGCGCGGCCCGGCCGTTGCCGCCGGCCGGTTCTCGCCGCGATCACGGCGTGGCGTCGGTGGCCTTGTCCGCGTTGACGATGCCCGAGCCGATCGCCGGGCTCTGCACCACCGGGAACGGGGTGATGTTCGCCACCGCCTTGATGATCGCCTCGGCCTGCGCCGGCGTGCGGTCGACACCCGGCTTGGATTGCATCAGCGCGACCACGCCGGCCACGAACGGCGAAGACATCGACGTGCCGCTGTAGCTCGCATAGCTCGCCGCGCCCGGCACGGTGGTGCCCGAGTTGAGCGTCGACAGAATGCTTTGACCCGGCGCGGCCACATCCACCAGCGGCCCCCAGTTGGAGAAGCTGGCGCGCACGCCGGCCGAGGTGGTCGCGCCGACCGTGATCACGTTGGCGCAGCTGGCCGGCTGGAAGCCCGCAGCGTTGGCGTTGTTGTTGCCGGCCGCCACCACCACGGTCACGCCGCGCGACACCGCGCCGTTGATCGCGGTCTGGAAGGTCGAGCTGCACGCGCCGCCGCCGCCCAGGCTCATGTTGATCACCGTGGCCTTGTTGACGCCGACCGCGGGCACGCCGCTGACGGTACCGCCCGACGCCCAGGTGATCGCATCGGCGATATCCACCAGCGTGCCGCCGCAGGCGCCGAGCACGCGCGCGCTGAGCACCTTGGCCTTGAACGCGGTGCCGGCCACGCCGACCGCGTTGTTGGTCACCGCCGCGGCGATGCCGGTCACGTGAGTGCCGTGCCAGCTCGAATTGGTCGCGGGGAAACCGGCGCCGCACTGGCCGGCGGTGGTCCAGTCGCCCTGGTCGGCCGGATTGGCGTCGCGGCCGTTGCCGTCGCGCGCGGCGGTGGCGTTGCTGATGAAGTCGTAACCGGTGGGCGAGGTCAGATTCTGCGCGAGGTCGGGATGGCTGGTGATGCCGGTGTCGATCACCGCGATGATCTTGCCCTGGCCCTGATAGGTGTTGTCCCACGCGGTATTGGCGCGGATGCCCCAGGTGCCGCCCAGGCCGAACTGCGAGGGATAGCTGGGATCGTTCGGGGTCAGCGCCGGGTAGAACATCGAGTTGGGTTCGATGTATTCGACATCGGGATTGGCCGCGATCTGCTGCATCAGCGTGGTCGCTTCGACCACGTCGAGCGGACGGTTGACTTCGATCAGCTCGCCGCCGGTCGATACCGCGCGCACGTGCTTGATCGTCAATCCCTTCTGCCCCAGCGTGCCGACCGCGGTGCTGAGCTGGCGCTGCAGATCCAGGCCCTTGGGCGTGCCGGACTTGTACGCGACGATGAAACCGGCGACCGGCTGCTGAGGATCCAGGCTGGTCAGATTGACGCGGTCGGCGGCGAAGGCCGGCGCGGTGGCGATGACGGAAACGGTGGCGGCCGCCAGCAGGTGCAGGCGGAAATACTTGGATTGCTGAGCCATTGCGAAACTCCCGTGAGGTTTCGTTGAGCCGCAGAATGCGGCGGAACCGTCCTGGTCCCCTCTCGCGATCGAGCCTGTTTGGAATGACGTTGCCTTACGCGAGCGCGTCCGGACGTGTCGGCGGACAGCGCTATGTCCGCGTTAGGCAGACTAGGCGGAAATATTTATTCGACAATGCGTAAAAGACTATTCGTCACACCGCGTTCGTTGATGCGGATCATGGATTGCGCATCGGCGACTGCGCCGGTTGCATGAACCGGCGCGCGAGCGCGCAAGCGGCGAAAAGCAAACTGCGACGCGCATTGTGAAGCGGCGATAGCGCTTGAATCGTGCGGAAATCGATTACCCAACTCAGAGTTGTGCGGTGGCCGGATCGGTGGGCCGCAAGAAAAAAAATGGACTCGGGCTTGCGCCGGAATCCATTCGATCTTGCCCGCAAAGCGCATCGCGCGCGCCCGCCTCAACCCCTCCCCCGCGCACGGGAGAGGGGTTCGCCGATCAGCTCTCGTACGCCGACTCGCCGTGCGTGGTGATGTCCAGGCCTTCGCGTTCGGCTTCTTCCGGCACGCGCAGGCCGATCACCAGCTTGACGATCGCGAACGCGACCACCGACACCACGCCCGACCACACGATGGTGATGCCGACGCCGAGCGCCTGCACGCTCAGCTGCGAAGCGATGCTGTCGTTGCCCGCGCCGAAACCGAAGCCGCCCAGCGACGGCGCGCTGAACACCGCGGTCAGCAACGCGCCGATGATGCCGCCCAGGCCGTGCACGCCGAACACGTCGAGCGCATCGTCCGCGCGCAGCAGGCGCTTGAGCCCGTGCACGCCCCACACGCAGACCGCGCCGGCGATCGCGCCGATGGCGATCGCGCCGAACGGACCGACCGTGCCGCAGGCCGGGGTGATCGCGACCAGTCCGGCGACCACGCCGGAGGCGCCGCCGAGCATCGACGGCTTGCCCTTGATCACCTTCTCCACCAGGCTCCAGGCCAGCGCCGCGGCCGCGGTCGCCAGCAGCGTGTTGAGGAATGCCAACGCCGCGCCCGCGGTCGCTTCCAGGTTGGAGCCGGCGTTGAAGCCGAACCAGCCCACCCACAGCAGCGACGCGCCGATCATGGTGAAGGTGACGTTGTGCGGCTTGATTGCCTCGCGCCCGTAACCCACGCGCTTGCCGACGAAGTAGGCGCCGACCAGACCGGCGACACCGGCGTTGATGTGCACCACCGTGCCGCCGGCGAAGTCGATCGCGCCCTTGGCGAACAAGAAGCCGTCCGGCCCGTACCAGACCATGTGCGCGATCGGCAGATAGGCGAAGGTGAACCACAGCACCGAGAACAGCAGCACCGCCGAGAACTTGATGCGCTCGGCGAAGGCGCCGACGATCAACGCGCCGGTGATGCCGGCGAAGGTCGACTGGAAGGCGATGAACACGTACTCCGGCAGCGACACGCCGGCGCTGAAGGTCGCCGCCAGCGATTCCTTGTTGACGCCCTTGAGGAACAGCTTGTCGAGGTTGCCGATGAACGCGTTGCCGCCGTTGAAGGCCAGCGAGTAACCGTAGACCACCCACAGCAGGACCAGCAGCGAGAACACCGCCAGCACCTGCATCAGCACCGACAGCACGTTCTTGGAGCGCACCAGCCCGCCGTAGAACAGCGCCAGGCCGGGTACGGTCATCAACAGCACCAGCAGGGTCGAGGTCAGCATCCAGGCGACATCGCCTTTATCGACGATGGGTTTCGCAGCGATCGCGGCCGCGGCCGCTTCCTGCGCATGCGCCGGCACGAAAGCGAGCAGCGCCGCCGCCGGCAATGCGCTCCAGGCCAGGGTTCGCAGCATCCGCTCGCGCGAGCGGGGTTCGAGCATCGTGTCGTACTTCATGTTCGTCTCTCGCAGGCAGGGGTCAGAGGGCATCGTCGTCGAGCTCGCCGGTGCGGATGCGCACCGCGCTTTCAACCGGCAGGACCAGGATCTTTCCGTCGCCGACCTTGCCGGTGCGCGCGGCGTTCTGGATCGCTTCCAGCGCGGCGTCGAGCAGGCTCTCGGGCACGGCGCATTCGATCTTCAGCTTGGGCAGGAAATCGACGACGTACTCGGCCCCTCGGTACAACTCGGTATGGCCCTTCTGGCGCCCGAAGCCTTTGACTTCGGTGACGGTGATGCCCGACACGCCGACTTCGGTCAGCGCTTCGCGCACCTCGTCGAGCTTGAACGGGCGGATGATGGCGGTGATCAGTTTCATCTCGCGGCTCCGGTGGTTTCGATCAATGCGCGCGGCGTCAGAACGCCTTGCTAACGGTCAAGGTGAAGGCGCTGTCGGCCAGGAAGTTGTTGTGGGCGTTGGTGTAGAGCGCCTTCTGCGCATCGGTGTCGCTATAGGCCGCGGCCACGGAGAAGCCGCTTTCGAAGGTTTTCGTCACCCCGAGCTTCCAGTCGGTGTATTCGAAGGCCTCGTTGTTCTCGATCCACTGCTTGCCGCCGTGCAGGTTGAGCGTCCAGCCCGGCTGGAAGGTCCAGTTGAGGTTGGCGTCGATATAGCCGCTGCCGTCGGAATCGGCGTAGCCGAACAGGTCGGTGACGGCGTAGGAATACTTCAGGCCGATCGACACCGTTTCGCTGGGCGCGAGCGTGCCGCCCAGATAGATCTCGGTGGTGTTCGGGCTGTTGAAGCCGGACGGGTAGTCGCCCGGGTAGTAGTAGGTCAACACGCCGACGTCGTACGAGAAGATCTCCCCGGCCTTGCCGCGATAGCCCAGATAACCGTCGAGCTCCAGGCTGCTGGAGATGTCGTCGCCGACGACCACCGTGTCCGACAGCCAGCTGATGTTGCTGCCCCAGGCGCCGACGTAGAAACCGCTGTCGTGCGCGTATTCGATACCGCCCTGCAGAGCCGGCTCCTGATTGGTCTGCGAGACCCCGCGAAACAGGTAGTCCGAGGTCAGACTGATCGAGCCCGTGGTTCCGGCGCGCGCTTGCGTAGCCGCGAGCGCGGCGCAACCGAGCGCGAGTGCGAGCGTCGCCTTGGCGACGGCATGGGCGTGCGTCGCGTGAGCGGCGTTGTGGTTTTCAGTCTTGAGATGAGACGACATGACGCAGGCTCCTCATAAGCGGTGGCCCCTCCCCGGTCATTGCGATGTGCGCGGTGATCGCGGAGCGCTTCGTTGGCGCTCTCGCGGTTTTTCGGAAACAAGCCGCCCCGCGGCGGGCCTGGCCCGTCGTGCGTGTCCTCATGGGTTGTGGGTGGAAAACGAAAACGGCCCGGGGCATTCGCCTCGGGCCGTGTGTGGGTTACAACGCTTTGCTCATGAACACGCTGTTGGGATCGTCGCGATATCCGGCGAAGGGCCCGCAGTAGTCGAAGCCGTAACGCGCGTACAGGCTGCGCGCCGGCTCGAATCCATCCATCGAGCCGGTTTCCAGGCTCAGCCGCCGATACTTGCGCCGGCCGGCCTCGCCGAGGATGTGTTCGAGCATCGCCGCGGCGATGCCGCGACGTCGATGCGCGCTGGCGGTGCGCATCGATTTGATTTCCCCGTGCCCATCGTCGAGCCGCTTGAGCGCGCCGCAACCGAGCAGATCATCGCCTTCGCCCCAGGCGCTCCAGAACGTGATGTCCGGATGCTTGAGCCCGTCCAGGTCGAGCGCGTGGATGCTTTCCGGCGGCGAGAGTTCGGCCATGCCCCGCAGGTGTTCGCGCAACAGCGCGATCACTTCGGGATGGTCGAGTTCGCCGGTACGGATGTGCATCGGGCGTTGCTCTCCTGGTTCACGACGGAGCGTGTCATTACTCGGCGTATCGGCGGCGTATCGGTCCGCGACGGCGAGAACATTGCCGTTGCGGACCTGATGCGCACGCCGTGGCCGCTTAGACGGCGTAGTACATCTGGTATTCGAGCGGGTGAGTCGCCGCGCGGAACTTCGTGACTTCCTGCATCTTCAGCGCGATGTAGCCGTCGATGAAGTCGTCGGTGAACACGCCGCCGGCCTTGAGGAACTCGCGGTCCTTGTCCAACGCTTCCAGCGCCTGGTCGAGCGAATGGCACACGGTCGGGATGCCCTTCTCTTCTTCCGGCGGCAGGTCGTACAGATCCTTGTCGCTCGGCGCGCCCGGGTCGATCTGGTTCTTGATGCCGTCAAGGCCGGCCATCATCAGCGCGGCGAAGGTCAGGTAGCCGGACTGGATCGGATCGGGGAAGCGCATTTCGATGCGGCGCGCCTTCGGGTTGGCCACGTACGGAATGCGGCAGCTCGCCGAACGGTTGCGCGCCGAATAGGCCAGCATCACCGGCGCTTCGAAGCCCGGGACCAGGCGCTTGTAGCTGTTGGTGCCGGAGTTGGTGAACGCGTTGATGGCGCGCGCGTGCTTGAACACGCCGCCGATGTACCACAGCGCCATCTGCGACAGGCCGCCGTAGCCGTCGCCGGAGAACAGGTTGACGCCGCCCTTGGCCAGCGACTGGTGCACGTGCATGCCGCTGCCGTTGTCGCCGACGATCGGCTTGGGCATGAAGGTCGCGGTCTTGCCGTTGCGGTGGGCGACGTTCTTGATGATGTACTTCATCGTCAACAGCTCGTCGGCCTTGGCGACCAGCGAGTTGAACTTGGTGCCGATCTCGCACTGGCCGGCGTTGGCGACTTCGTGGTGGTGCACTTCGACTTCGATGCCGACCGCTTCCAGCGTCTTGCACATCTCCGAGCGGATGTCGTGCAGCGAATCGAGCGGCGCGACCGGGAAATAGCCGCCCTTCACGCCCGGACGGTAGCCGCTGTTGCCGCCTTCGTATTCCTTGCCCGAGTTCCACGCCGCTTCTTCCGAATCGATATGGAAGAAGGTGTGGCCCATCTCATTGGCGTAACGCACCGAATCGAAGATGAAGAATTCCGGTTCCGGGCCGAAGAAAGCCTGATCGGCGATGCCGCTGGACTTCAGGTAGGCCTCGGCGCGCTTGGCCACGCCGCGCGGATCGCGCGAATAGGCCTGCATGGTGGCCGGGTCGAGGATGTCGCAGGTCAGGATCAGGGTCGGATCGGCGGTGAACGGATCCAGGACCGCGGTCGAAGCGTCGGGCAGCAGGATCATGTCCGACTCGTTGATGCCCTTCCAGCCGCTGATCGAGGAGCCGTCGAACATCTTGCCGTCTTCGAACAGCGCCGGCTCGACGATCGACTTGGGGAAGGTCACGTGGTGCTGGACGCCACGCATGTCGGTGAAACGCAGATCGATGAATTCGACCTTGTGATCCTTGACGAGCTTTTCGACGTGTTCGAGAGACATTGGGTTGGATCCGGGAATGAAGGGAATAAGGGGGAGGGGAATGGTTGGAACGCGGTAGACGGGTTGTATCAAGCAAGAGGTGTGCCAACGCAAGATTCATATCAAGCAACTGATTTATAAAGGTATCCGGCGGCCAGTCTTTTTGGATAGCACCATAACAAGGCGTTAAAGTTAGGCTTCGCACCTTTTTGGTGCCAGACCAAATCGGCTATCCTGCCGACCGCTCCGCGCCACCCATCCCCCTCCCCCTCATTCCCTTCATTCCCCGCCCCCCAATGACCGATCTGCTCGCCGCCCTCCTCCTCGGCATCATCGAAGGCATCACCGAATTCCTGCCGATTTCCAGCACCGGGCATCTGCTGATCGCGCAGCACTGGCTCGGCCATCGCTCGGACCTGTTCAATATTTCGATTCAGGCCGGCGCGATCCTGGCGGTCGTGGTCATCTACTGGAAGCGGCTGTGGGGGCTGGCGACCGGCTTCACCCGCCGCGACAACCTCGACTACCTGCTCAAGCTCGGCCTGGCCTTCGGCATCACCGCGGTGCTTGGCATCTTGGTCAAGAAGGCCGGCTTCGAGCTGCCCGATCACGTCACCCCGATCGCCTGGGCGCTGGTGCTGGGCGGCGTGTGGATGATCGCGGCCGAGCATTTCGCCGCCAAGCGCGCGGCCGCGCTGGGCGAACGCAGCCAGATCACCTGGACCGTGGCCGCGCTGGTCGGCGTGGCCCAGGTCGTGGCCGGCGTGTTTCCGGGCACCTCGCGTTCGGCGGCGACGATCTTCATCGCCCTGCTGGCCGGCACCACCAGCCGCGCGGCGGCGACCGAGTTCGCCTTCCTGGTCGGCATCCCGACCATGTTCGCGGCCACCGGCTATGAGCTGATGCACGTGGCCGGTACCCCGGCCGCGGCCGGCGAGGACTGGAGCGCGCTCGCGGTGGCCTTCATCGCCTCGGCCGTGACCGCCTTCATCGCGGTGAAGTGGCTGTTGCGTTATATCCAGAGCCATCGCTTCACCGCGTTCGCGATCTACCGCCTCGCCTTCGGCGCGGCCTTGCTGCTGTTGATGCCCTCGGGCAGCTGATCCGCAGCCGATCCCTTGCCGGAACCCCGCCGATGAACGAACAAGACCGCCTCGCCGAACAGCAGCTGCTGGAGTACGTCCAGCTGTCCAGCCCGGAGCGCTACGCCGCGTTCCTGGAATCGGTGGCGCGCACCGGGCGTTTCTGGATCGCGATGTCGGGCGAGTTCGTGCTGACCTTGTTCGACGAAGACGGTCAGGAACTGCTGCCGGCCTGGCCCTCGGCCGCGACCGCGCGCGCCTCGCTCGCGCAGGCGCCGCAGCTGCGCGAGTACGCCCCGGCCGAGCGCGAGCTGGGCGCGTGGCGCGAGCACACCGCCGCCGCGCTGAGCGAGGCCAAGGTCGCCGTCGGCGTGTTTCCCAGCGACCGCATGCAGAGCGTGACGGTCGATGCGGGGCTGCTGCTTTCGCATATCGATGAGGTGATCGCGGAGGATGCCGCGCTCGACGACGACACGCTGGACGACGAGGCGGACGGCAACGGCGGCCTGGATCTGCAACGCGCGCAGCGCGAGCTGATGCAGAAGTTCGCCAAACCGCCCAAGTCCTGAGCGCCGCCGACCGCCCGCTGAACGCGCGCAACCCCATCGCCCGCGCCGGCCCGTTGATCCTGTCTTCGCAACGCAACCCGGATCATTGCGCCCCATGAACATCACCCGCCCGCTCGTCCTCTCCGCCGCCGCGCTGTCGCTGGCCCTGCTCGCCGCCTGCGCCGCGCCCTCGCACAACAACGCCGACGGCGCCGCCGCCGCGCCCGCCGGCGATTCCGCCAACACCGGCGCGGCCAAGTCGTCCATCGACCTGGGCGCGTATCGCTGGAACCTCGACACCGCCAGCGACGCCACCGGCAAGCCGATCGGCGTGCTGCAGCGCGAAGGCAAGTACGGCCTGCAGCTGAGCTTCGTCAAGGACCGCCTGGGCGTGTCCGGCGGCTGCAATCACGTCGGCGCGAGCTATGCGCTCAAGGGCGACAAGATCGAGGTCAAGAATTTCCAGACCACGCTGATGGCCTGCCAGGACCGGCGCCTGATGCAGATGGACAGCGAGATTTCCAAGCAGCTCGAAGGCAGCACCCAGTTCG
This sequence comes from Lysobacter sp. TAB13, assembly GCF_052113885.1. Taxonomy (NCBI): domain Bacteria; kingdom Pseudomonadati; phylum Pseudomonadota; class Gammaproteobacteria; order Lysobacterales; family Lysobacteraceae; genus Lysobacter; species Lysobacter sp. TAB13. Next base: position 126,446 of record NZ_JBFRDR010000002.1, on the reverse strand, counting down.
CGATCGAAGGCCAGGCGCCGCAACCGCGCCTGCTGCTGACCACCGCCTCGGGCAGCAAGCTGGTCCTGAGCGGCCAGCCGACGCCGGAAACGCGTTACGGCAGCGCCGGCACCACAATGTTCTTCGAAGTCGACGCCCAGCGCCGCAGCTGCCCGCATCCGCTGATGCGCGACTACCAGTGCCTGTGGGTACGCGAGCGCAAGTACGACGCCAACGGCGTCGCCCTGGCGCCGGCGGAGGATTGGCATTTCCTCTACCAGGACATCGAGGGCTACACCCACGAAGCCGGCGTGCGCAACGTCGTGCGGATCAAGAAGTTCGACATCAAGAACCCGCCGGCCGATGCCTCGTCGGTGGCGTATGTGCTCGACATGGTGGTCGAGAGCGAACTGGTTCCGCCGCCCAAGTCCTGAGGCGGCCGCGCGGGCGCGCTTTGATGCGCGTCCGCGCTATCGCGGCGATCTCATGGATAGAGGAATTGACGATGCTGGACCATCGCCGCGTTGCACGATCGCATCCTTCGTATAGCCTCGCGCTGGCATTGATTGTCGGCGCCCTGGCGTCATGCAGCACAACCGGAGCAAGCGTGTCCGGGCCGCAACCATTTGCGGGCACGAAGGACTCGGTAACCATCGAGCAATTATTGCGATGGTCGCTCGCCGGTGAGGCCGGCAAGAACAAGATCGAAGCAGCGCTGGGCAACGTCCTGGATTTGAAGCCGCTTCCTGGACGCGATTTTTCCGGCCAAGGGCCGGCGACGCTGAAAGACGGCTACGTCCTGAGCTTCGGCTCGATAGGGCAGTTGACGGGCCAGATCGATATCGGCGTCGCATCGGAGCCCTGCCTTCCCCCGAAATTCGCCTCCGAATTGATCGGCGCGCAAGGCGCGCCGACGGTCGATGCGCATGGCGAAGATCGAGGAAAAACCTACACGACGCAGCGCGCCGGTAACTGGATCAACTTCACTACCACGCCGCTGACTTACCGCTGCGTCGACTCGATCCATATCTATCCGATACGCGCTTCGCATCCCTGAGCAGGAACGCTCAAGCGATCACGGCTTCCTGACCACCCGCGTCTCGGACAGACGATCGTGCCAGGCGATGCGATCTTCGCCGGAGAAGAAGATCGAGAACGGCTCAAACGGAATGCAACGGCCCAGGCTGCGCACGATGATGCTGCCCCAACCGGGCGGCTGGTCTTCGTTGTCGACGACGCGCGTGCCGGTGACGAACTTGCCGACGGTCGCGCCGAACAAGCCCTCCATCATGATGTAGTAGACCATCATTATCGCGAAGGTGAAGAACACGTCCTTGAGCGGCGAGTGATAGATCGCCGAGCGACCGACGGCGATGATGATCGCGACCTTGATCATGCCGGCGATCGTCGAATCGATTAAGTAGTTGAAGAAACGCCGGCCGTAGCTGGCGGCCTCGTAGTCGGCCTGCGCATACGCGGTGGGGAGGGGCGCGGCGCTGACGCGCGAGACTACCTGGTAGGGATTGTGTTCGTCGCTCATGGCTTCAACCTGCTTCCTTGTATGGCCGCGCTGTCCGCGGCGCTTCAACTAAATCCGGCCTGCGAACGCGCTAACCGGCGCGGCGCTCGGCCGAAGACTCATGCGTCGTGCCACGGCACCCATTCGATACTGCCGACCCGGCCTTGCTCGAAACAGAAGGTCACCGCGTCTTCGCGGACCGGATCGACGTACTCGTTGCATGCGCCGCGCGCGATGCCCTGCCCCAGCGCGCGCACGATCCGGGCCTGCGTCGCGCCCACCCCGAGTCCTTGCCCGACCGGCCAGCGGCTGTCGCTCAGGCGCAGCCTGAGCACCTGCGGATCGCGATACGGGTGCGCGGATTTTCCGACCGGCGCCGGCGCTTCGAGCAGGTACGACAGTTCAATCGTCAGTCCGTCGAATTCCAGCGTGCGCTGATCGATCTTGAAATCGTTGCTGGTCTCGCGCCGTGTCTTTTGCGCGCGCTTCGGCGCCTGCCCGCCGCAGTGGCGCGGAAGTTCGCAGCGCCGCAGCGTGGCGGCCATGCCTGTAGAGGCGAAGCGGCTCGCCGCCTGCCGTTGCGCGGGGGAGTCGGCTGTTGCCAGAGCGAGCGAAGGGATCGGAACCAAAGCCAGCACGAGCCACCGCGAAAGGCGGCTCGCAAACAAGCGGGCGGCCGGCGACGCATCGGCCGTCGTGCCGCGATCAGGCAATGCGCTTGTCCATGCGCCAAACCGCCACCGTTCCATGGGCCTGCCCTGAGTGCTCTGCGGCGACTCTAAGCCGCGCCCGCGGCCGGCGCAACGAGGCCGATGGCGCGCCCCGCGTTCAGTCGCGCGATGCGCGGATGAACGCGCTTCAGCGCGCCCGCACCACCAAGGTCTTGGGCAGGCGATCGTGCCAGGCGGCGACGCGCTGCGTTCCGGAGAACAGGATGGTGAATTGTTCGAACGGGATCAGCCGCGCGGCGGTGCGGCCCAATACCTGGCCCCAACTCGGCGGGCGGCCTTGTTCGTCCACCACTCGCGTATTGGTGACCAGCTTGCCCAGGGTGACGCCGAACATGCCTTCCATCGGCACGTAATAGATCAGCAGCGCGATCGGCGTCATGACCCAGTCGCGGAACATGTTCGGCTCGCGCAGCGAGTTCACCACGGCCGGATCGTAGGCGGTGTACAGCGTCAGCGCGCAGACGATCAAGGCGACGCAGGCCAGCGAGTCGATCAGGTAGTTGATCAGGCGCTGGCCGCGCGTGGCGGTGACCAGTTGCGCGATGCGTTCGGCGCGCACTTGGGTTTGCGGCGCGTCGTAGGGATTGTGCGGGTCGTTCATTTCGTCGCTCGGTGAAGAATCGCCGCGCCGCGGATCGGCGGCGGCGCGGTCGGTCAAAGGTAAGCCGGATCGGCGCTCACAGGGTGCGGGTCTGGCCGCCGTCGACATCGACGATGGCGCCCTGCATGTAACTGGCCGCGTCGGAGGCCAGGAACGCCACCACGCGGGCGATTTCCGCCGGCTCGCCGAAACGCGCCACGCCCAGCTGCGCCGCCAGCGCCTGCGCGGCCTGCGCGCGGTCGATGCCGCGTTCGCGGGCGAGCGCGTCGATCCGCACCTGGGTGCGGCCAGTGGCGATGGAACTGGGGTTGACCGCGTTGACGCGCACGCCGTCGCGCACGCCGCGATCGGCCAGGGCCTTGGTCAGATTCAACAGCGCGGCGTTGACCGCGCCGCCGATGGCGAATTCGGCATTGCCGGTGCGCCCGCCGATGCCGGCGATGTTGACGATGCAACCGCGCGACTGCGCCAACGCCGGCCACGCCGCGCGGCACAGCCGCATCGCGCCGAAGAATTTCAGACCGAACCCGGCCTCCCAGTCGGCGTCGCTGAAGGCGAGAAAATCCCCGCGCGGAGTCGCGCCGGCGTTGTTGACGAGGATGTCGAGCCGGCCGTATTCGGCCAGCGTCGCCTGCACCAGTTGCGCGGCGGCCGCCGGCACGGACAGATCGCCGGCCAACACCCGCGCCGGACCCGGCAATTGCGCCGCCAGCGCTTCGAGTTCGTCGCGCGAACGCGCGGTCAAGGCCAAGGCCACGCCGGCGGCCGACAGCTCGCGCGCGATGGCCGCGCCGATGCCGCGGCTGGCGCCGCTGACCAAGGCCACTCGCGCCGCGCTCACTGGCTCAGCCCTTCACCGCGGGATTGAGCGAGTAGGTGCCGTAGATCGACGCCTCGCCCAGCACGTGGCTCTGCATCGCATTCAACACGGCGGCGGCGGTGAAGCGCGCGTCGAGTTCCAGCCGCTCAACGTCGAGAGCGAACACGCGGAAGAAATAGCGATGCAGGCGCAGATCGTTCGGCGGCGGGAACGGGCCGTCGTAGCCGTACCAGTCGCCAGCCATGTCCGGATCGCCGGCGAACCAGCCGGTGTAGTCGTTGAGGCCCTGGCGCGAGCCGCGCGGGCCGGCCGGATCGCGCTTGCCGTGCGCGGTCACGCCGTCGCTGCAGCTGCCGGCGGCGATCTCGCGCACGTCGGCGGCGATGTCGGCGATCACCCAGTGGATGAAATCGGTGCGCACCTGATGCTCGGGAATCTGCACGTCGCTGCGTCCGACCATCTCGGCCACGGTCGGCACGTCCGGGTCGATGCACACCAGCGCGAACGAACGCGTTGCCTGCGGCACCTCATCCCAGGCCAGGTGCGGGTTGCGGTTCGGCGCGAAGCCATAGCCGTCGCCGCTGGCCTGGCCGGCGGCGAATTCGACCGGCAGGCGTTGACGGTGCTGGAAGCTGTTGCTGTGAATGCGCATGAAGGGCTCCTGGGCGCTGCTGATTCGCGGTGCGGGCATCGCACCAAGACAGTGAGGGTGCACGTTAACGCGCGGAATCGATCCGCTAGGGATCGATCCGCCCGGCGAAGTATTCCGCAGCCGGCCGCCGCGAACCGGGTGGTCGATCGCAGCGGCCGTCGCTACCGGCGCGCGCTCAGGCCAGCGGATAGCCCAGACGCTTGGCCACCGGCGCGAGCAGCGCGAACGCTTCGCCCAGCGCGCCCTGGTAGGCGCGCCAGCGGCCGTTGCCGAGGCGCTCGCTCATCGCGATGCCGCCGGGCAGCGACACCTGCACGCGCAGGGTGTCGGCGATGATCTGCGCGATCGCACCGGCGTCTTCGCCGGTTTCGTCCAGGCGCACCAGGTTGTGCGGGAACAGATTGCCTTCGTGCAGATCGGCGATCTGATCCAGGCACTGCGCCAGCCAGCGCGCGCCGTCTTCCGGCGTGGGCAGCGCATACGGCGTCGGGCTGCCGGAGGCCAGCCAGTCCAGCAGCATGTCGCGCGGATCGCGGATCGGAATCAGCAGGAAGGCCTCGGACAAGTACGGACGCAGCGCGCGCAGCAGCGCGTTGTCCCACCACAGCAGCCAGTCGAACACCGGACCGTCGGCGGCGCCGCGCGCGGGCAGGGCGGCGCGGTACATCTTGATCAGGAAGGCCGGATCGAGCGAACCGGCGAGCAGTTCCTCGACCGTGCCGTAGCGCTGCATCGGATCGGTCGGCGGCTGCGGGCCGTAGCGATCGACCAGCAGCGGCGCGCCGACCGCGCCGAGCACCTGGGCGATGCGCTCCACCCGCGAACCCGGCGCGCCCCACAGCAGCAAGATGCCGCGGGTGCCTTCGGCGATGGTGCTCATCGCCGGCCAGTCGCCGCCGCTGCGCGCGCTGATGGTGTTGAACGGCAGGCGTTGATCGACGACTTCGGCGTGAAGCTCGGCCCAGGTCGCCGCGGCCGCTTCGGGCTGCGCGGCCAGATCCAGAGTGCGGCCCAGCAACTGCCGCAGCTCGCGCTTGGCGGCCGGATCGACGGCCTGTCCGATCAGGCGCTCGATGCGCTCGGCGGCGGCGTCGGGATCGCGTTCGGTCAGCCCCTGGACGATGCGCATCTCGGCGGCGACATCGCCCGGGCTGAGTTCGACGATGCGTTCGGCGATGGCCTCGGCCTGGCTGTGTTCGCCCAGTTGATCGTGCACCGCCGCGCGCGCTTCCAGCGCGGCGAGATTTTCCGGCATGGCCTGCTGCCAGCGGTCGAGGACCGCCAGCGCCGACGGCTCGCCGAACGGCTCCAGCACCAGCCGCGCGCGCCACAGATCCTGCTGCTGCGGATGCTTGGCGAGCGCGGTTTCCAGCGACTGGCGCGCGTCGTCGACGGCGCCGAGGCGGCGCCAGGCTTCCATGATCGCGTTGAGCGTGCGCGGATCGTAAGGCTGATCGTCGAAGGCCTCGCGCAGCAGCGACAGGGCGCGGTCGTTGCGGCCGGCGTCGAGTTCCAGCTCGCCGGCCCAGCGGCGCACGCCGAAGCCGGCGTCTTCGCGCTGCGCCACCGGCGCGATGCGGTCGGCGGCTTCGGCATAGCGCGATTGCAGGCGCAGCAGATCGGCGATCAGCAATTGCAGCGTGGGCTGGTCCGGACTGCGCTCGGCCAGCGCGGTGAAGGCTTGTTCGGCGAAGGCCAGATGGCCCTTGGCCAGATAGGCGAAGCCCAGGCCGTGCAGCACCTGCGGATCGTCCGGCGCCAGCGAGGCGGCGTGGCTGAGGATCGCCAGGGCGCGGTCGGCGTCGCCGCGGCGCAACGCCAGCACGCCTTCGATCGCGGCGACCTGCGGGTGATTGGGGGCGATGCGCGCGGCGGTGCGCCCCAGGCGCTCGGCTTCTTCCAGGTCGCCGCGCACGATGGCGAGCTGCGCTTTGACGACATAAGCCGGGAACTGGTTCGGGTCGAGCCCGATCGCGCGCGCGAGCGAGGCCTGGGCCTCGTCGAGGTGGCGGCCGTCGAGCAGCGCGCCGGCGCGTTCCAGATGCAGTTGCGCATCCTCGGGCGTGAGGCCGATGGCGCGGTCCAGGGCCGCCACGGCGCCGTCGCGATCGCCGTTCAGACGCAGGGCGGCGGCGTGCAGGCGATGCAGGCCGGCGTCTTGCGGGTCGGTGCTCAGCGCTTGTTCGGCGGCGGCCAGCGCTTCGGCGGGGGTGCCGCTGCGCAGCGCGTCGAGAATGGGTTCGTACATTCGTGTGCTTCGGACGGGATAAGAGGAGGGGGATTGTAGGGGCGCGCGCGGTTTCGCGCTTTTTATGCGCTGGCCGCTGGCCGCGACCGCTCCCCGGCCCCCTCGCCCTATCCCGCCCGGCCGGGCTCAGGCCTCGGCCACGCGCACCACCAGCTTGCCGAAGTTATGCCCCTGCAGCAGGCCGATGAACGCGGCCGGCGCGTTCTCCAGGCCTTCGACGCGGTCCTCGCGCAGCTTGACCCGGCCGGCGGCGACCCATTCGCCCATCTCGCGGCGGAAGGCCTCGAAGCGCTCGGCGTAGTGGTCCAGGATGATGAAACCCTGCAGGCGGATGCGTTTTTGCAGCAGCGTGGTCATCAGATGCGGCAACGGGTTGGGCACCGGCGGCTGCGCTTCGTCGTTGTAATGCGCGATCACCCCGCACACCGGCACGCGCGCGTGGTGGTTGAGCAGCGGCAGCACCGCCTCGAACACCGCGCCGCCGACGTTCTCGAAGTACACGTCGATGCCGTCCGGGCAGGCCTGGGCTAACTGCTGCGCCAATTGCGGATCGTGGCGGTCGATGCAGGCGTCGAAGCCGAGTTCTTCCACCGCGTAGCGGCATTTGTCCGCGCCGCCGGCGATGCCGACCACGCGCGCGCCCTTGAGCTTGGCGATCTGCCCGACCACCGCGCCGACCGCTCCGGTCGCCGCCGCCACGACCACGGTTTCGCCCGGCTTGGGCTGGCCGATGTCAAGCAGGCCGACGTAGGCGGTGAAGGCCGGCATGCCCAGGCCACCCAGCGCCAAGGAGGGTTGGGCCATGTCGCCGAGCGCGGTCAGGTCGGCGCCGTCCGACAGCGCGTAGTCCTGCCAGCCGGCATTGCTCAGGACCAGATCGCCGGCCTTGAACTGCGCGTGGTCGGAGCTCACCACCCGGCTGACCGTGCCGCCCACCACCGGCGCGCCCAGCGCGATCGGCGGCGCGTAGCTGGTGCCGGCTTCGTCCATGAGGTTGCGCATGTACGGGTCCAGCGACAGGTACAGCGTGCGCAGCAGCAACTGGCCCGGGCCGGGCGTCGGTGCGGCGGTTTCTTCCAGGCGCAGGTCCTGCGCGGTCGGCACCCCGGTCGGGCGGGTGGCGAGGACGATGCGGCGGTTCACGGGTTGCGGCTGCGACATGGGGGCTCCTATCGGGTGGGTGGGTTCGGACGACTTGTTTGGTTACAAATAGACCGGTCGCCTAGTGATTGGGTGCAAAAAATAACGGGGCCAGCCTTCACGCCGTCCCGCTTCAAACGTTTTGGGTCAGACCGAGCAACTGCCGGGTGCCGGCCATGGCCGTGTCCAGCGGCGCGCGATCGCGGGCGATCTTGGCCAGCAGGCTGGCGCCGAGCCAGTTCTGGTAGAGCGTCACCGCCGCGGCGCGGCTGTCGGCCGGCGCCGACAGAGAGCCGTCGGCGCGGCCGGCGTCGATGCAGCGCGCCAGGCGCTCGGTGATACAGCGGGTGCCGCGCTCCAGCGCCGCGCGCATGCTTTCGGACAGGTCGCTGACTTCCGCGCCGAGCTTGACCACCGGGCAACGGCTGCTGGCTTCGTCGCCGGTCTGCGAGTCGAGCCAGTCGTTGAAATAACCGCTCAGCCGCTGCGCGGCCGTGCCCGGCTGGCTCAGCAGCTGGTCCATGCGCGCCAGATAACCGGCGAAATAGGTCTCCAGCACCGCCTCGCCGAAGGCTTCCTTGGAGCCGAAGTAGTGATAGAACGAGCCCTTCGGCACCTGCGCGGCGGTCAGCACCTCGGTCAGGCCGACCGCGGTGAAGCCTTTGCGCAGCAGCAGCGGCAAGGCCACATCGAGGATGTGCTGGCGGACGTCGCTGGGGGCGGTGGAGGTCATGGCGGGCACTCTAGACTCAATTAGACCGGTCGTCTAGTGATGCCGCAAACGATTTCGCCGGGCCCGCCGCGACGGCTCAGACCGAAGCCAGTTTCTCCATGCGATCGGCGATCCAGCGCTCGGCGAAGCCGTCCAGCTGGGCGTTCTCCAGGAACCCGCAATGCCCGCCCCAGGACGCGACTTCCAGGCGCGCATTGGTCGGCAGTTCCAGTTCGCGGAAGCCGGCCACCGGAATCACCGGATCGTCGGCGGCCATCAGGATGCTGACCGGCACCTGCAACTGCGCCAGGCGCCGGCCGGCGACCGAGTAGCCGTCGAAGTAGCGATCCAGGGTGCCGAAGTCGGTGTGGCGCTCGACCATCCATTGGGTCAGCGGACGCATGCTCAGGCCGAGCGTGCGGTCGTCGAAGTCGTGCACGCCCGGGAACAGCTCGCGCTTGCGCGCCAGCGAGTCGCGCCATTTGCGCTCGAAGTACCACAGGTAAAAACGCAGGCCGTTTTCCATCGACTCCATCGTGCGCGCCGGGTCCAGCACCGGACACACCGAGGCCACGTGCGCCAGCGGCAGCCCGGCCTCGGGCGCGCGCAGCGCCAGGCGCAGGGCGAAATTGCCGCCGAGCGAATACCCGGCCACCGACAGCGGCCGCAGCGGAAACATCCGCGCGATCTGCGCGGTGGCCTGCACCACTTCGTCGATGCGGTTGGAGTGGAACAGGCCTTCGTTGAGGTGATGGGTGTCGCCGTGATCGCGGAAGTTGAGCCGGAACACTTCGAAACCGCGCGCCAGCAACTGCGCCGCGGTCAGGCGCATGTAGTTGGAATCCACGCTGCCTTCCCAGCCGTGCAGCAGCAGCACCAGTCCGCGCGGCGTGACGCCGTCCACGGCGCTGTGCAGGCCGTGCAGGCGCACGCCGCCGTCGGTTTCGATGATGTGCGCCTGGGTGCGCGCGCCGATCGCCGCCAGCCGGCGTTCGGCGTTGCGCCGGCGCAGAGGACTTGAACCCAGCGCCGATTGCACGTGGGCGTTGCGCAGCCAGCGCGGCGGGGCGTAATCGGCTGCAGTCAACATGGGATCAGCTCGCCATCGCCTCGATAATGCGCAGCCGCGCCAGTTCGGCGATGCGACGGCGTCCATCGGCTTCGCCCGGGCCGATCGGTGTCAGGAAGTGGATTTCGGCCACGCGCCCGGGTTCGCCGAGCAGACGCAGGAAGTTGGCGAAAAAGCTTTCCTTGTCCTGGAACGCGACCACCGCCTGGGCGTCGCCGCGTTCGCCGTAGCGCAGCGCCACCGGCTGCACCGGCACGCCGGCTTCGACCGCGGCCAGGAAGATGCGCGCGTGGAACGGGCCGATCTCGCGACCGCCGCGGGTACCGCCTTCGGGAAACACGCCGACCGAACGCCCCGCGCGCAGGCGCGAGAGCATTTCGTGCAGCACGCCGCCGAGCGATTCGGTGTTGCCGCGGTGATGGAAGATGGTCTGGCCGCGCGCGGCGAGCCAACCCACCACCGGCCAGCCGGCGATTTCGCGCTTGGCGACGAAGCCCATCATACGTTGGCTGTGCAGGATCTCGATATCGACCCAGCTGACGTGATTGGCGACGAACAAGGTCGCCCCGGCCAGCGGCGTGCCGATCCGGCGCAGGCTGAAACCGAAGATGCGCATCAGGCCGCCGGCCCAGGCGCGGATCAGGCGCTCTTCCAGGGTTTCGCCGCCCAGCGGCAGCCGCGAGGTCGGCAAGGTGATGAGCAACAGCACCAGCGGCAGGTGGATAAGCAGATGCCACACCAGCAGCGGCACACGGATCAGGTAACGCAGCGCGCGCGCGGCCGACGCACCGGGAGGCGCGACCGCGCCGGCGTGGGGAGGCGGCGCATTCATTGTGTGCACGATACCGAAGCGCCGTCGCAGCGGCCAGCGGCGATTGCGGGCGGCGCCGGCGTTTTAAACGCGGTGGTAAAAATTTGACCGTCCGGGTGGGGCTGAATGGGCTGGGATGGGGCTTAAGAGCAAATCCCCCCTGCCCCCCTTTTTCAAAGGGGGGAACAGCCTCGGCAACGGTGGGTCCGCAGAGCCGGCCGGATTCCCCCCTTTGAAAAAGGGGGGTAGGGGGGATTTGCTTTTGCTCTCCCCCCAGCAAACCTCAATTCGAAGAAGCCGCCACCGCCCCCTCCGACACCGCGCCGCGATCGCGCAGCCCGACCTTATGCCCGGCCTTGGCGAAGTACAGGATGTACAGATAGCAAGGCACCATCAGCAGCAAGAACACCAGCTGGAAGTCCATGTGCTGCTTGAGCGCGGCGAACAGCTGCGGCACCACCGCGCCGCCGGCGATACCCATCACCATCACCGCCGAACCGACCTCGGTATGCCGGCCCAGACCGCGAATGCCCAGCGGAAAGATCGCCGGCCACATCATCGCGTTGGCGAAACCCAGCGTGGCGACGAAGGCCACCGACACATAACCGTGAGTGACGAAGGCGCCGATCGACAACACCACGCCGAGCACCGCCGACAGACTCAGGTAACGCTCCTGCGAGATGAAGCGCGGAATCACGATCAGCCCGACCACGTAGCCGACCAGCATCCCGCCCAGCGTCAGCGAGGTGAAGAACTTGGTCTTGTCCAGCGGCAGACCGAAGCTGTGGCCGTAGGTGCCGATGGCGTCGCCGGCCATCACTTCCACGCCGACGTAGACGAAAATGCACAGCGCGCCCAGCCACAGGTGCGGGTACTGGAACAGGTTGGTGCGGCCGCCGTTTTCGCCGTTCGAAGCGCGATTGGCCTCGGCCGCGCGCAGTTCCGGTAACGGCGAAAACAGCACGCCGACCGCCAGCAACGCCAGCAATCCGGCCATGACCAGATACGGCGCGTGGATGCTGGAAGCGAAGGTGTCGAGCAACTGCGCCTTGGTCGCAGGATCGGCCGCCTTCACCTGCGCGGCCAGATCGCCCATGCCGTGCAGCACCAGCGCGCCCAGCAGCAGCGGCGCCAGGATGCCGGCGACCTTGTTGCAGATGCCCATCACCGCGATGCGCTGCGCCGCGCCTTCGATCGGGCCGAGGATGCTGATGTAGGGATTGACCGCGGTCTGCAGCACCGCCAGGCCCGCGCCGATCACGAACAGGCCGCCGAGCGCGCCCGGATACCAGCGCTGGGTGGTGTACTCGCCGAACACCGCCGCGCCGATCGCCATGACCAGCAGGCCCAGCGCCATGCCGCGCTTCATGCCGGTGCGGCGCAGGATCGCCGACGACGGCAGGGCCAGGAAGAAGTACGACAGATAGAACGCCATCGGCACCAGGAAGGCGCCGACCTCATCGAGGTCGAAGGCGAGCTGGGCGAAGGTGATCAACGGCCCGTTGAGCCAGGTGACGAAACCGAACACGAAGAACAGCGCGCCGATGATCGCGATCGAGCCGAGATACCGCGGCTGAGCGCTGGCGTTGGAAACCGACATGAGACATCCCCTCCCAGAGCAGCGGGTGACGCCCGCCACGCGTCGCCTGTCCCGGTTGACCGGCACGACAAGCGACGGCCCAACGTTGTCACATCTGCCCGGCTCCTGCCAACCGAACCGGGACGAAACGGCTGAAACCCGCGCCAGAACGTGATCTCCGGCGCGCGGCCGCATGTTGCGTCGCATCATTAAAAATGGCGCGAGTACACGGTTTGCGCAGCCGGATGACACTTTTGACGACGTTTGTTGACAACGTTGTCAAAGCCGGAGCAATCTCGGCGCCGCCAGGGGAAACCGATGGGCAGCCGTGGAGGGCGCATGCAGTGGGACGGGCTGTTGAAGGCATTGTTTGGGGGAAGCAGGCACGGGGTTTCCATGCCCCGGCACGAACGCATCGGCGCGACCGCGCCGGGCGGATGGGTGCGAGCATGAGCGCTGCGCCTCAGCTCAAGCGAACGATGCCCGCGAACATGAATACTTTTATCGCCGCCGATGTCGGCGGTACGCACACCCGTGTCGGCCTGGTACGTCCGGGCCATGGCGGCGAATCCACCGTGGCCGTGCTCGCGCACCGCAAATACGTGTGCGCCGACTACCCCGGCCTGGCCGCGATCCTGGCCGAATTCATCGCCGGCAACGGCGTCGGCGTGGACCGGGTGGTGATCGCCACCGCCGGCGTCGTGCTCGACGACGAAGTGGTCAATTCCAATCTGCCCTGGCGCATCTCGCTGTCGCAGTTGCGCAGCGAACTGGGCCTGCACGAAGTGCTGGTCATCAACGACTTCCAGGCCAACGCCAACGCCGCGCAATGCATGGCGCCGGACGACTCCACCCTGCTCACGCCGGGCGTGAGCGAAGCCGATTCCGGGCCCGGTCCGGTGCTGGTGATCGGCCCGGGCACCGGCCTGGGCGCGGCGCTGCGCATTCCGCACGGCCATTCCACCGTGGTGCTGCCGACCGAACCGGGCCATACCGCGTTCGCGCCGGGCAACGGCCGCGAAGTGGAAATGCTGCGCCTGGCCCAGCAACGCGGCCAGACCCACGTGCCGACGGAATACTTCGTCTCCGGCCCTGGGCTGGTGAACCTCTACAGCGCGCTGTGCACGCTCAGCGGCGTGGAAGCCTCGCTGCGCGCGCCGGCAGCGATCACCGAAGCCGCGCGCCGCAGCGAAACGCTGGCCCGCGAAGCAGTGCTGACCTTCTGCGCGCTGCTGGGCAGCGTGATCGGCGATCTGGTGGTGATCAGCCGCGCCAACGCGGTGTTCATCGCCGGCGGCATCCTGCCGCAGCTCAAGGACTTCGTGCCCGACAGCGCGTTCCACGCGCGGATGCTCGACAAGGGCGTGATGCGTCCGGTGCTCGAACGCGTGCCGGTGCGGTTGATCGAGAACGAACGCCTCGGCGTGATCGGCGCGGCGAGCTGGTACCTGGAACACCTGGCGCAGTCCGGGCAAGACGCTCTCGGCGCGCCGCGACAACACCCGCAGTAACCGCGCATTCGCCACGCCGCCCGCCACCGCGAGCGGGCGGCGAACGCGAAACACCGCTGCACACCGGGCGACGCCTGCCCGGAACGGTTCGGCAACAACCCGCTGCACGCCTGATTTCGCACAACCGGCTTCGCGACGAACCGACCTGCCCGGTCGATCGCCGGGCCAATCAATGTCGAGGGAGGAGTAGCCAATGAAAGCGCGCAAAACCATCCTGTCCGCAAGCATCTTCGCGATTCTGGCGATGGCTTCGTCCATCGCCCCGGCACAGGACGCCGCGCAGCCCACCTCCGCCCAGGACGCCAAGCCGGCGACGGATGCGACCGACATCGACGCGGTGGTGGTGCAAGGCATCCGCGCCAGTCTGCAAAAATCGTTGGAGACCAAGCGCAGCGCCGATGCCGTGGTCGAGGCGATCACCGCCGAGGACATCGGCAAGTTTCCCAACACCAACGTCGCCGAAGCGATGACGCAGATTCCCGGCGTCACCATCGACCGCCGTTTCGGCCAGGGCGAGCGCGTCAGCATCGACGGCACCGACCCCAGCCTCAACCTGACCTTTCTCGACGGCCATCCGCTGGCGCAAACGCCGTGGCTGCACGGCGAGCAGCCCAATCGCGGCTTCGACCACACCCTGATCGCGTCCGAGTTGATCGGGCGCATGGAAGTCTACAAATCGCCGGAAGCCAAGCTGCCCGAAGGCAGCCTTGGCGGCACCGTGCTGATGTATACGCGCAAGCCTCTGGACCTCGACGCCAACACTTTCAGCGGCACCGTCGGCTATAGCTACAACGACCAGGCCAGCAAGGGCAAACCCACCGCCTCGGGTTTGTACAGCTGGAAGAACGCGCAGGAAACCTTCGGCTTCAACGTCGCCGCGCAGCATTTCGAAGAACGCGTCGACCGCCAGGGCGTGGAGATCTTCAGCTACGTGCCGCCGTCGACGTTTCCCAACGCCGCCGCGCAAGTGCCGGCCGGCGCGCGCGTACCGAACTTCGTCAACGCCGCCTGGTTCCAGCAGGATCGCGAACGCGACAGCCTCGCGCTGAACCTGCAGTTCAAGCCCAGCAGCGCGCTGGAGTTCAACCTCGACACACTGTACATCAAGGAAAGCTTCGACAACTACAACCAGTCGGTCTACAACTTCCTCAGCGATCGCGCCGACTCGGTCGATCAGCTCAAGCTCGGCGCCAACAACGTGGTCACCAGCGGCCACTCCGGGCCGAACGCGCGGGTGTTCTACGACGCCAACGCGCGCGTGTCGGAAGTGGAAACCAAGGGCGTGGACCTGCGCGGCAGCTTCCGCGGCGATGGCTGGAAGGTCAACGGTCAGGTCGGCCAGAGCAAGGCCACCAACGACAACATGCGCACCTACCTGCTGCAGTCGACCTACACCGGCCCGTATCGCTGGGACATCAGCAAGGGCGTGTTCTTCGACGATGTCGCCGGTTCGCGCGATCCGCGCAACTGGGGCGCCACCGATTCGATCGGCAACGTCAACTTCTTCCAGATCGAGGCCAAGGACCGCTACGCCCAGGTCGATTTCAGCGTCAACTTCAACGGCTTCTTCAACCAGCTGGAAGTGGGCCTGCGCCGGCACAAGCACGAGGAGTCCAACAGCCTCAACGTGTTCGACATCGCCGCCAACACCACCCTGGCCGACATAGGCACTTCCGGCTACACCGACATCCTCAAGGATTTCGGCGGCTTCTCGCCCAGCCATGCGCATCACCTGCAGCTCAGCCGCAGCGACGTGATCAACTGGGTCAACGGCCGCAACATCGATTACTCGTTCAACAACAGCGATCCGGGCAATTACCTCAACAACACCTTCCACGTCGAGCAGACCAACACCGCCGCCTATGCGCAGCTGAACTTCAGCCAGGACCGTCTGCACGGCAATCTTGGCGTGCGCCATGTCCAGGCCGATATCGAGACCAGCAGCTACGAGCTCGCCGGTAGCCAGCCGGTGCTGCCGCCGCAGGCCGGATGGTGGGTCACGCGCAGCAACAAGAACGACTATTGGCTGCCCTCGCTCAACGTGGTCTACGACATCGCCGACGACTGGGTGATCCGCGCCAGCGCCTCCAAGGTGGTGGCCTGGGCGCCGTACCGCCAGCTGGTGGACGCGACCTTCCTCGACGACGGCCTGCTCACCGGCACCGGCGGCAACTCCAAGCTCGATCCGTATCAGTCCAACAACTTCAACGCATCGCTGGAGTGGTACTTCGCGCCCGAATCCGCACTGGCCTTGTCGGTGTTCTACAAGGACATCAGCAACTTCGTGAACCTGGACAACGGCAAGGAGCGTTACTTCAACTCCCTGCGCGACATCGATCCGGCGCGCTGGAACAGCGCCCTGCTCGGCCGCAACGGCTGCACCGCCGACGGCTTCTGCGATTACGCCGTGCTGCGTCCGCGCAACGGCGGCGCGGCGACCATCAAGGGCTTCAACCTCGCGCTGCAGATGCCGTTCGGCGAAACCGGGTTCGGCATCACCAGCAACTACACCTACGCCAAGGGCAAGAGCGAGCAGGGCGATGAGCTGCCGTATCAGTCCAAGGAATCGGTGACGGTCAGTCCGTACTACGAAAAGGGCCCGCTGACCGCGCGCATCAGCTACGGCTGGCGCAGCCATTACCTGGCCGGCGGTTATGTCGCCGGCGCGCCGCCGGCGAGCGTGGACGACTACACCGACCTGGGCGCCAGCGTCGGCTGGGCGTTCAACGAGCACTGCACCGTGCGCCTGGACGCGCAGAACCTGCTCAACGAGAAGTACACGCAGTACCTGGGCGACAAGAGTCTGCCCTTGAACGAATACACCAGCGGCCGCCGCTACATGGCGTCGATGAGTTTTTCGTTCTGACCCCACCTTCGTCGCCGGCGCGGCCTGCGACGCAGCGGTAAACGGCGCACCGCCGCGCATTGCACGCGGCGGCGCGACGAAGCGGTAAGCGGTATCGGCAACACCCGACGCGGCCGGGCGGTCACCCGCCACCGCATCGCGCAAGGCATCGAATCAAAAACGTTTCGCAACGAAAACAGGACTTCGCGACGAACCGGTCCCCGGACGATCGCAGAGCCATCACCGCCCGAGGGAGGAACAAAATGAAAGCGCGCAAGACCATCTTGTCAGCCAGCATCGTCGCAGCTCTATGCATGGGTCCCGGCCTGGCGATCGCTCAAGACGCCCAGCCGGCCGCAACGCAGGCCACCGACCTCGACACCGTCGTCGTCACCGGCATCCGCGCCAGCCTGGAAAAGTCGCTCGACACCAAGCGGGCCAACGTGACCGTGTCGGAGGCGATCACCGCCGAGGACATCGGCAAGTTCGCCAACACCAACGTCGCCGAAGCGATGTCGCAGATTCCCGGCGTCTCGCTCGATCGCCGTTTCGGCCAGGGCGAACGCGTCAGCATCGACGGCACCGACCCCAGCCTCAACCTGACCTTCCTCGACAACCATCCGGTCGCGCAATCGATCTGGCTGTACGGCGAGCAGCCCAACCGCGGCTTCGACTACACCCTGCTCGCGCCGGAAATCCTCGGCCGCCTGGAAGTGATCAAGTCCTCCGAAGCGCGCATCACCGAAGGCAGCCTGGGCGGCACCGTGCTCATGCACACCCGCCAGCCGCTGGACATGGATGCCAACTCCATCGCCGGTTCCCTGAGCTTCAACAAGAACGATCAGGGCGGCGACACCCGGCCCAGCGGTTCGATCGTCTACAGCTGGAAGAACAGCGACAGCAACTTCGGCTTCAACATCGCCGCGCAGCATTTCGAAGAAGACGTCGATCGCCAGGGCACGGAAGTGTTCGGCTACGTCAAGGCCAGCGCGTTCCCGAACCAGACGGGCGCGGCGGCCAACATCGACGTGCCGAACTTCATCAACGCCGCCTGGTTCCAGCAGAGCCGCAAGCGCGACAGCCTCAACGTCAACCTGCAGTTCAAGCCCAGCGACGAACTGGAGTTCGGCCTGAGCGGGCTGTACATCAAGGAAAGTTTCGACAACTACAACCAGTCGGTCTACAACTTCCTGACCCAGCGCCCGGCCGCGGTCGATCGCCTCACCACCTCCGGCGGCGTCGCCACCGGCGGCCACAGCAACGCCAATCCGGTGTTCTACGACAACAACGTGCGCGCGTCCGAGCCGGTCACCAAGGGCGTGGACCTGCACGGCAAGTATCAGACCGATACCTGGGGCGTGTCCGCCCAGCTCGGCGCGAGCAAGTCCGACAACACCCTGGAACAGTGGTTCATCGAACCGGTCTTCATGGGCGGCTACAGCTGGGACGCCAAGCGCGGCCTGAGCTTCGACAACCCGGCCGCGGCGCAGAACCCGGCCAACTGGGCCGGCGACGGCTTCATGGGCAACTACGGTGTGATCGACACCGAGACCAAGGACAACTACGCCCAGGTGGACTTCAACGTCCGCTTCGACAGCGTGTTCAACAACCTGCAGTTCGGCGTGCGTCGCGGCAAGCACGAAGAAGACTACGTGCAGAACGTGTACGTGGGCCTGCCGGTCGCCGATCTGAACACCGTCGGCACCATCGGCCCGACCAGCCTGCGCGATCTCAACAACGGCTCGGGCCGCCACGTCCAGGTCGGCCGCCAGAACGTCATCGACTACGTCAACCAGTACCGCGGCATCCTGCGTCCGGACGCCGGCAGCTTCCTCAACAACACCTTCAACGTCGAGCAGACCAACACCGCCGGTTACGCGCAGTTGGATTTCTCTTCGGGCGGATGGCGCGGCAACTTCGGCGTGCGTTACGTCGAATCCAAGACCGACGCGGTGGCCTTCGAGCCCGGCGGCGCGCCGAGCCTGGACAACCTCGCGTCCAAGCAGCGCCACACCTCGAAGAAGCAAGACTTCACCCTGCCGTCGTTGAACGTGGTCTACGACACCGGCGCGGACGTGCTGTTCCGCTTCGGCGCGGCCAAGGTGGTGGCGTGGGCGCCGTACAACCAGCTCACGCACAACACCTTCCTCAACGATTCGACTTTCACCGGCTCCGGCGGTAATTCGGACCTTGACCCGTACGAATCGACCAACTTCAACCTGTCGGCCGAGTGGTACTTCGCCCCGCAGGCGGTGTTGGCGGCGTCGGTGTTCTACAAGGACATCGACAATTACATCTCCAGCGACGCGGCGACCGAGCGTCAGTTCAACTCCAACGCCCAGACCACGCCGGCGCGTTACCAGAGCCAGATCGTCGGCACCAACGGCTGCACCACCGACGGCTTCTGCGACTACAGCATCATCCGTCCGAAGAACGCCGGCAAGGGCAAGGTCAAGGGCTTCAACCTGAGCTATCAGCAGCCCTTCGGCGACACCGGCTTCGGCCTGACCGCGAACTACACCTACGCCGACGGCGAAGGCTCCGGCGGCACCAAGCTGCCGTACCAGTCGCGCGACAGCGTCGCGATCA
This sequence comes from Lysobacter sp. TAB13, assembly GCF_052113885.1. NCBI lineage: Bacteria > Pseudomonadati > Pseudomonadota > Gammaproteobacteria > Lysobacterales > Lysobacteraceae > Lysobacter > Lysobacter sp. TAB13. The sequence continues at coordinate 107,640 of NZ_JBFRDR010000002.1, read as the reverse complement.
GCCCGTACTACGAGCACGGCCCGTTCGCGGCGCGCCTGTCGTACAACTGGCGCAGCGATTACCTGGCCGGCGGTTACGTCGCCGGCGCGCCGCCGGCCAGCGTCAACGATTACGCCGAACTCGGCGCGAGCGTGAGCTGGACCTTCGACGAACGCCTGACCGTGTCGCTGGAAGGCATGAACCTGCTCGACGAAGAGTATCTGCAGTACCTGGGCCGCGAAGAACTGGTGGCGCAGCGTTTCCACACCGGCCGCCGCTTCATGGCCTCGTTCCGCTTCAAGTTCTGATCGGTACGTCCTGCGATCGATGCAATACCGCGCGCGCCGGCCATCGGGCCGGCGCGTGTCGGGGGCGAGGCGAAAGCGTTCGCGCAGTCGTTTAGCCGGTCACATCCGAAGCCCGGTACTCGCGTGCCGGGCTTCGGCGCTTTGAAGACGCCTGATTCCTGATTCGTTGTCGCGGAATCTTTTGTGAGAGGGGCTTCAGCCCCGATGCTCTTCTTTCTGATCACCGCGTCGGAACGAAAGGCATCGGGGCTAAAGCCCCTCCCACAAAAGACCTCGCACACTTTTCTTCGCACGCCTCAAACAGCGCCGATCGAACACCGCTTTCCGATCTGTTCGCACGACGCCTTCCACGGAGCCAGTCCACGATGAAGACGCGCACGACCCGCCACCTGTTCGCCGCCGCCACCCTCGCCGCCGCGTTGGCCGCCTGCACCAGCGCCACGCCGCGCAGCGACAGCGCCGCGACCGGCGACCAAGCGGCCGCGCCCGCCGATTCGAACGCCGCGCATCCCAGCGCGATCATTCCCCGCCCGCTGCAGATCGTCGCCGGCCGCGGCAGCTTCGTCTTCGATGCGAATACGCCGATCCGCATCAAGCCCGGACAGCCCGGCGAGCGCCGCGTCGCGGACTACTTCGCCCAGCGCGTGCAGGCCCTGCGCGGCTTCGCTCCGGCCGTCACCGAAGCGCCCGGCGGCCGCGGCGCGGTCTGGCTCAACATCGATCCGAACCTGACCATCGGCGATGAAGCCTATGAGCTCGACGTCCAGGCCGACACTGTGCGCCTGAGCGCGCGCACCGAAGCCGGGCTGTTCTACGGCGCGGTCAGTCTGTGGCAGCTGGCCACCGCCGACGGCGGACAAGGCGCCACGCGCATCGCCGCGCAGCGCATCAACGACGCGCCGGCGTTCGTCTGGCGCGGGCTGATGCTGGATGTCGCGCGCCACTTCCGCAGCGTCGATGAAGTCAAATCGGTGCTCGACCAGATGGCGCTGCACAAACTCAATACCTTCCACTGGCATCTCACCGACGACCAGGGCTGGCGCATCGAGATCAAGCAATACCCGCGCCTGACCGAAGTCGGCGGCTGCCGCGTCCTGGCCGGCGCCAACGGCCGCGGCGCCGACGGCAAGCCGCAGCAGTACTGCGGTTACTACACGCAAGAGCAGATCCGCGACGTGGTCGCCTACGCCGCCGCGCGCCACATCACCGTGGTGCCGGAAATCGAAATGCCCGGGCATGCGCAGGCGGCGATCGCCGCCTATCCCAAGCTCGGCGTGAACGACGTGGTGCGCAAGGCGCCGCGGGTGTCGCCGGACTGGGGCGTGCACACGTATCTGTTCGGTGTGGACGATTCGACTTTCACTTTCCTTGAGAACGTGCTCGACGAAGTCGCCGGGCTGTTTCCGTCGAAGTACATCCACATCGGCGGCGACGAGGCGGCCAAGGATCAGTGGATCGCCTCCAAGCAGGTGCAGGCGAAGATCAAGTCGCTGGGCCTGAAGAACGAGATGGCGCTGCAGAGCTGGTTCGTCGGCCGCATCGGCAAGCATCTGCAGGAACACGACCGGATCTTGCTGGGCTGGGACGAAATCCTCGAAGGCGGCAAGCTGCCGGCGAGCGCGACGGTGATGTCCTGGCGCGGCGACGCCGGCGCGCTGGAAGCGGCGCGCGAAGGTCACGACGTGGTCGTCGCGCCCGATCGCAAGCTGTATCTGGATTACGTGCAGAGCGATCGCGACGACGAGCCCAGCGGCCGCTTCCCGGTCAGCACGCTGCGCGCGTTCTACGACTTCCAGATGATTCCGCCGGGGCTCGATGCGCAGCAGGCCAAGCGCGTGATCGGCGGACAGGGCAATTTGTGGGTCGAACATAGGCGCACCTTCGATCTGGTCCAAAAGGCGCTGTACCCGCGCCTGGACGCGTTGTCGGAAGTGGTCTGGTCGCCGGCGTCGAGCCGCGACTGGAACGATTTCCAGCACCGCCTGGCGCCGCAGTTCGCGCGCTATCGGGCGCAGGGCGTGCAGGCCAGCGACGTCGCCTACGCGGTCGACTTCAAGGCCGACAACGCGCAGCTGACGCTGTCCAACCAGGCCGGGTTCGGCGAAATCCGCTACCGCACCGACGGCGCCGCGCCGGACGCCAACTCGCCGCTGTATTCGCAGCCGCTGCCGGCGACGCCGCCGCTGGACCTGATCGCGACCACCTTCCTGGACGGCCGCGCGCTGTCGGCGCCGCGCCGGTTCAGCGCCAAGGACCTGTCCGACCTCAGCGCCCGCAGCAGCGCCGCGCTCAAGCCCTGCCGCGAAGGCTACAACCTGCGCCTGGAGGACGACGCCGCGCGCGACGGCGGCCGCGACGGCGCGCGCGCCGCGCTCACGGTCAACCTGATCGACCCGTGTTGGATCTACCCGGCAGTGCAGCTCGACGGCGTGGCCCGCATCCAGGCCACGGTCGGGCAGGTGCCGTACAACTTCCAGCTGTGGCACGACACCAGCAAGATCGTGACCCGCAAGGCCACCCTCGGCGGCTCGCTGGAAGTGCGCCTGGACGACTGCAAAAGCGCGCCGATCGCGCGCCTGCCGCTGGCCGCGGCGCGCAAGTCCGACGGCCTGACCACCCTGGAAGCCGAACTGCCCAAGCTGGAAGGCCGCCACGACCTGTGCTTCGTGTTCGCCAGCGGCGGCCACGATCCGCTGTGGGCGCTGGACCGGGTGGTGCTCAAGCCGGCTGAATAGTCCGCGCGGCGCGGCGATTTTGCATGGGACGGCCCGGCACCGGGCCGCCCCGGCACGGCCACTGGGCCCGCGGCGGGCGCCGTGAACTGCGTCGCCATTCGCCGCTGCGAGCACGCCGGGTCAGTCCTGCGCCAGCATTGGGTAAAGAAATTATGTGCGCGGATTCATAGATCGTGCATATCAGCGGTTAGCATGTAGCCGCCCAAGGGGGACCCACGTACATGCCTATCCGCAATCTGCTGTTGGCCGCGGCACTCGCCACGGCTCTCGCGTCCGGCGCCGCCGGCGCGCAAAACCTGCCCAAGCCTAACGAATTCTATTTCGATGCCGACGCCCAGACCGTCAAACCGGTGATCGCCGTGCGCGAAACCGGCGAAGCGGCGATGGAGCGCCTGGCCAAGATTCTCGAACGCAAGGCCCACGCGCCCAACGAAGCCGCCCAGCTGGGGCATCTGGCGATGGAAGCCGGACGCAACGAACTCGGCCGCCAGCTCTACGCACGCGCCCTGCGCGAAGTGGACAGCGGCAGCACCTACTGGCGTTCGATCACCTGGAACTACGCCTGGGATCTGTACCGCTCCGGCGCCGGCGAGGAAGCCTTCAAGCAGTGGACGACCCTGCACAACGCGCGCACGGTCAACGCTTCGTGGATGCCGCCGACCTACGCCGTCGCCTTGTGGACGCTGGGCCGCAAGGACGAAGCGGTGCAGTGGTACGCCGCCGCGGTGCGCAGCGAGCCGGACCAGTGGCGCGACACTTCGGCCTACGCCAGCCTGCTGCCGGACTGGCGCGTGGCCGATCGCGCCACCCTGGCCGAAGTGCAGAAGGCGTGGGCGGCCAATCCGCCGGCCTGGCCCTGAGCCGGCGCTGACAGCGCGCGATGCGCGGGCGTCGGCGAAGCCCGTTTCCCGCCTCGGCTTGGAACACGCGCGGGCGTCGATGCGACGCCCGATGCGCAACCGCTACAAGGTTCACACCGCGCCCGCGGCGCGATCGGTAACGTCGATGGCGACCGTTCGTCGCCGCCGTTCCCGTTGACTCAGGGACGCGGCTAAAGTCGGCCGTCCAAGACCGTGCGCGCGCTGCGTAGCGCCGGTCTGTCGTTGCATGCGCGGTCGGGGAGCGGATGTCCATATCGGCATTGAGTGTCCTGGTAGTCGAAGATCACGGCTTCCAGCGCCGCATGGCCCTGCGCCTGCTCGCCGAACTGGGCATCGACCGCCTGCTGGAAGCCGCCGACGGCGCCTCGGCCTTGCGCCTGCTGCAAGCGCAGGCGCAGCCGCCGGACGTGGTGATGGTCGATCTGGACATGCCCGGCATGGACGGGATCGAATTCATCGACCATCTGGCGCGCGAACAACTGGCGCGCTCGATCCTAGTGGTCAGCGCGCTGGACGCCGCCCTGCTCCACACCGTGCAGACGATGGCCCGCGCCTGCGGTCTGCGCGTGCTCGACGCGGTGCCCAAACCGCTGACGAAAGCCAAACTGTTCGACGCCCTATCCTCCCTGGGCCAGACCAAGGCCAGCGTGGAAGAAACCCCGCCGGGCGAAATCGCCCCCGCCGAACTGCGCCGCGCCCTGACCAACGGCGACATCGTCCCCTGGTTCCAACCCCAGGTCGAACTGAGCAACGGCCGGGTCATCGGCGTGGAAGCGCTGGCGCGCTGGTGCCACCGCGACGGCCGGGTGATCCTGCCGCAGTACTTCATGCCGGTGCTGGAAGGCGAAGGCCTGCTCGACGAACTCACCGAACGCATGCTCGCCCGGGCCTGCCGCTGGAAGCGCGAATGGGACCGCGACGGCCTGCGCCTGAAACTGTCGGTCAACGTCTCGGCCTCGACCCTGGACGACGCCGGCGCCGCCGACCGTTATCAGCGCATCGTCCGCGAGGCCGGCGTGGACGCGGGCGAAGTGGTGCTGGAACTGACCGAAAGCTCGCTGATGGCCGACGCCGCGCGCGGGCTGGGCGTGCTGGCGCGCTTGCGGCTCAAGGGCTTCGGCCTGTCGATCGACGACTTCGGCACCGGCTGGTCGTCGCTGTCGCAACTCTCGCAGGTGCCGTTCACCGAATTGAAGATCGATCAGGAGTTCGTCGCCGGCGCCTGTCAGCAGCCGCGCAAGCGCGCGGTGGTCGAGGCCAGCCTGGACCTGGCGCGCAAGCTCGGCCTGGACGCGGTGGCCGAGGGCGTGGAAACCATCGAGGACTGGCAGATGCTGGCCGAGCTGGGTTGCGCGATCGCGCAGGGGCGGCTGATCGGCGACGCGGTGCCCGGCGAGGAATTGCCGGCCATGCTCGGTCGCTGGCGCCGGCCCGAGTACTGAGGCGCCATGTTCGCCTGGCTGGACCGCTACAGCATCCGCCGCCAGCTCTGGGGCTTGTTCGCCCTGTTCCTGCTCGCCGGGACCAGCGTGCTGCTGCTCGACGAGTTCGAGCAGTACCGCGCGCGCCGCACCCTGCAGACCTTGCAGGACGACGCCCTGCTCGGCCTGCGCCTGATCAAGACCGTGTCCGACGCCTACGGCCTGGACGTGGTCGATACCACCTTCCGCGTGCGCAACGATCTGGTCGGCTGGGACGAGGGCCTGGAGCGGGTCGATAACGCGCGCCGCCGCATCGATCAGGCCTGGCTGCGCCTGCAATCGCTGCCGCACACACCGCAGGAAAGCGAGCAACTGCACGCCGCCGCGCAGGCGCGCCGCACCGCCGACGCCGCCGCGCTGGAACTGCGCGGCATCCTGCACCGGCGCGACATCAAGGCGCTGGGGCAATTCGCCGATCACCGCCTGTATCCGGCGATCGATCCGCTGACCCAGCGCATGCAGATGCTGTCGGACCTGGAACTGGTCCAGGCCGACAAGGTGGTGCGCGCCGACATCGTGCGCAGCGAGCGGGTCAGCATGCTGCGCATCGCGGTGTCGCTGCTGGCGCTGGCGATCGCCGCGCTGGTCGGCCGGCGCGTGCTGCGCAACGCCTCTCGCGGCATCGACAAACTCACCTGGCTGGCGCGACGCATGCGCGAGCACGACTACACCGCCGAACCCGGCGAACTGCCGCCGGGCGAGTTGGGCGTGGTGATGCAGGCCTTCATCGACATGCGCCGCGACGTGCTGGGCTTCGAGACCGAGCTCACCGGCCAGCTGATCCGCAACGAACGCACCCGCGCCGAACTGGAACGCCGCGAACGCTTCCAGGCCTCGCTGCTGGATTCGGCGCAGACCGCGATCCTGGCGGTCGACGCCGAGGGCCGCTTCAGCCTGGTCAATCCCTTCGCCGAACGCCTGCTGGGCATCCGCGAATCGGAGTTGATCGGGCGCGAGCATCTGCATCGCATCTTCGAAGCGCGCGCCTTGCAGACGCTGGCGAGCGAGCTGAGCGAGCAACTGGGCCGCCCGGTCGCCGCCGACTGGACCGCGCTGCGCGAACTCGCCCGCGCCCAGGCCGAGCCGCGCGAAACCCGGCTGCGTCATCGCAACGGCACCTGGGTGCCGGCGCTGGTCGCGGTCTCGGCCACCGGCGACAGCGAGGACGAAGCACCGGGCCTGCTGGTGGTCGCCGCCGACCTGAGCGCGCTCAAGCGCCTGGAGCGCGCGCTGCGCGCCAGCGAAGCGCGCGCGCAGGACGCCAGCCGCGCCAAGTCCTCGTTCCTGGCGGCGATGAGCCACGAGATCCGCACGCCGATGATCGGCGTGACCGGGATGATCGAAGTGCTGTCGCATTCGCGCCTGGATCCCGAGCAACGCCGCGCGCTGGAAGTGATCCAGCAGTCCTCGCAATCGCTGCTGCGGATCATCGGCGACATCCTGGATTTTTCGAAGATCGAAGCCGGACGGCTGGAGCTGTCGCCGGAACCTGCCGACCTGTCGGCGCTGCTGCGCACCACGGTCGCCGGTTTTCTCGGCGCGGCGGCCAGCCGCGGCGTGCAGATGAGCTGCCACATCGACGCGGCGATCGCGCCGGCGCACTACGCCGACGCGCTGCGGCTGCGGCAGATCCTCGGCAATTTCCTTTCCAACGCGGTGAAGTTCACCGAGCGCGGCATGATCCAGGCGGCGCTGGAATACGAAGGCCCGGCCGAAGCCGACGAAGCCGGTCGGGCGCGCGATCGCCTCTGCCTGCGCGTCACCGACACCGGCATCGGCGTCAGCGCCGAACAGCAGCGGCATTTGTTCGAGCCGTTCCAGCAGGCCGAAAGCGACACCACGCGCCGTTACGGCGGCACCGGCCTGGGGCTGGCGATCTGCCGGCGCCTGGCCACGCTGATGGACGGCGAGATCAGCATGGACAGCGAACCGGGCGTCGGCACCACGATGCGCCTGCGCGTGGCGCTGCCGCGCGCGGCCGCCGACGCGCTGGCCGCGGCCGACGCGGCGGCGCCGGCCAGCGAAACCTTGATTCCGCGCGCGCTGCCGGACCTGGCGACGGCCGAGCGCGAGCGCAGCCTGATTCTGTTGATCGACGATCATCCGACCAATCGGCTGGTGATCGCGCGCCAACTCGCCCTGGCCGGTTACGCCTGCGAAGCGGTCGACGGCGGCGAAGAAGGCCTGCAGCGCTGGCGCAGCGGCCGGTACGCGCTGGTGCTGTCGGACGTGCACATGCCCGGGCTGGACGGCTACGGGTTAGCGCGGGCGATCCGCGCGGAGGAAGCGCACTCCAGCGAGGCGGCGCGCACGCCGATCGTCGCGCTCACCGCTTCGGCGTTGAAGGGCGAGGCCGAGGCCTGCCTGGCCGCGGGCATGGACGATTGTCTGGTCAAACCGGTCGCGGTCGCGCGCCTGGCCGCGACTCTGCGCCGCTGGTTGCCGCATACCGCCGCTGTCGCCGACAGCGCGCCGTCGGCGCTGGACGAAGGCCACGATCGCGTCCGCGTGCTCGATGTCGGAGTGTTGCAGCATCTGCTCGACGATGTCGGCGGCGACGCGGCGCAGGTGCTGGCGGATTTCATCGGCGCCAGCGAGCAGGATCTGCATGGCCTGCAGACCGCGCGCAACGAGAGCGACCTGTCCGGAGTGCAGCGGCATGCGCACCGGATCAAGGGCGCAGCGCTGCTGGTCGGCGCGCAGGAACTGGCCGAAGCGGCGCAGGCGCTGGAACAGGCCGCGCAGGCGCAGGATTGGGGGCTGGTGCTGCCCTTGCTCAGCGATGTGGAGACGGCGCTGGAGCGGGTGCGGCGGGTGCCTCGGTAGTTGACGGGTGCGGGAAGAGCAAATCCCCCCTGCCCCCCTTTTTCAAAGGGGGGAACAGCAACAGCTCAGTGGGTCATGCACCATCGCGGATGGGGCATGCACAGTCGGATGAAGCCCACGACAATTCGCCCCCTTTGAAAAAGGGGGCTGGCGCCTGCGCGCCACCCCATGCCGAGACCCCCGCTGCGCCGGGGGATTTGCTCTTAAGCCAGACTACTTAGCCTGCGCATCCTCAATAGGAATCTGATGCTCGCGCAGCCAAGCGATCACCGCCTCGCGCTCCCCGCGAGTGCGCGAGTTGAGCGTCTTCTCCGGCGTCATGAACATGAAACGCTGGAAACTCGCACCCTGCACATTGCGCGCGTTCGGGCTGGCGCCGGCCTGCAGCAATTCCAGCGCGTGGCCGAATTCGTTGATCTTCGCCGCCTGATGCAAGGGCGTGTTGCCCATGCGATCGGCCGCATCGGGCTTGGCGCCGGCCTTGAGCAAGGCCTCGAAGTTCTGCGCGCGCTCGCCCATCAGCGCCGACACCAGCGGCGTCGCCTGGGTCACCGTGTTGGGCGTGTCGGCACTGGCGCCGTGTTCGAGCAGCAATCGCAGATAACGCGGGTCGTCGGCCATCGCCGCCAGATGCACCGCGGTCATGCCGTCGTCGGCGCCGACCGCCGGATCCGCGCCGGCGCTTAGCAAAGCCTGCATACCGGCCACGCTGTGCTTGTACAGCGCCCACTGCAGCGGCGTGACGCCCTTGGCGCCGCGGTCGTTGGCGTTGGCGCCGGCCGCGACCAGTTCGCGCACGCGCGCCGCGTTGCCGGCGGCGGCGGCTTCGGCCAGTTCCGCGCTGCGCACATCGGTGAAGACTTCGCTGGCTTGCATCGATCCTTTCCCCGGGCCCGCACACGCCGTGCAGACCTGCAGCATAAGCAAGACGGCGGCGGCCATCACCCGCGATCGCACGCGGCGCGGCATCAATCGAGCAAGGAACATGGCGCGAGGCCTCCGCTGTGGTGACCGTGGCCGGATCGTAGCGCACTGCCGCGGCGGGTAATGCGAAGCGCGCCGGGTTCGCGCCGCGCGCGGCGCGACCGGCGCGCGGGACGGGCGTCCTGGCGCGATGCGATCACAGGGGAGCGCCGGCGGCGACGCTTACGCATCGCCGCCGCGCGAACGGGCCGGATCAATCGAACGGATTGAGGAAGCTGCCGACGTCCTTGACCACATTGACGCCGCCTTCGACCACGTCGCCGGCGAAATCGAAGGTCGCCTCGGCCGCGGTGCCGACGCCGTCGATCACGGTTTCGGTCAGGCCGCCCAGGTCTTCGGCGCGATTGCCGAGCCATTCGCCGCCGTCCTCGACCCAACCGGCGACGGTTTCGCCGGTGCCTTTCAGGCCGACGTATTCGCCGACGTCGCGGATCAGTCCGCCGGTCAGCTCGCCGGCGCCCTGCAAGGTGTCGCCGGCCAGGTTGAACGCGCCGTGGGCGGAATCGCCGGCGAAGTTCAGCACGCCTTCGGTGAGATCGCCGGCCAGCTTGAAGGTGCCGTCGAAGTAACGGCCGTCGGCGTATTCGTTGTTGGCCACGTTCTTGACGTCGTCGACGAAGTTGGCCCCGTGCTGGTAGCCGTTCACCATCAGCTCGCCGAACTCGTTGCCGGCGTCGCCGACCAGGTCGAGCGCGGTTTCCGACACGTCCTCGGCGGCGCGATCGAGCAGGCTCAGTTCGTCGCCCTCGATGCTCGGAGTCGGCGTGGGGGTCTGGGTCTTCATCGCTTCGATCACCGTCGCGCAGCCGTGCGCGGTGAGCGGGTTGGCCCAGCCGCCGGGATGGGCGAGGTTGAGTTCGTAGCCGACCGCGTCGGGCATGCCGTTGATCAGTTCCACGCCCTGCTGCGCGCCGGTCAGCGGATCGCCATCGACGTTGTAGCGGCGGATCTGGCCGTTCTCGGCCTGGGAGCGGGCGTCGTGCGGGGTGAAGCCCAGATCGCGCAGGGTGTCGTTGCTCAGACCGGCGGCATTGAAGGTCACCGCGGTGTTGCCGGTGGCCAGCGCGGCGGTCGAGGCCAGGCCGCCGCCGAGCGAGTGGCCGGTGAACACGACGTTGTCGCCGAACGCGGCCTCGGCTTCCTTCGCCAGGGTCACGGCCTGGTTGTACTGCGGCGTGTTGATGCCGAAGCCCTGGCCGCCGTCGGCGATGAGGTCGCCGCCGGCGTCGTTGGTGCCGGCGAAGGCGACCACGTACTGGCCGTCGCCGTTGGTGTAGACCGCGGCGCGGAAGCCGGTGCCGGTGGTGTCCAACGAGGCCGGGTCGATGCCGGCGGGCTTGCCGTCGGCGCCCTTGAGGTTGATCAGCTGATCGGGGGTCAGCTTGGTCCAGCCGGCCGCGCCGGTGCGCGAGGGCTCGTAGACATCGCTGGACAGTTCGGCCAGGGCGGTATCGATTTCCTTCTGCGGCTGCTGGCCGCGCAACTGATCGCTGAAGGGCGTCTGCTGCGCCTGCGGCACCGGCACGTGCGGCGAATACGGCAGCTCGACCTTGGCTTCGACCGGCGGCAGCGGCACGGGCGCGGGCAGGGGCGGCGCCACTGGGAGCGGCTGCTGGTGCAGATACTGGTCGATCGCGAAACGCAACGGATTGGTGATATCGGTCCAGCTCATCGGTGCCGTCTCCTCAGTCTTGACGGCAGCGTATGGGGAGAGATTGTGCAGAAATAGCTGGTACGGGCCCGAGCTAGGGTTGGCCCTAGGGTTGGGAGGGGGCGGCTGTGCCCCGTGGGCAAGGCGCACCTCCCTACCGTCATTCCCGCGAAGGCGGGCTCCGCTTTCGCGGGAATGACTGACTGGTGGGATCGCGCTGAAGGCTCTGGATTCCCGCCTTCGCGGGAATGACGTTCTTGAGGATGACGCTGAAGGCTTTGGATTCCCGCCGTCGCGGGAATGACGGCCTTGAGGATGGCGCTAAGGCGCTGGATGTTCGGCTACGCCGAAGTAATGCAGAGCCCGCCTTCGTGGGAATGACAGATCGGAGATTCGCGGGAGCGACTCTGTCTGACAAGACGCCGCAACGCCCCTCAGCGCCCGCCCGTCTCCAACTCCACCTCATGCTCCTCCAACCATGCCACCACCGCAGCGCGCTCGCGCCGCGCCTGCGGGTTGAGCTTGTCGTCGGGCAGCTTGAACAAAAAGGCCTGGAAGCTGGCGCCCTGGCGGTTGCGCGCGCGCGGGTCGGCGCCGGCCTTGAGCAGGGACAGCACTTGCCCGGAGGCGTTGAGCTTGGCCGCCTGATGCAACGGCGTATTGCCCATGCGGTCGGCGCGGCCAGGGTCGGCGCCGGCCTTGAGCAAGGCGTCGAACTGGGCCTGATAACGCGGGCCGGCCGCGTCCGCCAACGGGGTTTCGCCGGTTTCGGCGTGGGCCGTGTTGGGGTCGGCGCGATGCGCCAGCAGCAGGTCGAGGTATTGCGGATCGTTGGCGATCGCCGCGCCGTGCACGGCGGTGCTGCCGCCCATGCCCGGCCACGACGGGTCGGCGCCGTTGTCGAGCAGGGCCTGCAGGCCGCTCGGGCTATGCGCCAGCATCGCGTACTGCAGCAGGTTCACCCCGCGGTCGCCGTGCGCATTGGGATCGGCGCCGGCCTGGACCAGGCTGCGCACGCGCGCGGCGTCGCCGTCGGCGGCGGCCTGCGCCAGTTCGGCGCTGCGCGGATCGGGAAAGGCCTGCTTGGCGTCCATCGCTTCTCCTCGGCAAGCCACGCCAGCCAGGGCCAGGCATATGATCGTCAACGGGGGAAGCGTGGCGGCGCGCATGCGGCGATTGTCACCACGCAGGCACGGCCTGCCAAGCCAAACGTGTCACTTCCACGGCTGCTGGGTCTGCATCGCCTCGATCAACGGGCCGATGGCGTGCAGCTCGCCCGGACGCTTGGCCTTGTCGGCCACGTACTCGGCGGTGCGCTTGGCCATCTCGATCGGATTCCAGGTGAAGTCGGGCGACTTCGGCGGATGCGGATCCTTCAAGGTGATCTCATGCCCGGGCGCATCGGGAATCTTGTTGAGCAGCGGCACGTCTTCCTGCGCCGCGGTCAGGATTTCGCCGCCGACGTTGTAGCGGCGGATCTGGCCGTTCTCGGCATCGCTCTTGACCGCGCCCGGGTCCAGGCCCAGCCCGCGCAAGGTGTCGTCGTGCACGCCGGCGGCGTTGAAGGTCACCGCGGTGGTGTCGGTGGCCAACGCCGCGGCCGCGGCCAGACCGCCGCCGAGCGAATGGCCGGTGATGACCATGTTCTCGCCGAAGGCTTGTTGTGCGTCGCGCGCCAGCTGCACGGCCTGGTCGTACTGCTTGGAATCCCAGCCGATGCCCTGGCGCGCGTTGTTGATCCAGTCCTGCAGATCGTTGGAACCGGCGTAGGCGACCACGTACTTGCCGTTGCCGTCGCTGTAGATGCCGGCGCGGAAGCCGGTATCGGAATTTTCCAGCGACTTGGGATCGATGCCGGCCTGGCTTAGCTGGGCATCGTCCAGGCGGGTCCAGTTGCCGACCTGCTTGGTGTCGGGGTTGTAGACCGCCTGCGACAGCTCGGCCATCTGCAGGTCGATCGGCTGCGAATCCTTGCCGCGCAGTTGCTGATCGAACGACAGCGGATCGGGCGCGGCGTTCGCCGCCGGCCCCGGCCGCGCGTTCACGCCCAGCAGTTGCGGGTGATAGCTGGCTTCCAGGGTGAACGGACCGGCCTCGGGCTGCAGCGGCGGCAGCGGCTGCGCCGCGGGCGGCAGCACCTCGGCCGGGTTCTGCCAGTTGGGTTGAAGCTGGGTCGGCTGCAGCTGGACGCTCATCTGGTGCTACTCCCCGGTCGCTTGATCGCAAACCTACGCGGCCGTACGCGCAGGCGACAACTGGGGCGGACCCGAGGAACGCGCATTCATGTTCGACCGACCTCGACCTTCGGCCTACGCGGGCGGGCGCATGCCTGCGCTATCGTCGGCGTTCATCTGGAGAGACCCGCAATGTCATCACCGAACACCGCACCGCGTCGCCGCACGGCGTTGCTCGCGCCGCTCGCGCTCGCCCTGGCCTGCGTCTTCGCCCTGCCCTCCACCGCCAGCGCCGCCGACCGCATCAGCGGCAAGCCCTTCGCCACCCGCAGCGAGGTCTACGCGCCGCACGCGATGGCCGCGACCTCGCATCCGCTGACCACGCAGATCGCGCTGGACGTGATGAAGGCCGGCGGCAGCGCGGTGGACGCGGCGATCGCCGCCAATGCCGCGCTCGGGCTGATGGAGCCCACCGGCAGCGGAGTCGGCGGCGATCTGTTCGCGATCGTGTGGGATCCGAAAACCAAAAAACTATACGGCTACAACGGCTCGGGCCGTTCGCCCAAGTCGCTGACCCTGGCCGAATTCCAGAAACGCGGCCTCAAGGAAATCCCGCCGACCGGGCCGCTGCCGGTGACCGTGCCCGGCGCGGTCGACGGCTGGTTCGCCCTACACGAACGCTTCGGCCGCAAGCCGATCGCCGAAGACCTGGCGCCGGCGATCCGCTACGCCCGCGAAGGCCATCCGGTGCACGAGGTAATCGCCTACTACTGGAACGCCTCGGTGCCCAAGTTGTCGAAGTGGCCCGGCTTCAAGGAGCAGTTCACCATCGACGGCCGCGCCCCGCGCGTGGGCGAGATGTGGAAGAACCCGAATCTGGCCAACACCCTGGAACAGATCGCCAAGGGCGGCCGCGACGCGTTCTACAAGGGCGACATCGCCCGCACCATCGATGCTTACTTCAAGGCCAACGGCGGGTTCCTGAGTTACGAGGATCTGGCTTCGCACCACGGCGAGTGGGTCGAGCCGGTCAGCAGCAATTACCGCGGCTACGACTTATGGGAACTGCCGCCCAACGGCCAGGGCATCGCCGCCCTGCAGATCCTCAATATTCTGGAAGCCTACGACCTGAAGTCGTACGGCTTCGGCAGCGTCGAACACGTGCACTTGTTCACCGAGGCCAAGAAGCTCGCCTTCGCCGACCGCGCGCGCTGGTACGCCGACCCGGCGTTCGAAAAATCCTCGCCGGTGGCCAAGCTGATCTCCAAGGACTACGCCGCGCAGCGGCGCAAGCTGATCTCGATGGACAAGGCCCTGCGCGAAGTGCAGCCGGCCACGCCCCAGCAGCTCGATCAGGGCGACACCATCTACATGACCGTGGCCGATGCCGACGGCATGATGGTGTCGCTGATCCAATCCAACTACCGCGGCATGGGCAGCGGCATGGCGGCGCCGGGGCTGGGTTTCATCTTCCAGGACCGCGGCGAGCAGTTCGTGCTCAAGGAAGGCCATCCCAATTCCTTCGCCCCGGGCAAGCGCCCGTTCCACACCATCATTCCCGCGTTCGTGACCAAGCAGGGTAAGCCGTGGCTGTCGTTCGGCGTGATGGGCGGTGCGATGCAGCCGCAGGGCCATGCGCAGATCCTGATGAACCTGATCGACTTCGGCATGAACCTGCAGGAAGCCGGCGACGCACCGCGCATCCAGCACGACGGCTCGACCGAACCGGCCGGGCAGGCGGAGGCGATGAGCGACGGCGGCGAGGTGGATCTGGAAACCGGATATCCGTACGAAACCATTCGCGAGCTGATGCGGCGCGGGCATAGCGTGCGCACGGCGCTGGGGCCTTATGGCGGGTATCAGGCGATCATGGTAAATCCCAACGGCGGGTATGTCGGGGCGAGTGAGTCGCGTAAGGATGGGCAGGCGGCTGGGTATTGATCGGAAAGGTTGAGGTGAATGCAGTGCGCTGACGGTTTGCATTGGCGCGATTCGTTTGGCTTCGGCTCGATGCCGTGGCTTCCCTCGTCCCAAGAGATGTCGCCCTTTCAAGAGCGAGTTCCCCCCTTTGAAAAAGGGGGGCCAGGGGGGATTCGCTTTTGCTCTTGCTCGTCATTCCCGCGAACGCGGGAATCCAGTGCCTTTCGTGCGAGAACGTTTGAAGTCGCTAGATTCCCGCGTTCGCGGGAATGACGGTCTGGAAGGACCACGTTGAAGTCTCTGGATTCCCGCCTTCGCGGGAATGACGGTCTGGAAAGATGCCGCTGAAGCCTCAGCACTCCCATCTCGCGCGAACGCCCGCTTCACCGCAACACACTCAAGCCCGCGCGCATCCAAACAGCGCCAAATTCTTGCACCCATCCAAACCCGCGCGCGAAGCTTTCGCCATTTCGCGCCGTCGCCGCGATCGCGCGCCGAATCGGGTTGACACATCGCGACCGCCTGTCGAACCATTGGTCCCGCATCGCCCGCAACGCGATGCATTCCACGCGCCGCCGGCCCTCGGCCGCGGCGCGATCCGGGCCGAGGGGTGCTGCGACGGAGTCCACACGCTCCGCCACGCTCGATCCGCGATGCCGAGCAAGGGCGCCCTCCCGATCAAGGAGGCGTTATGCCTGCGTCCAATGTTCCCACTCCCGGTTCCGTCTCTCCCACCGCCGTATCGGGCGACCCCATGCCGATCCCATCGCCGCACTTCGATCCACCGCTGTCCATCGCCTTGGTCACCTCGCAAGTCCATCCCGACATCGACGACGACGACCACGGCCTGGTCGCCGCGCTGCGCGCGCACGGCATCGAGTCCACCCCGCGCATGTGGAACGACCCGTCGGTGGACTGGTCCGCGTTCGATGCGCTGCTGGTGCGCAGCACCTGGGATTATTTCCAGCACTACACCGAGTTTCTCGGCTGGTACGCGCGCATCGCCGAGCTCGGCGCGGTCATCGTCAATCCGCTACCGCTGCTGATCTGGAACAGCGACAAGCGCTATCTGCTCGATCTGGCGAAACTCGACGTGCCGATCATCCCGACCACGCTGGCGCGCGGCGCCGAGCTGGAAACGGCGCTGGCGTCGATGAGCGGCGAGGTCGTGGTCAAGCCCAGCGTGAGCGGCGGCGCCTGGCATACCGTGCGCGGCCGCGTCGGCAGCGCCGAGTTCCAGCAAGCGCTCGCGAGCCTGCCGCGCGAGCTCGACTATCTGGTGCAGCCGTTCATGCCGCAGATCGTCGAGGAAGGCGAGTGGTCGCTGCTGTTCTTCGGCGGCGTCTACAGCCACGCCGTGCTCAAGAAGCCCGGCAGCGACGACTACCGCGTGCAGACCTATTTCGGCGGCACCGCCGATGTCACCGCGCCGAGCCCGCACATTCTCGCCTCGGCGCAGCGCGCACTGCAGGCGGTGGCTGAACTGGGCCATCGCGATCAAGCCTACGTGCGCGTGGACGGCGTCGTGGACGCAGGCGTGTTCCGGATCATGGAGCTGGAATTCATCGAGCCGTTCCTGCACTTGCGCGCGCATCCGCCGGCCGCGACCTTGTTCGCCGCGCAGTTGGCGCAGCGCTGGCAGACCTTGCGCAAGTCCGCGGCCGCCGAGGCCTGAGGCTGCAGCACCGCGTCATCGTCACGGCGTGCGCGCCGTGGCGATGACGCGATCGCCGATGCGGTCCGCGCCCGAGCCGCGTATCGTCGTATCGACTTCGCCGCAATGGAGCCCTCATGAGCGACAGCTTCGTCGTCCGCCTGTTTTCCTACGGCACCCTGCAATTGCCGTCGGTGCAGCAAGCCACCTTCGGCCGCGCCTTGCAGGGCGAGGCCGACGCCTTGGTCGGCTATCGCCGCACGATGGTCAAGATCGACGACCCGCAAGTGGTCGCGACCAGCGGCGAGGCCTACCACCCCATCGTCGAAGCCAGCGGCGACGCGAACGATCGCGTGGACGGCACGGTGTTCGCCATCAGCGCCGAAGAACTCGCCCGCGCCGACGATTACGAGGTGGACGACTACGAGCGCGTCGAAGCGGCGTTGGCGTCGGGCCGGCAGGCGTGGGTGTACGTGAAGCGCGTGCGCTGAGCCACGGCTCGAGCGGACTCATACCGAGCGCGTGGCGGAAATAATCGGCGCAGCCAGTTCCGTCGCAGTGGCGTCATGCACAGCCAGGAATGAAATCGGAACACGAAGCGCTCCTGGCCGTCCCTTGCAGGGCGGTGCGGCCGAGGCCGGGCTGGAGAGGAAACTTAGACGGTGTGGGGCGCTTGGCTTCGGGTTTGTTCCTGGCTTTGCTCTTGAACCAAAGCCGCCCGTTGCTCAGCCGCCGCCAGCTTTTGGAAAGACACTTCGACGGGAATCTGCGCGGCGATCACGGTGTTCACATGAGCACGTTTGTGCGCCGGATCGTGCAGCTCGCCCTGTACCGCGAAGACATCGGTTCCGGCCGGCGTGTTGCGGCCCGGAACCACATGGTTGATCTGCTCCAGCCCCGCCAGTCGCGAACTCACCAGCAGCGCTGCCGTGGTGCGCTCGGCGGTCGCATCCAGCGGACGTCCCTGTTCGGCGAAGACACGCCCGACACCCGCGTCGAGGGTGCTGTGCATCGAATGGTTCGGATGGTCGGGATGGCGCGGATCGGGTACACGGTTCTCCGGCGCAGGCACTGCACCGTGCGCGTCCTTGAACGGGCTTTCGGTCGCCTTCTCGGGCAGGCGCCGCCCGATCTCTTCGGCGATGCCCATCGGTCCACGCAGGACGGCCGACCCGATCGATGCGCCTTCCCGCGTGGCCCAAATGTCGCCACGGAACTTGTCGATCATGGGTTCAAAGCGATAGGCATTGACTCGGGCTTCGGGATCACGCAACACCGAGATGTCCTTCGTCTGCCCTGGCCCTGTATCGCGGAAATTGTGCAAGCTGTGCGACAGCGCGCCAGACGCCAAGGCCATCGGCAGGTTTCGCTCATCGGTGAGGCGCGCATCGTTGTTGGCGTAGCCCGCGACCGACAGCGTATTGATGTCGTGCCGGCTCGCGTACACCCGCACCTCGCCGAAGTGGTGGCTGCCGGAACTGACGAAGTCGGCGGCCATGACGTGGTTGACGACTTGATGGCCGCCTTCGGGGATGCGCATGTTCAGGTCGGCCGCGCCGTAGGCGTTGAAGGTCTCGCCTTGCAGGCCCAGCTTGGCGGCGGTGACCTGGGCCAGGCAGCCGCCGAGGGAGTGGCCCGTAACCGTGACAGGAGGAAGGCCTTTGGCTTCTGCTTTGTCCATGGCTCTACGCGTAAATTCAATCGCGTCTTCGGCCTGCTGGTTGGCACGCCGCCCCACCATACCGCCGTCCGCACGCAACACGTCGTCGATGAACTCGCGCGCGAATTCGGTACCACGGTGAGCGACGACGATTTCGCCAGTGTCCTCACGCTGAATCATCACGCCTTGGTAGCCAGATGACTTGTTGTCCGCTACCTCTAGTACGTTGAATGTAACGCCGCCGATGTCGATGTTGCGCTTACCATCCTTGCTAAACGGTGGCGGATCATAAGCAACTTCGGACAACTCTGCGTATTGCTGGCTACTAATCGTCATGACCCTGTTCCTTGGCCTCTAGCATGATGATGAAGGTGTTAGTTGGCTCGGTTTTGTACCTTGTCCTAAATTGCTCTTTCTTGAGGGCTGACTCGAATGCAAATACGGGGTCAGAGGGCTGGGTGCCATAAGAATCACGCCGGACATACAGGGAAATGGGCAGTTGATCGATAACCTCCGAATGGCCTATGTGTGCGACGAACTTCTGCTCTTTGGGATTGTTGGTCGGCTTCAATGTCAAGTTGACACTCTCGATTTCCCAAGTGCACACGCCCTTCCCGAAGTAATCTCTTTCGGCAACTGCATCCAGATACACATCGAACCGGTACTCGGCTTCTGAAATCCTGCGCAATGGCGGGACGACATCGAAACTGCTCGGGGTAGGGAATGTGCCTGAGAATGGCTCAGCATCGGGCATGCATTCCTGAGTGGGGCCCACCTTGTAACGGATGTCGGCCGAGGCGTCCTTGAACGGTCCTGGCGCCCCCTCGATCTTTGCGGTGACGACGTACTTCTGGCGCGGGTTGGGATTGCGCTCGTACTTCGGGTCCATGACCGCGTTGGAGCAGCCGGTTAGCATCACCGCCATTGCGATGAGTGCGAGGACAGCATGGGGCGCGTTCGGCTTCATCTGCGATTGACTCGATTCGTATGGCGCTGGTTGAAGGGCTGGGTTCCGAACGTCGCATCTCGCCTGCCGGCACCGGCTCAAAGCCAGACGGCGCCTGTGCTTGGACTCGACGCTCTGAAGCTAATAACAAAAGAACGAGTTCTGGATGCGTATCGCGCGGTGAACAGCGAGCGCGCGCCCTTTCCGAAGGGGCCAACCCACAACATCGGGAAAAGCAGCGCAAGCGGCCCTAATGGTACGGCCAAGAGGGCCGCGCTCTGACTGACGAAGCCCAGCAATGTTCCGTACTTCGCACGCGAATACAGCCCGCTTCCCACATGGTCCGGGACTGTCTTCAGCGCTTTTAGAGACTCCCAGCAGAAGCCTCCCAGGCACCCCATGGACATGGCGTGCAGAGCTGCTTGATGCCGTTTGATACTCATTGCGATGACTTTTCTTGATATGTTCAACGAACTCGAACAGGAAGGCTGCACCCACTGTAATAAATCCAGCATTCGCTTTCGCCGCTTTTGCTGCACGCTTGACTCGCGCTTTCCAATGCTTCCTCGATCGTTGCTGCACTTTCGGAGAATGATTCCGTGCGCGACGCCACCACCACGGCGCACTGGTTTTTGTATGCAAAAGACAGACGGCATTTATTCTTGGCGCTGCGGTCGCGGCATTCCTTAAGCGCTTGAGCCTTGGCTGCGGACTTGCTGTCGAGCTGGGCAACAATGCCAAATGCGCCGGCGTCATCGGTAGCAATGGCTCCCCACCTGCTTGCCCATGAAGGGCCAGGGGATGCAGGAGTGCTCCCCCCTTGAATCGGACCGCAAGAAGCCAGCGATGTACCGCTGTAGGGGATTTGTCCCGCGGGGCATCCACCTTCCGCCCTTGACGGGCCAGTTGGAACAGCAACCAGCACGGCAAGTGAGAGCACTACCTTTTTCATGGCATTAATCCCTCTTCGCTTCGTCAGCAGACTTGATGCGCTGCTCATGTACCGGCGGCGCCCCGGTAATTCGATTGCTGTGGTTGTATGCGGCACTAGCCGCCCTGGTCGGTGCGTAGGACTTGTCTGACTGGTGGCTATCGTTGCGGGCCGTCGGTGAGTAAGAACCTGGAGGTTGCCCTTGCGGCCCCGGCGAACCGCCACCGCCACCCGCGCCGCCTGAGAACGCAGAGAAGTGCATGAAACTGCCGAGTTGCCCCTGGAAGAAGTTGGCTAGCGATTGGGGAACTGTGATCAGCAGCGCTGTCGCCAGCAACCCGACGCCCCCTTGTTGCAGGGCTTGACTGCTGATGCCCTCGACCTCGATACCCACTATCGAAGCCAGCTTCGCCACCCATAGGCCAGCCGCGATGCGCGCGACGAGTTCCAGAATCACGCCTGACATCACGCTCAGGCATCCCATCGAGAAAATCGTCCCTATCGTGTAGTTCAGCCATTTCACGAAATGGCCCTTTGTCTGGTCGAACATCAAACACAGGATGAATATGGGCCCCAGGGCCATGGAGAAGGCCGTCGTGCATTTGAATGTGAGGTACAGCACGCCGGCAACCATGGCGGGCCCGGCCAGCCCGAATCCGGCGAACAAAAGTGCACGGGTCTTCTGAGCTTGCAGGGTCGGATCGTCTTTTGAAACTTGCACTGCATCTATCGCCGTAAGCGCGACTTGCAAGTACCCGAGATTCTTGTCGATGGCATCGGCGGTGGTCTGGTTCTCATGCCCGGAAAACAGGCCATGCACGGTCCGGTCCATATCTTGCGTAAACAGTTGAGTCAGATTGGTACCGCCGAAGGACATTGTGGTTGCGGCTGTAATGATCAGCACGTTCCGTAGAGATCCAACCAACAGGCTCCTCAAGGTGCCGTTCGACTGCCCCGTGACCATGCGGTAACCCATGATCATGATCCACAGCACGACGAGCGTTCCCGCGATGCTGGCCGCCCATGACATCGTCCTCTCCATCATGGCGAAGCCGATGTCGTCGATTTGGCGAGTCAAGTAGTCGTTGATGATGCGAAAGATCGCGTATTCGCCGAGTCCCGCCTGGCTTGAAGGGGACAGCAAGTCCGACATGCGGCTGAAAGTCATGGTTTGAATCCGTTCTGGAAAGGGCAGGCGTGGGCGTCGGCTGGCACGTCAGTTGCCGAGCGCTGCCTTGATGGCAATGGCCTGAATGACCTGCCCGCCGATTCCGGTTTTGTTTCCCTCCAGGGCGCGTTTGGCCAAGCGAGCCTGGTCCCGTTTGAGCGACTCGATGTAGTCCTCGTAGGCCTTCATGCGCGCCTGCCAGTAATCGAGGTCCAGCTGATTTCGCGCGACGAACCGATAGGCCTCGTTGTCGTTAGCGGCTAGCGCGCCCTGGCTGCCGTTGACGCTGTCGCGCTGGCTCTCGATCTGCGCGAATTCCTGGTTTCGCCGCATGAGCCTGCGCAACATCTGCACCGACTCGTTGTACTTCATGTTTTCCGCATGGACCATGCGCTGACAGATGGATTGCTGCTCGCCGATAACGTTCCCGCCAAGCTTGGGCGCGGCTTGCTGAAACACGGTCGTCAACTGTCCCTTGATGCCTTCGCCCCTTCCCGGACACATGTCCTCCATACCGTAGTCGGCCGGGCGCGGCGGGAAGCTGTCTTCCATGCGCGACTGCCCAAAGTTCAGCCGCTGCAGTCGGATCAACTGTTGCTGGTAATGGGTCACGGTCTTCTGATACTGGCTCGCCGTTTCCTGCCAGCGCTTGCTCTGTTTGCCGTATTCGACAGAGTCTTCGCTCATCTGCTTCAACTTCGCCATGAGACCGAACGGGTCCTTGACGATCATCTGTGCGCTGGCTTGATGGCTCGTGAGAACGCCCAAGGCGATGGCGGTGATTGCAGCCTCCCTGATGGAGCGACGATTCACCCTGCTGCGATTCCTCATGTTCGACTCCGTGTCGTGTTGAAGGTACGGCCGACATCGGCCTGTCGTTCAGTCGTCCAACAGATGCATCAGCCCTTTTTCGTAGAAGCACTTCGCCAACTCGGCTTCGTGGCGGATGCCGAGCGCCTTCTTCGCCTTCGACCAGTGGGTCCAGATCGTGTCGTAGGTCTTGCCTTCGCGTTCGGCGATCCGGCCGATCGATCCGTGGCGCAGGATCGACACGCATACGCGCTGCTGCTTCGGCGTCAGCGACGACCACGGATCGGCGTCGGCGCGGCCGAAGTCGATGCGCGGATCGCAGAAGGTGTCGCCGGCCCGCGCCTGCTGGATCGCCTGCAGCAGGAATCGCGTCGGACTGGTCTTCAGCACGTAGCCGCTGACGCCTTCGGCGATGACCCGCGCCGCCAGGAACGGGCTGTCGTCGCTGGCGTAGACGATGAGCCTGGCCGGCGGGCAGCACTGCCGCAGCGCGCGCAGCAGCGCGATGCGTTTCAAGCCAGCGATCGCCGGATCGACTATCACGATGTCTGCTCTGGCCTCCGTTGCGATCAGGACGTCGAACAACCGCTCGCTGGATCGCACCGCGTGAATCTCGTCGGCGATGGCTCCACGCGCACTCTTCAACAACCGCTCGACCAGCATCGCCATCGCGGGCTGGTCGTCTGCGACCACGTACTTCATGCACCAATCCTTATGCTCGTTCCGTTTGGCATCCTGCCAACTCTCAGTGGGCATAGTGTTGCCAAACAGACGGCCTCTTGCCAAGCCGGAAAAACTCCACGAATCGATACGGCGTCGCACGAGTTTTATTGGCACGCAGCGATACATCGCTCGGCACATCGTTGGCCGAACGCTCGCATTTATCGTGGTTTTTTTACCGAACTGTTCGCGCGCTCGGCGCGCACCTCAGTCTGTCGGCGAACGCCGGATGGAAGCGGCGATGTGTTTTCGCTCGCGTCGCGATGCGCGCCCGGATGCGATGGGAATGTTCGATGCGAGCCGCCGGCCGATACGGCGCGCGGCGCGCCCGCTCCGCGCGGGCGGCGCTAACGACCGCTGCGGGCGAAACCGACGGATGAAGATGCGCAGCGCCCGCAGCGCGGCGAAATTCCCAGGCGCTTGTTTCCAGAGCGCGCGCGCGTCCGACCGCGCCTGAAATTCGCCGCGGCGGCTTTGGCCCCGAGCGCTTGCGCGCCGCCTCTTCGCCTGCTCAGCCGCGCGAACGCGCGAGCAAGGCGTCGAAGCCGTCGATGAGCGCGCGCAGGCCGAATTCGTAATCGGTGTCCGGATCGTTCTGGCTCAACACCGACTGCGCCTGCGTGAGCAGGGGATACAACTGCGGATCCGGCGTCGGCAAGGCCTGGCCTGGGCCGCGGCCGGCCTCGGTTGCGGCTTGTTCTTCCAGCACGCAGCCCACGGTGTAGTAACTGAGCGAAATCATCGCGCGCACGGCGTCCTGCGGGGTGAAACCGGCGTCGAGCAGATAGCCGACTTCGGCTTCGCCGTCGGCGTAGTCGCTGAGCTCCGGGCGGGTGCCCACGTGCACGCGCGCGCCGTCGCGATACGCCAGCAGCGTGCGGCGGAACTCGCGCGATTCGCGCGCCATCCAATCGCGCCAGTCGGCGCAGGCGGCGCGGTCCGCCCGCCGGTGCTTGTCCAGCATCGCCTTGGCCAGGGCGTCGAGCAGCTCGCGCTTGCTCTTGAAGTGCCAGTACAGGCTGGGCTGCTGCACGCCGAGCGCGTCGGCCAAGCGGCGGGTGGTGAGCCCGTCCATGCCGACCTCGTTCAGCAGCTTCAGCCCGGCGGCGATAACGGTCTGGCGTTGAAGTTTCATGCGGACGCTCCGGGGCTTGCTCTCTCTATCGCCGATAGATTAGCATCCATCCCGAAATCTATCACTGATAGAGAGACCGCCGTGAACCGCCCTACCTCCTTCGCCTTCGTTCTCATCCTGGCCACGGTCACGCTGGACGCCGTCGGCGTCGGCCTGATCGCGCCGATCCTGCCGCAACTGCTGAAATCCTTCGGCGTACAGGGCCGCCTCGCCCTGCACGTGGGCGCGTTGACCGCCTTGTATGCGCTGATGCAGTTCATCTGCGCGCCGGCCCTGGGCGCGCTGAGCGACCGCTTCGGCCGGCGCCCGGTGCTGCTGGTGTCGCTGGCCGGCGGCGCCCTGGATTACCTGCTGATGGCGTGCGCGCCGTGGCTGTCGTTGTTGTATCTGGGCCGGGTGGTGTCGGGCATCAGCGGCGCCAGCGCTTCGGTCGCCGGCGCCTACATCGCCGACATCTCGGACGAATCCCAACGCGCCCAGCGCTTCGGCCTGATGGGCGCCTGCGGCGGCCTGGGCTTCATCGCCGGTCCGGTGCTCGGCGGTGTGCTCGGCGCGATGTGGCCGCGCGCGCCGTTCGTGGCCGCGGCGGCGTTGGCGACGGTCAATTTCGCCCTGGCGTGGTTCGTGCTGCCCGAACCGGAGCGGCGGCGCAGCCCGGCCATCGTCTGGCGCGAACTGGTGCCGTGGACCACCTTGCGCGAGCTGGCGCGCTTGCCGTCGCTGTCGCCGCTGCTGTGGATCTATGTGGCGATGCAGTTGGCCGGACAAGTGCCGGGAACGCTGTGGGCGTTGTACGGCAGCAACCGCTTCGGCTGGAACGCGACCGCGGTGGGCCTGTCGATGGCCGCGTTCGGGATCTTGCATGCGCTCTTCCAGGCCGTGGTCACCGGCCGCGCCACCCGCCTGCTCGGTCCGCCGCGGACCTTGCTCGCCGGCATGGTGGCCGATGCCGCCGGCTATGTGGTGTTCGCCTTCGCCCAGCGCGGCTGGATCGCCGCGCCCGGCTTGTTGCTGGCCGCGGCCGGCGGCATCGGCGCGCCGGCGCTGCAATCGATGGCCAGCGCGGAAACCCACGCCGATCGCCAAGGCGCGTTGCAAGGCGTGCTGGCGAGTCTGGCCAGCCTGGCCGCGGTGATCGGCCCGCTGTTGTTCGGTGCGATCTACGTCGCCGGCGCCCGGCATTGGGACGGCTGGGTCTGGATCGTCGGCGCCGCCATGTACCTGCTGTGCGCTCCGGCCTTGCGCGTGGTGCTGCGCAAACCGCGAGCGCTGCAAGCCGCGGCGGCGGACGCCTGAGCGTATGCTCCCTCCCCTGCGGCCGCGTCGGCCCCGAAGCGACGGCCGAATCCAGCCCTTACGCAACGGCCGGCGTACCCGCTTGCACGGCCCCGGCCCCTCGATAGCCAGAATGACCTCGCTGCCCGATTTCATACTCGACGCGTTGCCTAACCCGATCGATCACAGCCGCGATTTTTCCGCTGCCGTCATCGAATTGAAGCAAGTCCTCCAGGCGCGGCTGCGGACTGTGTTTCGTCTGGACCAGGACATGAACTACAACCCGGCTCAATCGCTGGCATGCACCTTGAAGGACAAGGTCGGGCTGCAAAAACAACCGTATGAATTCGACGTGCGCTTCTATCTGTCGTCCAAGGCGCCGTTGTTCGCCGTCTATTGTTTCGATCGCCAGTGGGGCATGACCGACCGCGGCGACGTCAATCACCCCATCGCCCAGGAGCGGCTGCCCGAACGCATCCAGGCATGGACGGACAAGGCCAAAGCGGTGCTGATCGACAAAGGATGGACCGAGGTCGAGCACGCCTGCTTCCACCTCGCCGCTCCCGGCTGCAGCACGCAACTCGACGGGCTGCCGGCGACGGTCTTCGAAAGCCTGTTCGCGGAAATCGTCTGAAGCCTGCGCTTCAGTCGGCCGACACCGTGCGGCCGCGCGCCCACTCGCGCAAGGATTCGACCTGCTCGGCCATCAGCACCGACAGCGGCCGGGTTTGCTTGAGTTCGGCGCGCAATTGGAAGTCCGACAGCGGCGCGCCGGCGGCGTGGGCGGCGTACATCGCCGCGACGATGGCCTGCTCGATCTCGGCGCCGGAGAATCCGTCGCTGGCCGCGGCCAAGGCCGGCAGATCGAAGGAGTCCGCGCTCAGCGAGCGCCGCCGCAAATGGATCGCGAACAACTCCGCGCGCACCTCGGCCACCGGCAGATCGACGAAGAAGATTTCGTCGAAGCGGCCCTTGCGCAGCAGCTCCGGCGGCAAAGCGTCGATCTGGTTGGCGGTGGCGACCAGGAACAGGCGCGACTTGCGTTCGGCCATCCAGGTCAGCAGATAGCCGAGTACGCGCCGCGACACCCCGCCGTCGCCTTCGCCGCTGTCGCCGGCCAGGCCTTTTTCGATTTCGTCGATCCACAGCACCGCCGGCGACAACTGCTCGGCCGAGGCCAGCGCCGCGCGCAGGTTCTTTTCGGTTTCGCCGTGGAATTTGTCGTACAGCGTGCCGAAGTCCAGCCGCACCAGCGGCACGCCGAAACCGGCCGCGACCGCCTTGGCCAGCATCGACTTGCCGCAGCCCTGCACGCCCAGCAGCAGCATGCCCTTGGGCGGATCGAGCCCGGGCGGCGCCTCGCCGCTGACGAACACGGCGCGGCGTTGTTCGACCCAGCGCTTGAGCCGGCGCGCGCCGGCGACATCGCTCATGCGCGCGGCGTCGTATTCGTAATGCAGGTGGCCGGAGCGGTTGAGCAGCTCGAACTTCAGCTTGGCCAGCTCGGGCAGGTCGTCGGCGTTGAGCGCGCCGTCGCGGAAGATCAGATGGCGAGCGATGCGGCGCGCATCGACCGGATCGATCCCGCGCAGGTTGCGCACGATCTGCTTGACCGCTTCGCCATCGACCTCGACCCGGCGGCCGCCGTTTTCGCGCGCATAGTTTTCCGCTTCCTCGCGCACCAGTTTCAGCAGCGCGTTGGCGTCGGGCAGGCTGGGCGTGTAGCGCACCGCCAGCGAATCCAGGTCCGGCGGCAGTTCCAGCTTGTGGCCGATCAGCACCAGCACGTGCGGCTCGCAATCGCGGCGCTGGGCGATTTCGCGCAGCTGACGCTGAGTGCTGGCGTAGCCCAGATAGGGATGAGCGTCGAACAGCAGGTAGATGCCACGCTGATCGGCGTCGCGGATCGCCTGCAAGGTGGTGGAGATGTCCGGGGCGACGTCGGTTTCTTCCTCGCGGTCCAGATCGACCCGGCGCAGGCCCTCGGTGATCGACCAGCGGTACAGCGCGCGCCACACGTTCATCAGCGCCTGGCGGAACAGTTCGAGCACGCGCGCCTCGTCGCGAGTCTCGATCACGATCAGCGGGGTGTTGGAACGGATCAGCGCGGTCAGGTCTTGCAGGTCGCTCATGGGACAGGGTCTTCCGTGGACGCGACATGATACGGCCCGGCGCCCTCCGGCACTCGCGGGCTGGATCCGGCGCGCCGAAGCGGCCGCGGCGGCCGATACCGCGGCATCACAGGTAAGCCGAAAGCCGGGTTGAGCCCGGGCCGGGCAACCGCGACCATGGCCGCATCGCGCCGCTGCGGCGCGCGGAGTCGGTCCGCGATGGCTTTCGACGCTTTTGCCCTGGTGCTGGCGATGCTGGCGCTGGGTTACCTGTTCCAGCGGCTGCGCGCGCTGCCCGACAACGCCGCGCAGACGCTGAATCTGGTCGTGCTGTACGTCTGCCTGCCGGCGGCGGTGCTGCGCTATGCGCCGCGCCTGCATCTGGAGCCGGCGCTGCTGGGCGTGGCGGCGGTGCCGTGGCTGCTGCTGGGCGCGACCGTGCTGCTGGTCGGCGCGCTGGCGCGCGTGCTCGGCCTGCGCCGCGACGAACACGCCGTGCTGCTGCTCACCGTCGCCCTGGGCAACACCAGCTTTCTGGGCTATCCGCTGACCCGCGCGCTGATCGGCGAACACGCGCTGCCCTACGCGGTGGTCTACGACCAGTTCGGCGCGTTCCTGATCCTGTCCACCTTCGGCCTGTGGGTGCTGGCGCGTTACGGCGGCGACGCCCCGCCCGGCGCGCGGGCGATGGTGCTGCGGGTGTTGAAGTTTCCGCCGCTGTGGGCGCTGCTGATCGGCTTCAGCGTGATGCCCGAGCAGCCGCCGAGCTGGATCGCCGGCGGCCTGCAGCGCCTGTCCGACGCGCTGCTGCCGCTGGCGATGCTGACCATCGGCCTGTCGGTGAAACTGGCCTTGCCGCGCGAGGAACTCAAACCGCTGATCGCCGGGCTGGGCCTGAAACTGGCGCTGATGCCGGCGCTGGCCTGGGTGCTGGTGCCGTGGCTGGGGCTGCACGGCGAAATGGCCCGTGCGACCGTGCTGGAAGCGGCGATGCCACCGATGGTCACCGCCGGCGCATTGGCGATCGCGCATCAACTGGCGCCGCGGCTGGCCGCGGCGATGGTCGGCTATGGCCTGCTGCTGTCGTTGCTGACCTTGCCGTTGTGGGCGCAGGTGGCGGTGGGCTGAGCGCGCCTTCGACGACGACGCCCCTGAATGCCACCGGGCCGACGCGGCCGAATGCGCAGATCCAGCCGGGTACCTTACGATCCCATCGGACTGACAGGCGCGGGCCATTGCCTATGCACGACAAATTCCACCGCGAGATGCAGGCCGCCTTCGTCATCGACGATTTCGCGGCGATGCGGGCCCTCATCGCCGACGGCGCCGATGTGAATTCGCTCGACGCCAGGGACGACAGCCCGATCCTGCAGCGGGCCGTGATTGGAAACGACCTCGGCATGGTCGGCTTCCTGATCGATCGCCGCGTCGATCTCGACCGGCCGGATCGCAGGAACATGACCGCGCTTCACTATGCGGCGCTGCATAAGCATCTCGACGCGGCGAAGGCCCTGATCGACGCCGGCGCCCTGATCGATGCGCGCGATCGCAACGGCAGCACGCCGTTGGCCTTCGCCATCAGCGACCGCAAGCCGGGATACCAGGAAATGGCCGAGTTGCTGGCGGCCAACGGCGCCGATTGCGATATCAGGAGCCGCGACGGCACGCGGGTGCTCGAACTGTATGGAATCTCGTTGCAGCGCTCCGCCCCGCCCACGCCGTCTGCCTGAGCCGAAGCCCCGCCAACGGTCCTGTCCGGCGCGAACGCCCGTATAGCGGTCACTGGCAGACGGGGCTGATACGCGCGCATCCGTCGCCACGCCGCGATCCGGCCCGGGCCTAGCGCGAACAAGCGCGGGTATGCTGCGCGGACCGCGGCGTCGCACCGCCGCCGCATCGAGTTCGCCATGACGCCCGAAACGACGCCCCGACCGCGCCGCCGTTCCATGTGGATGCTCGCCGCGCTGGCGATCGCGTTGAATGCCGGCGCCTGCGATCGCACCGAACCCGCCGCGGCTGCGCCTGCGTCCAAGGACGCATCGCTGTTGTTCCCACTCTCGCTGTCGGACGCCGCGCCGAAGTGGAACCAGGCCTACCAGCGCGCGCTGCGCGACCGGCTGGCGGCGCTGGCGCAACGCGACGACGCGATCAGCCAGCTCGATATCGTCCGCCTGCAGCCTTTGCTGGACGGCTACTACACCGCGCCGCCGTCCGGGGTGCACCAAGAACGCGAACGGGCCCTGCGCCGCGCCCAGGCCCTGGCAGCGCCGGGCGACGACACCGCGTTCTGGTACGAGGCGGCGATCTGCGCGCACGCCGAACCCATGCCCGGAATCCAGTGCGATCCCACCCTGGCCCTGGCTCATCTGCAGCGCAGCGACGCCGACAACGCCGCCGTGTGGCTGATGAGCGCCGATACGGCCGCCGCCCGTGGCGATCAAGCCGGAATCGATACCGCCTTGTTGCTCGCTGCAAAGGCCCGGCGCTACGACATCCGTTATGGCCGCAACGCGGCCGAGACGATGCGCGCGCTCGGCGAACTGGAATTGCCGGCGTTGGACGAGCCGGCGCGCGCGGTCCTGAATTCCGACGGCCTGCTCGCGGACGCGAATCTGCAGGATGCGCGCATGGCGCTGGCCGGCTGGGCCTTCCCGCTGCCTTCGCCGCTGGCCTTCCAGCGCCGCTGCCGCACGGCCGCGGCCGCCCCCGCCGGCACCGATGCCGAACTCCGCGCGGCCTGCGCCGCAATCGCCACGCGGATGGCCGATTCGGACACGATCATCGGCCAGATGTTCGGCTTGGCGATCATGGCCCAGCTGACCGCCCAGTCTGCCGACGGCGCGGCCTGGCGCGAACGACTGCGTACCCACTATTGGCAGAGCGCGCACCTGCAACAACGCCCCAACCTGATCCGCGATCTGCCCCGGGTCTGGCGGGTGGGCGAAGTCGCCGTGTTCGACGAGCGTCTGAAAGCGGCCGGCCTGGACCGTCCGCCGCCCGGCTGGCTGCCGGAATCTCCTCTGCCGCGCTCGCTGGTCCTCACCGGCCGCTACATCGACCGGCCACCGCCCGCACAGCCGTGATGACCCGCTCCACATCCCCGGTGTAGGCTGCGCTTTCCATCCGGAGGGAGCTCGCATGAAGACCGTGCTGGTGGCCAGTTCCAAGGGGGGCGTCGGGAAGACCACGATCGCCACCCACCTCGCCGCACAAGCGGCTCTGGAAGGCCTGCGCACGGCCTTGATCGACGCCGACCCACAAGGCTCTTCGACCCGTTGGGCGCAGCGCCGCTCGGTCCTGGAAAGCGCGGTGCTGGCGCTGGACGGCACCCGCCGCAAGGCCTGGCGCAAGAACCTGCCCGAGGACGCCCAGCGCGCGATCATCGACGCCCCGGCCGGGGCGATGGCCGACGACCTGGAAAACTTCCTCGAGTTCGCCGACGCGGTGGTGGTGCCGGTGCAGCCCTCGACCCTGGACATCGAAGCCACCGTGCCCTTCCTGGATTCGCTGGCCCAGCACCCGCGGGTGCGGCGCGGGCAACTGCGGGTTGGCCTGATCGGCAACAAGCTCAAGCCTTGGACCAACGCCTCGCAGCAGGCGCTGGAGCTGCTCGGCGAATGGCCGTATCCGGTGGTCGGGCAGATCCGCGACAGCCAGGCCTATGTGGTCATGACCGCGCTAGGCAAGAGCCTGTTCGACTACCACTCGCAACAGATCCGCGAGCACCAGGCCGACTGGCAGCCGCTGCTGAAGTGGCTCAACAAGAAGTGAGGCCGGGCCGATAGACGCCGCCGTGCAACGCGACCGGACCCGTCCGCGCCGCGCGCCCGCGCGCGCCGTGCGCCGGCCGGGGCATTGCCATGGCCGCGCTGCCGGCCGGCCGGCGAGCCCGCCCCTCGCCCCCGCTACCCATCCGCCCCCTCGACAGGCATCCTCTACCTTGCGTTCGCGCACTCCCCTCATCACTCGTTCTGGCTCTGACTCATGCGCGAATTGATCCTGCTCCGCCACGCCCACGCTGAACCCGCGGGCCAAAGCCAGGCCGACCTCGACCGGCCGCTGTCCGCCGAAGGTCTGGCCGAAGCCGAAGCCGCCGGCCGCTGGCTGGCGGAGAAAAAACTGATCCCCGACTGCGTGCTGTGCTCGCCCTCGCGGCGCACGCGCGAGACCCTGGAAGCGGTGCTCGGCGCCATCGGCTATGTCGAACAGCGCATCGAGCCGTCGATCTACGACGCCACCCCGGGCACCCTGATCAGCCTGGCCGACACCCACATCGAGGTCGAGCGGCTGATGCTGGTCGGCCACAACCCCGGCCTGGAACGCCTGGCCGCGCTGCTGCACAGCGGCCAGTCGGGCGATTACCGCGGCATACCGCCGGGCGGCGTCGCCGTCCTCAGCGTGCCGGCCGGCACCGCGTTGGAACCGGGCGTCGCTCAGCTCAGCGAGTTTTGGTGGCCGTGAACCGGTCGCCGCCGCGCTTGCGGCGGCGGCACGGTCGAATCGCCGTGATCCGCTGCATCGGGGCCGGCCTGGCCCTGATGTCGGTCGGGCTTATCGCCCAGGCCGGTGTCCAGCAGTCGTCCCCGGCCGAAACGCGCGCCTGGGCGCCGCGGCCGTCGGAGCCGCGTGCCGCCGAGTTCCGCGCCACCGACGCCAGGCCGCCGGAGCCCAAGCCGGTGCAGCAGGGCTTCGATCCGGAACACACCCGTTTCAGCTTCGAACTGCGCACCCGCTGGGGCCAGCGCATCGCCGGCGAGTTCCCGCGCTACGACGGCGAACTCACCCTCCTGGCCGACGGCCGCCATCAGGTCCGCATCCGCCTGGCCACCGCCTCGGTCGTGGTCGGCGAGTCCGAGCGCTACGCGCGCATGGCCCGCGGCGAGCGCTTCTTCAACGCCCCCAGCTATCCCTTCATCGAATTCCTGTCCGAACCGCACCCGGCCGACCTGGCCCGCACCGGCGGCGTGCTGCGCGGACGGCTGACCCTGCACGGGGTGAGCCGCATCGAAAGCTTCGTCCTGGCCCCGGCGGCCTGCGCCAAACCGGGCGAAGACTGCGACGCGATCGCTCACGGCAGCGTCAGCCGCGAGGACTACAACCTCGACGGCTGGCAACTCGCGCTCGGCGACCGGGTACGCTTCACCATGCAGGTACGCCTGCAATCCGCGCAAAATAAGCTGATCCCGTCGAAACCCGCGCCGCCCAGGACTCCGGAACCCTTTCCGTCCAGGGTCCCGACGCGTTAAGGAGCCACCCTGTTGAACCCCGTGTTGCGCGGCCTCGCGGCCCTGCTCGCCCTGTCCCTGTCGGCCTGCGCCTCGCTGAGCCCGGCCCAGCGCGACCGCGCCAGCGCGATCGCCGCCGCCGCGCGTTCGCAGCAGATCGACTGCCAGGGCGAGAACGCCTGCGCCCAGCCTTCCCCGCTGTACGAGCTGGGGCGCAAGGCGATGGCGCAGTCCACGCCCGAGCGTCCGCGCCACTACGCGCTGATCCTCGACCGCGGCCCCGACGCCCTGCTGGCGCGCATCAACCTGATCCGCAGCGCCACCCACAGCCTGGACCTGCAGACCTACATCTTCGACGAGGACGACGCCGGCAAGCTGGTGCTGGACGAAGTCCTGGCCGCCGCGCGCCGCGGCGTGCGCGTGCGCCTGCTGCTCGACCAGCTGGCGGCGATGCGCCACATCGACACCCTGGCCGCGCTGTCGGGCGCCCACGCCAATTTTGAGGTCAAGCTGTACAACCCGGTGCTGCACCGCGCCCGCATCAACTACCCGCAGTACGTGCTGGCCGCGGCCTGCTGCTGGCGCCGGCTCAACCAGCGCATGCACACCAAGCTGCTGCTGGCCGACAACCGGGTCGGCATTTCCGGCGGCCGCAATTACCAGGACGACTATTACGACTGGGACGACCAGTACAACTTCCGCGATCGCGACGTGCTGGTCGCCGGCCCCGTCGCCGACATCATGGGCACCGACTTCGAAGTGTTCTGGAGCGATCGCCGCAGCGTGCCGGTGGAGCGCCTGGCCGATGTGGGCAAGCGCCTGATCGACGGCGGCGTGCCGGTGCTGCCGAAGACCGAATTCGAACGCCCGCAGCGCGCCCAGGCCATGCGCGATGATGCCGCCGACGAAGCGCAGATCAACGAACGCCTGGTCTCGCACGCGATCGAAGTCGGTGCGGTGCGCTACATCTCCGACACCCCCAACAAGCACCGCGAGAACAGCGACGCCAACGCCCTGGCCTCCGATTCGCTGCGCAGCCTGATCACCCATTCGAAAGAAGAAGTGATCCTGCAGACGCCGTACCTGGTGCTGTCCAAATCCGCGCAGCAATTGTTCCGCAGCCTGCACGACCGTCCCGACCGGCCGCGCGTGATCGTGTCCACCAACAGCCTCGCCGCCACCGACGCCTTCATCGCCTACGCGCTGTCGTACAAGTACAAGCGCCGCTATCTGCGCGAGTTCGGTTTCAACATCTACGAGTACAAGCCGTTCCCGGCCGACGCGCCGATCGATATCGCCGCCACCGGCGCCAAGCTGCCCGACCTGGGCCTGGACGGGCTGGCCGAGCGCGACGGCCGCGGCGAGCCCGAATCGTTCCAGGGCGCCGGATTGACCGAATCCCGAATCCCGCGCCGCGAACTCGACCGCAGCAGCGTGCTCTATCGCCAGCGCTACCGGCAGCCGCTGGCGCGCGAGTACGCGGCGATGCGCTACGCGCGCCGCCGCACCAACGAACCGGTGCCGCTCAAGCGCGCCGGCGTGCGCATCGGCATGCACGCCAAGTCGATGGTGATCGACGAACGCATCGGCGTGATCGGCACGCACAACTTCGATCCGCGCGGCGATCACTACAACACCGAAAGCGCGGTGGTGATCGACGATCCCGTATTCGCCCAGGCCCTGGCCGCGAGCATCCGCCGCGACATCGCCCCGGCCAACTCGTGGGTGATCGCGCGCCGCGACAAACCGCCGATCTTCTCCGGGCTGGAGTATTCGATCGCGAAGATTTCCGAGCACCTGCCGATCTTCGACCTGTGGCCGGTGCGCTACGCCACCAGCTACGAATTCGTGCCCGGCCCGGACTGCCCGTCGCCTCTGTACCGCACCGACCCCGGCTTTCGCGCCTGCTACAAACCGGTCGGCGACTTTCCCGAGGTCAACCTCGGGGTGAAGAGCCTGACGACGCGGATGTTCACCGCATTCGGGGCGGGGTTGGCGCCGATTCTTTGAGGTGCCCGCTCTGCGGGTTGGTCCCACCATTAGAAAACAACCATCCAGACCATCGCCGAAAAACAGCACGCCCCGCTCGACACGGGGCGTTCTCATCTGAAATTTTCCGCTACTGGCGATCCGGATCAGGGCTGAATCGGTTTCTCTGTTCCAACGATGACCTTGCCCTCGCACTCGCCCTCGCAACCTCCGCCGCCGACGCCGGACCAACTGCCGCCGCTGCCGCCTCCACCGCCACCTTCGCCGCCTGATCCACTGCCACTACCGCCACTACCTCGCGGCGTCTTGGCGATCTGCTGCATGCCTGCGACTCCTCCGAAAACCGACGTCATCAAATACGTCGAACAAGCGGTCGCATTGCAAATGGTGACCGTATCCTTGGCTTTCCATTGATTGACTTTTTGATTCACCGTCGACTGAATAAATACGACCGTATCCGGGTCAGGCGTGGGTCCGTTCAACGTGCAACCCGACGAACAGATAAACGTTCCGTAGTGCGAAGCGATCGCCACCCCTATCCCGACTATTCCGGCCAACCCTGCAACCCATCTGGACTTCATCTACTACTGCTCCTGTTGACTGCGCCAGCCGACATGGCTTCCGCGCTCCTTATCTGTTCGGCCGTAAGCTCACGACCCCACAGATCCAAATACTTCGCCGACACCTCGACACCACCGCGCTGTTGCAAAGCACGCATGTACGCATACGCCTTTACCGGATCGCGCTTGGCCAAGGTCCCTTCCTGGTAAGTGTTGGCAAGGTTGAACAGCGCCGTGCGATCGCCCCGCGAGGCCGCTGATGTCAAATGCACCAATGCTTCGGACTTGATCCGCGCGAATTCCTCGGCGTTAGCGACCACTTTCTGCGGTGTATCGAATTTCTCCGTGGCGACAGAGAAGTAGGCGACTTGCGCACCGACATGTCCCAAGCGCGCGGCCTTCGTGACCCAGTATTCTTTCGATGCGAGCTGATTCTTGCTCAGTCCGGCGCATACCGCGCGATCTTGCGCCAGTTCTCGAACCACGTTCGCTTCCAGGACTTTGTCCCTGGATACGGCAGCGAGATCTTCCAAGGACTCCTTGCGCGCCTGAATCGATGAACATCGCAAGACGTCCTCATACAACTGAAAAGCGGCCATCGCGTTTCCGGACTCTGCCTGTTCCGCCAGCATCGAGTACGTGTCGGCATAACGCCGCCTGTCAGCAATAGTCCTTGTCACGGTTTGCGCTTGGTTCGCGACAATCTCAGGCTCTTGCGGGGCGCCTTTCCTGGGAGCGCTTGGGGACTGGCTCATGACGGTGGACCGCGTCGATTCACGGTCGCCGCGATCGCATCCAATCGCCGTGACCAGGACGGTAAAGAGAAAGACAGCGCGACAACTTCCGCGGAGCATCGTTAGCTTCATTGCGATATTCAATTCAAGGGCCGTGTGGCTACCGTATACCGATGGAGCTCATCGTCTCGAGTGTTGAAACGTCCGATCGCACGGATGTCCCGACTCAGATTCGTCCGAAAAGCGTCGCGTAGGCCTCGTCGCCACAAATCAGCGTCCTCGGGACCTTCTCGCGTCCCGGCCACACCCGCCCCGCCCTGTAGGTCGTCAGTCATGGGTACGCGATTGCAACCCTCGGCGCCCCCGGCTCATCTCTATTCGTGAACCCGGACGGTGCGCCCCACCGCCCAGCCAGCCCCGGAAGCTCCAGGGCATGACTAAAGGGGGATATGACTTCCAGCACATATCAAGTTCTACCTAGGTGTTGTAGATTACCAACACACCGAAGCACTACAACCCCACGACACAGGACACCCGCCATGAACGCTCTGACCACCCGCACCGTCACCACCACCCCGAATTCGGCTCCGGCCACCACCGTCAACGCCGCCCCGGTCCGTCACCAGCACCGCCAGCGCGACTTCGGCGTCGGCTACGGCAACAGCAGCGGCTACGCCAGCAACCGCAGCTACACCAGCAACTGGGTCCAGCCGCGCTTCCGCTTCGCTTGATCCCGGATTGCCGTACATGGACCGGCCGTCCGTCGTGAACACCGACCGTTTCGCTTTCCGACCCGGACCGGCGCGCATAGCTCCCTGTTTCCC
This sequence comes from Lysobacter sp. TAB13, assembly GCF_052113885.1. Lineage (NCBI taxonomy): Bacteria > Pseudomonadati > Pseudomonadota > Gammaproteobacteria > Lysobacterales > Lysobacteraceae > Lysobacter > Lysobacter sp. TAB13. The sequence goes on along the minus strand of NZ_JBFRDR010000002.1, from coordinate 70,959 downwards.
CTGCGCGCCGTTCCGGGCTTTTTGAAACGCCCGGCGTTCCCGGCCAGACCCCGCCCGTCCCGCCGTACCCGCACACCGCACACCCGGCCGTAACGCTGCACCGATCAGGCCCTTCCGCCGCAACGGCGGTCCCGACGCCTGGTTTCCCACGCCCCCGGCTGGTCCGGCCGCTGCATCGCCGCTATCGTGAAGCGATGAACGCATCCGACCCGACCCGCCCCGAGGCCGCGACGCCCGTCGCCAAGTCCATCTTCCGCAGCGCCGATACCGTCGATGACCTCAACCGGTATTCGCGCAACACCTCGATCGAACAACTCGGCATCGTCTTCACCCAGATCGGCCCGGACTACGTCCGCGGCACGATGCCGGTGGACGCCCGCACCCATCAGCCCTACGGCCTGCTGCACGGCGGCGCCTCGGTCCTGCTCGCCGAAACCCTGGGCAGCAGCGCCGGCAATCTGTGCTGCCCCGAGGGCAAGATCTGCGTCGGCATCGAGATCAACGCCAATCACGTCCGCGGCGTGCGCAGCGGCACGGTCACCGGCACGGCGCGGCCGATCCACGTCGGCGGCAGCACCCAGGTGTGGGAGATCCGAATCGAGGACGAAATCGGCGCGCTGGTGTGCGTCTCGCGCCTGACCCTGGCCGTGGTACCCAAGCTGTAAGCCGGCGAGTAGGCTAGAGCACCGTCCGGCACGCAGTTACCGCCGGCACCGCGCCCTACGCGAGGCCCCGTGCGCCGACCGACCATCAAAGATGTTGCCGAACTCGCCCAGGTCTCGCTGAAGACCGTCTCGCGGGTGATCAACGACGAATCCGGCGTGCGCGCCCGCACCCGCGCCCGCGTGCACGAGGCGATCGCCGAACTCGAATACCGGCCCGACCCGTCCGCGCGCAGCCTGCGCAGCGCTCAGCCGTATGCGCTGGGAGTGGTCTACGACAACCCGAATCCGTACTACATCATCAGCGTCCAGAACGGCGTGCTCGCCGCCTGCCGCGAAACCGGCTACGGCCTGCAGATCCATCCCTGCGATTCGTCCTCGCCGTTGCTGGCCGCCGACCTGATCGATCTGGTCCAGGGCGCGCGCCTGGCCGGGCTGGTGCTGGCGCCGCCGATGTCCGAGCGCATGGAACTGGTCAGCGAGTTGGTGGCGCACGGCATCAAGCTGGTGCGCATCGTTTCGGCCGCGGAAGATCCCAAGGACGGCTCGCCCTGCGTGTGGGTGGACGACCGCGACGCCGCCTATGACATCACCGAACACCTGATCCAGCTGGGCCACCAGCGCATCGGTTTTCTGTGGGGTGGCAAATCGCACCGCTCCAGTTGGGAGCGCTACAAGGGCTACGCCCAGGCGCTGAACGACTACGGCATCGCCGAAGACGAAAACCTGGTGCTGCCGGGCGACTATTCCTTCGACGACGGCTTCCGCGGCGCGCGGCGTTTGTTCGCGCTGCCCGACCGGCCGACCGCGATCTTCGGCAGCAACGACGAAATCGCCGCCGGCGTGCTGGCGGCGGCGAAGTCTTCCGGCATGCACGTGCCCTACGACCTGTCGATCGCCGGTTTCGAAGACAGCCCGTTCTCCAAGCAATCGTGGCCGACGCTGACCACGGCGCGGCAGGCGACGGAAGAAATCGCGCGCCATGCGGCGTATCGGTTGATCGCGGAGTTGCGGCGCGAAGGCGGGGACAAGCCGATGGACGTTCCGGCCAACGAAGGTTTCAGCCCGATCCTGGTGGTTCGCGGATCGACGGCGCCGCCGCGTCCGGCGCAAGGCTAAGGCGCGCGACACGCGCGCCGCGGATTTTTTCGTCCCGATATTCCCCCCGCTTTTGCTGTTCCCCCCTTTGAAAAAGGGGGGCAGGGGGATTCGCTGTTGCTGTTGCTGCTAAGGGCAAAGGCAAAAGCCAATCCCCCCTACCCCCCTTTTTCAAAGGGGGGAACAGCAAAAGCCGGCGCGCTACTTCTTTAGCGCCCCAACGCCGCCGCTTCCCTCGCCAGCACCTCGATCTTCGCCCAATCGCCGGCCTTCACCGCCGCCGTCGGCGCCACCCACGAACCGCCCACGCAAGGCACGTTCTTCAGCGCGAGATACTCGTGCGCGTTATGCACGCCGATCCCGCCGGTCGCGCAGAACCGCAGTTCCGGCAACGGCCCGCCGAGCGCCTTCAACGCCGTCGCGCCGCCGATCGACTCGGCCGGGAAAAACTTGAGCTGGGTGTAGCCGTGCTCCAGCAAGGCCATCGCTTCCGACGCCGTCGCCGCGCCCGGCAGCCACGGCAGATCGATGTCGCGGGCGGCCGCGATCAAGCCGGCCGCGCTGCCCGGCGACACCGCGAAGGTCGCGCCGGCCTTCAGCGCATCGACGAAATCCGACGGCCGACGCACGCTGCCGACGCCGACCGCCGCGCCTTCGACCTCATTCGCGATCGCGCGCACCGCGTCCAACGCCACCGGCGTGCGCAAGGTCACCTCGATCGCCGGCAAACCACCTGCGACCAGAGCCCGCGCCAGCGGCACGGCGTCCTTCAGTTCGTCGATCACCAACACCGGCACCACCGGCGCCAGCGCTAACACCGCGGCGATACGCGTTTGCAGACCCTGCATCGAACTCATTGCCCTGGCTCCAGTCGTTTTCGGAACGGTGATGCTGTTATTTATCGGCGTGGACGAACGATGTTCAGCCACGCATCTCTCATGCCGTCATTCCCGCGAAAGCGGGCTCTGCTTTACTTCGGCGGAGCCGAACATCCAGTGACTTTCGTGCGAGAACGTCTGAAGTCACTGGATTCCCGCTTTCGCGGGAATGACGAGCGAAGGCACTCAGGGCCGCGCCGCCACTTCATCGATGTGCTTGAGCAGATCCGCCGGATCTTCGTACACACGGAACCCGCCCGCGCGTTCGAGTTCATCCTGGCCGTAACCGCCCGACAGCAGCCCCACGCCGAGCGCCCGCGCGCGCCGCGCGGCGAGCAGATCCCAGATGCTGTCGCCGACCACGACCGAGTGCTCGATATCGGCGCCGAGCTTGTCCGCGGCGGCGAGGAACAAATCCGGATCGGGCTTGGCGTACTTGACCATGTCGCGGGTGATCACCACCGACACCGCCGGATCGACGCCGAGCGCGACCAGATTGTGGCGCGCGGTTTCCATGCGGCCGCTGGTGGCGATCGCCCACGGGATCTTGTTTTCGGTCAGATAGGCGAGCAACTCGACCGCGCCCGGCAGCGGGCGAATCTGCGTGGCCTGCTGGCCGTAGGCCTGCGCATGCAACCGATGCAGGCGCTCGATCCGTTCCGGGGTGATGTCGATTCCGGTCTCGCGCAGCAGGATGTTGGTGAACAAGCCGCCGCTCATGCCGATCTTGCGATGGATGCGCCAGACCGACAGCGGAATGCCGTCGGCGTCCAGCGCCTGTTTCCAGGCCAGCACGTGCTGGTAGACGCTATCGACCAGGGTGCCGTCGAGATCGAACAGGAAGGTGGTGCGTGCGGGGGCGGGCATGGCGTGCTCCTGGGAGCGGGAATTCGGAATTCGGGATTCGGGATTCGGGATTCGGGATTCGGGATTCGGGATTCGGGATTCGGGATTCGGGATTCGGGATTCGGGATTCGGGATTCGGGAACAGCGTACTTACCTGTCGTCATTCCCGCGAAGGCGTGAATCCAGCGACTTCAGGCGTTCTCGCACGAAAGGCACTGGATTCCCGCCTTCGCGGGAATGACGACTTGGTGGGATGGCGCTGAAGTCTCTGGATTCCCGCCTTCGCGGGAATGACGGCTGGGCGGATTCGAAATCGGTCATCAGCAGCGCCGCATCCGCGACATCGCAATCAACCAAACGATCGCATCCGCCAACCCTCAAAGCGTCACCGTCCCGAACACCCCCGCGCCGCGATCGGCCGGTGCAGCGTAATCGCGGAACGCGGCGAACAACTCGCGCCCCACGCCGGCATGGTGCGAAGACAAATCGGCGGTCACGCATTCGCGCGAAGCCCAGTCGGCCGGCTCGATCACCTGCAAGGTGCCGGCCACCGCATCCACCCGCAGCACGTCGCCGTCGCGCAGCTTCGCCAGGGCGCCGCCGCTCATCGCTTCGGGGGTGACGTGGATCGCCGCCGGCACCTGGCCCGAGGCGCCGGACATGCGGCCGTCGGTGACCAGGGCGACGCGATGGCCGCGCTTTTGCAGCACCGACAAGGTCGGGGTGAGCTGATGCAGTTCCGGCATGCCGTTGGCGCGCGGGCCCTGGAAACGCACGACCACGATCACGTCGCGATCCAGCTCGCCGCGTTCGAAGGCCTGCTTCACTTCATGCTGTTCGACGAACACCCGGCACGGCGCTTCCACGACCCAGCGGTCTTCCGGCACCGCCGAGACCTTGATCGCCGCGGTGCCCAGGTTGCCGCTGAGCACGCGCAAGCCGCCGTCGGCGCGGAACGGTTCGGCGACCGGACGCAGCACCGCGGTGTCGCAGCTTTCGCGCGTGCTCGGCACGTACACCACTTCGCCGTCGTCGCCCAAGCGTGCTTCCACGCGATAACGCGCCAGGCCCGTGCCGGCGACGGTTTCGACATCGCCGTGCAACAAGCCGTGATCGAGCAGTTCGCCGATCAGGTACGCCAGCCCGCCGGCGGCGTGGAAATGATTCACGTCGGCGCTGCCGTTCGGGTAGACGCGCGCCAGCAGCGGGATCGCCGAGGACAGCGCATCGAAATCCTCCAGGCGCAGATCGATCCCGGCCGCGGCGGCCATGGCGATCAAGTGCAACAGGTGATTGGTCGAACCGCCGGTGGCGTGCAGGCCGATCACGCCGTTGACGATCGCGCGCTCATCGACGATGCGGCCGATCGGCCGGTAGTCGTCGCCCAGCGCGGTGATCTGCGCGGCGCGATGCGCCGCCAGCGCGGTCAGCGCATCGCGCAGCGGCGTGTTGGGATGGACGAAGCTGGAACCGGGCAGGTGCAGGCCCATCAGTTCCATCAGCATCTGGTTGGAATTGGCGGTGCCGTAGAAAGTGCAGGTGCCCGGGCCGTGATAGCTGCGCGCCTCGGCTTCCAGCAACTCCTCGCGCGAGGCCTCACCGGTCGCGTAGCGCTGGCGCACGCGCGATTTTTCGTCGTTGGGCAGGCCCGAGGTCATCGGCCCGGCCGGCACGAAGATGCCCGGCAGGTGGCCGAAATGCAGCGCGCCGATCAACAGCCCCGGCACGATCTTGTCGCACACGCCCAGGTACAGGCCGGCGTCGAACATGTCGTGCGACAGCGCGATCGCCGTGGACATGGCGATGACGTCGCGCGAGAACAGCGACAACTCCATGCCGTCGCGGCCCTGGGTGACGCCGTCGCACATCGCCGGCACGCCGCCGGCGACCTGCGCAGTGGCGCCGCAGTCGCGCGCGGCGGCCTTGATCAGATCGGGAAAGCGCTCCAGCGGCTGGTGCGCGGAGAGCATGTCGTTGAACGAGGTGACGATGCCCAGGTTGGGTGCGTAACCGGTCCGCAGCGCGGCTTTGTCGCCGCTGGCGCAGGCGGCGAATCCGTGCGCGAGATTGCCGCAAGACAGGCGCCGCCGGTGCGGGCCGCTGCTCTGCGCCGCGTCGATGCGGGCCAGATAAGCATTGCGGCGCGCGCGGCTGCGTTCGGCGATACGGTGCGTGACTTGCGCGACAACGGGATGCAGTTGGGTATTCACGAGTACTCGGTCGGTGCGAGGCCCCTTCCGCAGGGGCCGAACAGTTCCCCCCTTTGAAAAAGGGGGGTTAGGGGGATTTGCTCTTCCTACACCTTCCTAAGAAGCAAAGGCAAAAGCAAATCCCCCCGCGCCCGCTGCGCGGACGCGGCCCCCGTTTTAAAGGGGGCGACAGCAAAAGCCGCAGCTGGGAGGGGAGGGAGCTATGGCTTGGCTGTCTCAAGAGCCCAATGTGTCGCGGGCCCCAATAAAACGCTTGCGCTTGGCCAGTTCGAACTCAACCGGCTTCGGCCGAATCAAGGACTCCAATAAAGCGTAGGCGCCACCGGCGCGCCGCTGAGCACCGAGCGGATCGGCAGCGCGCTGCGCGGATCGCGCTGCGCGCCTTCGAGCACGGCGCGCTTGCTCTCGCCTTCGATGTGCAGATAGATCGCCGGCGCGGTGAAGATCGCGCTCAGGGTCAGGGTCATGCGCGGCTCGGGCATCGCCGAGGTGCGCACCGACATCACCGGCGCGCGGCCGCGCGGCTGCAGGCCGATCTCGCGCAGCGCAGGATTGTCGTAACCCAGGTCCGGGAACAACGAGGCCACGTGGCCGTCCTCGCCCATGCCCAGCACCACCACGTCCAGCGGCAGGCCTTCGTTGGCGATCTTGGTCAGCACCGGCATCAGCGCCATTTCCGGGGTCGGCGTCGGCCGGTACATCGGCAGCAGTCGGGCGACGGCGGCGTTGTTCTTGAACAGATGCTCGCGCAGCAGGCGCTCGTTGGAACGCGGATGCTCCGGCGGCAGCCAGCGCTCATCGACCGGCAGCACGGTCACCCGCGCCCAGTCCAGCGTCTGCGTGGACAGCGCGTCGAAGAAACGCTTGGGCGTATTGCCGCCGGACAAGGCGATGCACGCCTCGCCGTGCCGCGCCAGCGCGCCGCGCAGATCGGCCGCGACCTGTTTGGCCAGGGCCTGCGCGAGCTGTTCGCCATCGTCGAAAAGGCGTTCGTGCAACGGCAGCGGCAAGGGTTCGATCACTTTGAGTCGCTCAGCCTGCATCTTCATGCCACGTTCTCCCATCGCGTTCGATCAGCGCCACCGCGGCGCTCGGACCCCAACTGCCGGCCGTGTACGGGCGCGGCGCTTCGGCGCCCGCGGCCCAGGCGGCACGGATCGGGTCGATCCATTTCCAGGCCGCGTCGACTTCGTCGCGGCGCATGAACAACATCGGATTGCCGCGCACCACGTCCATCAGCAGACGCTCGTAGGCGTCGGCCTGACGGCCGCCGAAGGCCGCGGCGAAACTCATGTCCAGCGGCACGTGACGCAGACGCAGGCCGCCGGGGCCGGGCACCTTGTTCATCAGCCACAGCTTCACGCCCTCGTCGGGCTGCAGGCGCAGCACCAGCTTGTTCGGTTGCAGGCGGCTGGACGGGTCCTGATCGGTCAGATCCTCGAAGATCGAATGCGGCACCTGACGGAAAGTCACCACGATCTCCGACACCCGCTCGCCCAGGCGCTTGCCGGTGCGCAGGTAGAACGGCACGCCGGCCCAGCGCCAGTTCTTCACTTCGGCCTTGATCGCGACGAAGGTTTCCGTCAGCGACTGCGCGCCCAGTTCCTGTGCGTAGCCCGGCACCGCGGTGCCATCGACCGCGCCGGCCTTGTACTGGCCGCGCACCGTGGACTGCGCCGCGTTGCCGTTGACGATCGGGCGCAGCGCGCGCAGCACTTTCAGTTTTTCGTCGCGGATCGCGTCGGCGGCGAGCGAGGACGGCGGCTCCATCGCCACCAGGCACAGCAGCTGCAGCAGATGGTTCTGGACCATGTCGCGCAGCGCGCCGGATTTGTCGTAGTACGGCGCGCGCGATTCCACGCCCACCGTTTCGGCCACGGTGATCTGCACGTGGTCGATGTGCTCGGCCTTCCACAGCGGCTCGAACAAGGCATTGCCGAAGCGCAGCGCGGTGAGGTTCTGCACCGTCTCCTTGCCCAGGTAATGGTCGATGCGGAAGATCTGCGCCTCATTGAACACGCGCGCCAGCGCGTCGTTGATCGCATCGGCGCTGACGCCGTCCTTGCCCAGCGGCTTTTCCACCACCACGCGGGTCTTGGGACTGACCAGGCCGTGCGACTGCAGGCGATCGGCGACCACGCCGAACAAGTCCGGGCCGACCGCGAGGTAGAACACCCGCACGCGTTCGTCGCCGGCGAATTCGGCGGAGAACTCCGGCCAGCCGCTGTCGGAGCTCAGATCCAGGCGGCGATACAGCAGCAGCGACAGGAAGCCTTCCACCGACTGCGACTCGCGCGCGTCCAGATTGGCGAACTTGGCCAGCGCGTCGCGCACCCGGCCGCGGTAGTCCTCGTCGCTCTGGGTGTCGCGGGCGATCGCCACGATGCGGGTGCCGGCGACGATCTGGCCGTCGGCATACCGATGGAACAACGCCGGCAGCAGCTTGCGCAGGGCCAGGTCGCCGGTGCCGCCGAAAATCACCAGATCGAACGGGGCCAGCGGCGCCAGATGCGGGGCTTGCGAGGGAGTCGGCACGGAGTAGACGCTCATGGACGGGCTCGGACAGGTCTGGATGGAACCATACCAGCAAAGATACCAGTAAGATACCACTTCGGCAAATTAACTATAAATCAATTGGTTACAATGGCGTTACAGGCCTTTGTTGCCGTCAATGGTCTGCGACTGGTATCTTTTTGCCATGCAGGCCTATCTGGAAAGCGAATTCCGCCGCCAGTCCGACGCGCGCCGCGCGCCGGCCTACCAGCACCTGCGCCGGACCCTGCAGCACGCGATCGACAACGGCGAGCTGACCGCCGGCCAGGCCCTGCCCGGCGAGCGCGAGCTCGGCAAGCTGCTGGACCTGTCGCGGGTGACGGTGCGCAAGGCCATCGCCGGGCTGGTCGAGGACGGGCTGCTGGTGCAGCGCCAGGGCGCCGGCACCTTCGTCGCCGAGCGCATCGTCAAATCGTTCTCGCGCCTGACCAGCTTCACCGACGACCTGCGCGCGCGCGGGCTGGACCCGCGTTCGACCTTCCTCGAACGCGGCGTCGGCGAGGTCACGCCGGAAGAAGCCATGGCGCTGAATCTGTCGCCGGGCGCGCAGGTGATCCGCTATTACCGTTTGCGCACCGCGGAGAACGTGGCGCTCGCACTCGAACGGACGGTGGTCCCTGTAGCGGTTCTTCCGAATCCTGACTTGGTGGAAAACTCGCTGTACGAAGCCTTCGCCAAGCTCGGCATCCGCCCCGCCCGCGCGCTGCAGCGTCTGCGCGCGATCGCCTTCGACGCCGAACAGGCGCGGCTGATGAATCTGCCCGAAGGCGCGCCCGGCTTGTTCATCGAACGCCGCACCTTCCTCGACGACGGCCGCGTCGTCGAATTCACCCGATCCTTCTACCGCGGCGACGCGTACGACTTCGTCGCCGAACTGCAGAGCGAAACCACCCCGTGAGCACCGACACCTTGCTGGACGCAACAAGCACGCGCATGTACGCCGAAGCCAACGAGTCGGGCGACGCGGTCGCGCGCCAGTTCGCCGCCAACGCCGACATCATCGACGACCTGGTCGAACGCCTGCGCAAACAGCCGCCGCGCTTCATCGTCACCTGCGCGCGCGGCAGTTCCGATCACGCCGCCACCTATGGCAAGTACCTGTTCGAAACGCAGCTGGGCTTGGTCACCGCCTCGGCCTCGCCTTCGGTCGGTTCGGTGTACGCGATCAAGCCCAAGCTCGACGGCGCGCTGTTCGTGGCGATCTCGCAGTCGGGCAAGAGCCCGGACCTGCTGCGCAACGCCGAGATCGCCAAGGCCGCCGGCGCGCACGTGGTGGCGCTGGTCAACGTCGCCGATTCGCCGCTGGCGCAGTTGGCCGACACCGTGCTCGGCCTGCACGCCGGCCCGGAGAAAAGCGTCGCCGCGACCAAGAGCTATCTGTGCTCGCTGGCCGCGCTGCTGCAACTGACCGCGCGCTGGAGCAACGACGCCGGCCTGTTCAACGCCGTGCACGCACTGCCCGAAGCGCTGCGCGAAGCCACGCGCCAGGACTGGTCGCCGCTGGTCGAAGGCCTGGTCGATGCGCGCAATCTGTTCGTGCTCGGCCGCGGCCTGGGCCTGGCCGCGGCGCAGGAAGCGGCGCTGAAGTTCAAGGAAACCTGCGGCCTGCACGCGGAAGCCTTCAGCAGCGCCGAGGTCAAGCACGGGCCGATGGCGATCGTCGGCCCCGGTTTCCCGGTGCTGGCGTTCGCGCAGGACGACGGCACCGGCGACAGCACGGTCGCGGTCGCGCGCGAGTTCCGCGCGCGCGGCGCGCCGGTGTGGCTGGCCGCGCCGGGCGTCAGCGGCGGCGATGCCTTGCCGCTCGCGCGCTCTTCGCATCCGGCGATGACCCCGCTGATCACCGTCGCCAGCTTCTACAAGGCGGTCAACGCGCTGTCGGTGGCGCGCGGGCACAACCCGGACCTGCCGCCGCATCTGAACAAAGTCACCGAGACGGTTTGAGGAACGCCCGCATGTCCGCCACCGCCTTCGTCAACGGCCGCGTGCTCACGCAGCGCGGATTCGAATCCGATCTGAGCGTCATCGTCGAAGACGGCCACATCGTCGCGGTCCTGCCGGGCGCGGCGCCGGCCGGCGCGGACACGGTCGATCTGCACGGCCGCTACCTCGCGCCGGGCTTCATCGACACCCAGGTCAACGGCGGCGGCGACGTGCTGTTCAACGATGCGCCTACCGTCGATGGCCTGCGCCGCATCGCACAGGCGCATCGCAAGTTCGGCACCACCGGAATGATGCCGACCCTGATCAGCGACGATGTCGCGGTGATGGTGCGGGCGATCGACGCGGTGCGCGAAGCGATGCGGCAGAACGTGCCGGGCATTCTCGGCATCCATCTGGAAGGCCCGTACCTGGCCGCGGCGCGCAAGGGCGTGCACAACCCGGACAAGTTCCATACCCCGGGCGAGGACGAACTGAATCTGGTCGCCTCTCTCGGCGTCGGCAAGACCATGCTGACGCTCGCGCCCGAGCGCTTCGGCAACGACACCCTGCAGGCGCTGGCCGCACGCGGCGTGCTGGTCTGCGCCGGCCACACCGCCGCCGATTACGGCCGCCTGCGCGAAGCCTTCGCCCACGGCGTGCGCGGCGTCACCCACCTGTTCAACGCGATGACCCCGCTGGGCAGCCGCGAACCCGGCGGCGTCGGCGCCTGCATCGAAGATCCCGATTCGTGGTGCGGCGTGATCGTCGATGGCGAACACGTCCACGACGCCTCGCTGCGCATCGCCATCGCGGCCAAGCCGCGCGGCAAGATCATGCTGGTGACAGACGCGATGCCGCCGGTCGGCGGCGATCAAGAGGACTTCGTCCTGTACGGCGAAACCATGACCTGCCGCGACGGCAAGTGCACCACCGCCGACGGCACCCTGGCCGGCTCCGCGCTCGACATGGCCGGCGCGGTGCGCAACACCGTGCAGCGCCTGGGCCTGCCGCTGGACGAAGCCTGCCGCATGGCTTCGACCTATCCGGCGCAGTTCCTCGGCCTGGGCCATGAGCTAGGCCACATCGCCCCGGGCTATCGCGCCGATCTGGTCGCGCTGGACGATGCTCTGCACGTCACCGACAGCTGGATCGGCGGCGCGCGCTGAGCTCGCTCGCGAGGCTGCAAGACCCGCGCGCAAGCACCGAAATCTTTTGTGGGAGGGAGCTTCAGCCCCGACCAACGAAGCCGCGCATCAATGAAATCGCCGGCACCTCATGGGCAAATGATCTGAGCCTTCCAGCACAACGCTCAGTGCAACCCCACCTTCCCCTTCATCGCCTCGAAAATCGCCTCGGTCCTGTAGCCCTTGCCCGCCTTGAACACCAGCGGCATGCGCTCGATCGCGCGCGCATCGCGGGTCGGATCGCCATCGATCACGACCACATCCGCGCGCTTGCCGACTTCCAGACTGCCGACGCTCTTGTCGCGCCCCAGATAGCGCGCGCCGTTCAAGCTCGCCACGCGCACCGCCTGTTCGAAAGTGAAACCGGCCTCGACCATCAACTCGAGCTGGCGCTTGCTCGCATACCCCGGAATCACGCCGCCGTAGCCGGTCGGGTCCGTGCCGGCCATCAACAACCCGCCGGCGGCGACGAAACGCCGCTCCCACTGTCCGAGCTTGGGCAGCAACCGCGCCCAATCCTGGCCGACCGGCTTGGATTGCATCGCCGTCCAGCCCGCTTCGTATTGTTCGCGCACTTCCGGCAACAGCAACGACAGCGCCGCTTCCGACACCTTGGGCCGCTGCGCCGCCAGGGTTTCGATCACGGGCAAGGTCGAGGTCAGCGCGACCTTGCGCTCGACCAGCAGCTCGATCAGCCGCTGCATCTGCGGCGCGTCCACGTCCAGGTCGGCGAGCGATCGGGTGATCGACGCTGGGCAGACATCGGGCTGCTTGTCGGTAACGAAGTCCGAGGCGAAGGAGAAGCCGTGCTCCAGATTGTCGATGCCCATCGCCGAAGCTTCGGCGAACGTCACCGAACACAAATGCGCGGTGACCTTGCGCGAACGCCGGTGCGCGACCTCGATCATGCGCTGCAATTCGTCGCGACGAATCTGCATGTAGGCTTTATATGAATCCACGCCCTCCTCCGCCCAGTAGTTCACCGCACGCTCGGCATCGTCGGCGCCGTCGAGCACTTTCACCGCCAGCACCGGCAAGCCGGGGCCGTTGAGCAGGGGCGAGGTCACTTCCATGTCCGGGCCGACGATGGCGCCGTCGGCGATCTTCTTGCGCATGTTGAGATCGGCGTAGGGCTGCATCGCCGCGGCCGTGCGCAAGGTGGTGACGCCGCCGGCCAGATACAGCGACGGGAAGCTGTACACCATCTCGGAATAGTTGCCTTGCCCGGTCGGGTAGAACATGTGTTCGTGCATCATCACCAGGCCGGGCAGCAAGGTCTTGCCCTTGGCGTCGATCACAGTCGCGCCCTTGGGCACGGCGATCTTCGCGCTGGCGCCCACGGCGCGGATTTTTCCGTCTTCGATCAGCAAGGTCTGATCGCGCCGGATCGGCGCGCCGGTGCCGTCGATCACGTCGGCGTGGGTGAACGCCAACAGCGGCTGATCGTAAGCGACGAACGACGGGCCGGCTTTCGCCGCAGGCGCGGGCGGCGCCGCGGGTGGCGCTGGTTCATGGGCGATGGCGAGCGCGGACAGACCGCAGGACATCAGCAAGGCGATCGAGCCTTTCCACTTCATGAAGATTTCCGTCCGGCGGCGAATTGAACGACGGCGATCAGCGTATCGCATCCGTTGCGGCATATCGATGTCGCATGGGGTCGCGGCGGAGCGATGCGGATGACGAACACCATTCGGCAGCGTTCGCGCAATCGCGGCTTGTCGTGGCCTCGCAGGCATCGATACGGTTGCGTTCGCAGGCACCGGCGACGCGCGCGATCGAAAAAGTTCGAACTCGCTTGCGGCATGTGCAATCGCGACTGCATTTTTACACATCGACTTGCAGATATTCCGGCAAATATCCGTAGTGGCGTTGTCTGCGGAAATGAATGCCGATTAAGAGTTGTCACGCGCGATCTAGCATTTACGCATCCAAACGATACCGCCGCCGCACACACGCCCGCGTACGCCGGCCCTCGGCCGATCCGGATCGCATATCCAGCCCCTATGGTGTCGCGCCAATCCTTCGGCGATCACCACGCCCATGCGAGTTCTGCGGGAACCGGCCTTACTCGCGCAGCCCGGCCAATGCGGCCGGGTATCGCTGTCGCGGCGCATCGCGCTGTTGCTGTTGGTCAGCGCGGCGAGCACTTCGCTGCTGTTGCTGGACGATCGCCTGCAGCAACTGGTCAATCCGCACAACCTCGCCGTGGTCAAGCCGGGTTGGTGCGCGGCCTTGATGCTGATCGTCGCCTGCCTGTGGCTCAGCGGCAGCCGGGTCGTCGCCAATGCGGTGATCGCGATGTTCGCCGGCATGCAGTTGTTGCAGCTGTGCCACATCGCCGCGATCGGCCGTCCGCTGTCGCCGTTGGACATCGCGATGATTCCGCATCAATCGCGCGACATCGGCGCGGCGGTGCGCGCCGAGATCGGCCAGAACTGGCCGAGCCTGCTCGCCGGCGGCGTGCCGTATGCGCTGCTGTTCGCGCTGTTCAATCTCGGCCTGCCGCGCGTGCCGCTGCCGCGCCTGCGCTGGGCGTGGCTGCTGGTGGTCGCGGCCCTGGCCTTCATTCCGTACAGCGCCGCGCATCGCAACATGACGCGCTTCATGCCGCAGCCGCAGCGCAGTTCGCTGCACAATTCGCTGATGGCGTTCGGTTACTACGCCGCCAATCTGAGCGGCGCGTCGATGCGCAGCGATATCGATCCGTACCGCCCCTACCTCGTCGCGCGCGATGCGCGCAACGACGCGGCCCGGCCGCGCTCGATCTGGCTGGTGATCTTCGACTCCACCCGCACCGATCACTGGGGCGTGGCCGGCTACGCACGCGACACCACGCCGGTGATGTCGCGCTGGGTCGCGCAGGGCGATGCGCGCTGGCATCGCGGCGTCGCCGGCGCCGCGGCCACGCGCGCCTCGATGGCGCTGCTGCTCAACGGCGTGCGCGAACCCGGCCACCTCGAACAACTGCGCTCGCATCGCGGCAATCTGTTCGGCCTGGCGAAGCAGGCCGGCTATCGCACCTACTGGCTGTCGACCCAGTACGGCGGCGATCTGCTGGAAGACCAGGACAAGGCGAGCATCGACGTTACCCGCATACGCGAAACCGATCCGGAGCGGGTCGCCGCGGTCGGCGACGATGCCATCATCGACATGCTCGCGCCGCTCAAGCCCGGCGAGCCGCGATTGATCGTGCTGCTGCTGCGCACCGCGCATATTCCGTACGAAGACGCGTATCGACGGCGCGCCACACCGCCGCCGCAGTGGCCGGATACGGCATCGTCCTCATCTGAGCAGAGCAAGATCGACGCCTACGATCACGCGATCGCCTATCAGGACGATCTGGTCGGCCGCCTGTACCAGCGCTTCGAGGCCTTGGACGAGCAAGGCCTGTTCGTGGTGACCTCCGATCACGGCCAGATGCTCGGCGAAGACGGCGTGTGGGGCCACAACGTGCTGACGCCGCAGATCGCGCAGGTGCCGATGCTGGTGCGCGGCCGCGGTCCGGCGCAAGCGCCGCTGGGCGAGAACGGCGAATGGATATTCCACAACCAGCTCGCGTTCGCGCTGGCCGCGCGCATGGGCTATCGCATCGACAATCCCAACGCGCATGCGGGCCGGTATTTTCTGCAAGGCCCGGACGCGTTCGGCGACATCCTGTTCCGCGAAGCGCGCGTGGCCGATGGCCAACTGGTGCTGGGTGAATTGTCGGGCCTGCGGCCGGCGCCACCGCGCTGACGAACCGACACGGCCGCGGACTATCATCGGTCACGGACACCACCGCCTCTCAAGGAAGGATTCGACATGAGCGACGACCGTACCGACCACAGCAGCTACGCCCCTTTCATCCTCATGGACCGCGGCGGCTACCGCTCGCTGCTGCTGACCGAACCGGGCATGGAAGCGAAACAGCATGTGTTCGCCGAACACGAGGCCGCGGGTTGGAGCGGCAACGGCTACGACTGGAGTTCGATCGCGCAAGTGGTGGTGGCCGAACGCCTGCCGCGGTTGCAAGACCGGCTGTCGTTCGACCCCGAGGCCGGCATGCTGTCGGTGTCCGGCGAACGCGCCGATCTGGAAGCGCTGGGCACGGCGATGCGCGCGGTGTATCGCGACGAAGCCGACCTGCGCGACCTGCTCTCGCGCGCGGAACTCGACTGACGCGCGACGCGGTCGGCGCCTGCGCGCACGGGCTTCGTTGCCCGCGCCATACCTGAACAGGGATAGCACCGCATCCGATCATCTGCAGGGCGAATCCGTGCGCGCGGTCATGCCCCGCCGATCCGCGCCCACAGGGCACACCGGTGCCACCTAGCGGCCCGATTGAGCACACAAGCTATAATTCCGAGTCTTTGCTCGGTCCCGGCGCGCCACCGCCGGTCCGCGCGGATCGCCGAACGCCCCCGCCAGCCAACCCGCGGCACCGCCGCGAGAGCCCGCCATGACCAGCACCGCAGAACTCAGCTCGCCCTCGTCGGCGAATACTTCCCTGACCAATTCCGTCCTCGATCCGGATTACTCGCTCGAGCACAAGTACACCCGTCAGGAAGGCCGCATCTATCTGTCCGGCGTGCAGGCGCTGGTGCGTCTGCCGCTGATGCAGCGCCTGCGCGACCAGGCCGCGGGCCTGAACACCGCCGGCTTCATCTCCGGCTACCGCGGCTCGCCGCTGGGCGGCTTCGATCTGGAGCTGTGGCGCGCGCGCAAGCATCTGGAAGCGGCCGGCGTGAAGTTCACTCCAGGCCTCAACGAAGACCTGGGCGCGACCATGGTCTGGGGCACGCAGCAGACCAATCTGTTCCCCGGCGCCAAGGTCGAAGGCGTGTACGGCATGTGGTACGGCAAGGGCCCGGGCGTGGACCGCACCGGCGACGTGCTCAAGCACGCCAACGCCGCCGGCACCAGCAAGTACGGCGGCGTATTGGCGCTGGCCGCGGACGATCACGCCTGCCGCTCCTCGACGCTGCCGCACGGCTCCGAAGGCGAGTTCACCAGCGCGATGATGCCGATCCTCAATCCGGCCGGCGTGCAGGACATTCTCGACATGGGCCTGATCGGCTGGGCGATGTCGCGCTACACCGGCCGCTGGGTCGGCTTCAAGACCATCGCCGAAACGGTCGAATCGTCCGCCTCGGTGGACGTGAATCCGCTCGCGCTGAACATCCTCACTCCGGACGATTTCATCCTGCCGCCGGGCGGTTTGAGCATCCGCTGGCCCGATCCGCCGATGGATCAGGAAATGCGCCTGCACCAGTACGCGGTCAAGGCCGCGCAGGCGTTCGCGCGGGCCAACAAGATCGACCGCATCGTCATCGATTCGCCGAACGCGCGGCTGGGCATCATCACCACCGGCAAGAGCTACCTCGACGTGCTGCAGGCGCTGGAGTACCTGGGCCTGGATGCGCGCGCGTGCTCGGACCTGGGCCTGCGCGTGTACAAGGTCGGCATGACCTGGCCGCTGGAACCGGTCGGCCTGCGCGCGTTCGCGCGCGGCCTGGACGACATCCTGGTGGTCGAGGAGAAGCACGCCTTCATCGAAAGCCAGATGAAGGAATCGATGTACAACTGGGACGGCGAGCGCCGTCCGTCGATCGTCGGCAAGTACGACGAAAGCGGCGAGTGGATCCTGCCGTCCACCGGCGAGCTGACCCCGGCGCGCATCGCCGGCGTGATCGCGCGCCGCATCCAGCGCTTCCACAACTCCGAGCACATGGAAAACGTGCTGCGCTGGATGGAAGAGAAGGAGAGCGAACTCGCCCTGCCGCGCGCCTCGTTCCCGCGCGTGCCGCATTACTGCTCGGGCTGCCCGCACAACACCTCGACCGTGGTGCCGGAAGGCTCGCGCGCGCTCGGCGGCATCGGTTGCCATTACATGGTGACGTGGATGGACCGCGACACCAACACCTTCACCCACATGGGTGGCGAAGGCGTGACCTGGTCGGGGCAGGCGGCGTTTACCGAAACCCAGCACGTGTTCCAGAACCTCGGCGACGGCACCTACTTCCACAGCGGCTCGCTGGCGATCCGCCAGTCGGTCGCCACCGGCGTCAACATCACCTACAAGATCCTCTACAACGACGCGGTCGCGATGACCGGCGGCCAGCCGGTCGACGGAACCTTGTCGGTGCCGCAGATCGCGCACCAGGTGCGCTCCGAGGGCGTGCACACCATCGTGCTGCTGTCGGACGACATCGCCAAGTGGAACAAGCGCGAACTGTTCCCCAGCGACATGGAATTCCACGATCGCAAGGAGCTCGACGCGGTGCAAAAGCGCCTGCGCGAGGTCAAGGGCACCAGCGTGCTGATCTTCGATCAGACCTGCGCGACCGAGAAGCGCCGCCGCCGCAAGCGCGGCAAGATGGTCGATCCGCAAAAGCGCGTGATGGTCAACACCCTGGTCTGCGAAGGCTGCGGCGATTGCGGCAAGAAGTCGTTCTGCGTGTCGGTGCTGCCGAAGGAAACCGAGTTCGGGCGCAAGCGCGAGATCGATCAGTCCAATTGCAATAAAGATTATTCCTGCGTCAACGGCTTCTGCCCGAGCTTCGTCACGGTGGAAGGCGGCGGGCTGAAGAAGAAGAAAGGCTCGTCCGCCAAGGATCGCCTGAACAATCTGCCGATGCCGCCGCTGCCCGCGCTGGATCAGCCCTGGAACATCCTGATCACCGGCGTCGGCGGCACCGGCGTGGTCACCATCGGCGCGTTGCTCGGCATGGCCGGGCATCTGGAAGGCAAGGGCGCGAGCGTGCTCGACCAGACCGGCCTGGCGCAGAAGGGCGGCGCGGTCACCACGCATATCCGTATCGCCAAGACCCCGGCCGACATCCACGCGGTGCGCATCGCCGCGGGCGAAGCGGATCTGGTGCTGGGTTGCGACATGGTCGTGGTCAACGACTACTGGGCGCTGTCGAAGGTGCGCGCCGGCCGCAGCCAAGTCGTGCTCAACAGCTACGAAGCGATGCCGGGCACCTTCACCACGCGTCCGGACATGCAGTTCCCGGCGACCGACATCGTCGCGGCGATCAAGCAGGCGCTCGGCGGCGAAGATCCGCTGATCGTCGATGCGACCCAGCTGGCCACCGCGCTGCTCGGCGACGCGATCGCGACCAATCTGTTCATCCTCGGCTACGCCTGGCAGCGCAGCCTGGTGCCGATCGCGTTCGACGCGCTGATGCGCGCGATCGAGCTCAACGGCGCGGCGATCGAAATGAACAAGACCGCCTTCGCCTGGGGTCGCCTGGCCGCGATCGATCCGCAGTCGGTGGCGCAGGCCGCCGGCGTGACCCGCAAGGTACAGACCACCGCCGAAGCCACCCCGCACGACCTGCCGCATCTGGCGCCGGGCGAATGGGAAGGCAACGAATGGGGCGCGACCTCGGCGCCGCGCGCGACCCGCAACGAAGACGAACTGCGCCACGTGCCGGCGCGCGCGGACAGCGACAACGTCGCTTTCCTGCCGCTGGACGATCTGCGCCTGTCGCGCTCGCTGGACGAACTGATCTCGCGCCGCGTGTCGTTCCTCACCGAGTACCAGGACGCCGCCTACGCCAAGCGCTACTCCGATTTCGTCGCCAAGGTGCGCGAAGCCGAGCAGAGCAAGGCGCCGGGCTCGACCGATCTGGCCGAGGCGGTCGCGCGCTACTTCTTCAAGCTCATGGCCTACAAGGACGAGTACGAAGTCGCGCGCCTGTACACCAGCGGCGAATTCCAGCGCAAGCTGGAGCAGCAGTTCGACGGCGACTACAAGCTCAAGTTCCACCTCGCCCCGCCGCTGCTGGCCAAGAAGGACGCGCAGGGCCGTTTGATCAAGCAGGAATTCGGCCCGTGGGTGTTCACCGCGTTCAAGTGGATGGCCAAGCTGCGCAAGCTGCGCGGCGGCAAGCTCGACATCTTCGGCTACACCGAAGAACGCAAGATGGAGCGCCAGCTGATCGCCGACTACGAGCAGACCGTCGGCGGCCTGCTGGCGTCGCTGGACGGCGGCAACGTCGATCTGGCCGCTGAAATCGCCAGCATCCCCGAGCACATCCGCGGCTACGGCCACGTCAAGGAAGACCACCTGCACAAGGCCAAGGCACGCGAGGCGGAGTTGATCAAGGAATTCGGTAATCCGTTGCGGATTGTGCAGGCGGCTTAAGGTTCGGTTGGTTTGGATTTAGGCGAAGGCCCCGCGGAAGCGGGGCTTTTGTTTGGGCGGGTGTTTTTGGTGGGTGTTTTTGGTCGGTGGCTTGCCGTTGCTCGTCGTTCCGCCTCCGCTTCGGCTTCGGCTTTGGTTTCGGCTTTGGCCTTTGCTCGTCATTCCCGCGAAGGCGGGAATCCAGGGCCTTTCGTGCGAGAACGTTTGAAGTCACTGGATATTCGGCTTCGCCGAAGTAAAGCGGAGCCCGCGTTCGCGGGAATGACGGCCTGGAGAGATGACGCTAAAGGCTCTGGATTCCCGCCTTCGCGGGAATGACGTTCTGAAAGATGACGCTAAAGGCTCTGGATATTCGGCTTCGCCGAAGTAAAGCGGAGCCCGCCTTCGCGGGAATGACGTTCTTGGAAGATGGCGCTGAAGTCTCTGGATATTCGGCTTCGCCGAAGCAACGCGGAATCCCACTCGCGGCAACGACGACGTGAATAACGTCGCCCCAACTCAAATCGCCTGCAACGCCCGCTTCACCACCCGCGTGCTGCCGTCGTCGCTGCCGCTCACCATCGCGTAGTTGTAGCCGCCGCGCGACCAGTACTGCGCAAGCAGGTCGCCGTCGCGGCGGTCGCCGCGCGGCAGCAGGTGGCGGTGCGGGCCGGGCGGGCGGATGTAGAAGCTGATCGCGTTGCCGGCGGCGTCTTCGTACACGATCAAGGCGGCGGCGCCCTGGTCGGTGGCGAGCAGGCGGCCGCCGACTTGCCTGAAGCCCGAGCCGCTCAGGTCGGGCAGTTTCATGGGTTGGCGGAAGTTCGCTTCCAGCCACGGCTGCAGATCGGCGGCGACGCGGTCGGGCTGGAGGTCGTGACGCACGGCGAACAGGCGATGCGCCTGGATCGCATCGGCCATCGGCGCCGCGCTCGCCGATGCGGGCGGCGCGGCCGGCTGCGACCATTCGCGTGCCTGCCAACCGCCGAGGCAGCCGACGCCGATGCTCAACAGCACCGCCGCCGCCATCGCGTAGCGCGCGCTGCGCCGGCGCGCGAGTGCACCGCGCACGCGCGCGGGATCGAGTTCGGGCGGCGGCGCCAGGCTTTCGCCGGCCAAGGCCGCGCGCAGTTGCTGCGCGTCGCGCTGCCAGGCCTGGATTTCCGCCAGCCGTTCGGGATGGCGGCTCAACCACGCCTCGACATCGGCGCGGCTCGCGGCGTCCAGGCGTCCATCGACGTAGGCGTGCAGATCGTGTTCGTTCGGGGGCGTGCTCATGAGGCGCTCATCGGGGCGATATCGAACCGATCGCGACGGCGACCGGATTGCTTGCGATCAAGGGAAGCGATGTCGGCCGCGCATCCGCGCACGCAAGGCCGAACTACGCGAAGGCCAGAACCGCTCATTTCAGCAGCCTCAACGCCGGGGCCGGCGTTTCGCCGTCGCTGAGCCGGCGCAAGGCCTGGCGCGCGCGCGACAGCCGCGACATCACCGTGCCGATCGGAACCTGCAGAATCTCCGCGACCTCCTGATAGCTCAGGCCCTCGACCGAGATCCACAGCAGCAGGCTGCGCTGCTCCACCGGCAGCCGTTGCATCGCTTCCAGGGTGGAGCGGGCGAGGAACTCGCGTTCGGCCGACGGTTGACTGTCGGCGCCGGCGATGCCCAGCCGCGCCAGCAGGCCGGCATAGCGCTGCGAACGGCGCTGGCCGTCGAGGAATTGGCGGTAGACGATCGCGAACAGCCACGGCCGCAGCGCTTGCTCGTCGCGGCGGCCGGCCCAGCGGGTGATCGCGCGCTCCATCGCCGCCTGCACCAAATCGTCGGCGGCATGCGGGTCGCGCGCCAGCCAGCGGGCGAAACGCCGCAACGAGGGCAGCTGTTCGCGCAGGGCGGCATCGATTTCGCTGGCGGACATGGCGCGGGACCGGCTGGAGGGGACTGTCCTGAGTGGGACGCCGCTGGCCGCAGTTTATTCCGCCGCCGATGGAATAAACCCCGGCGACGCGCGTCGTACCGGTATCGCGCCCCCACCGAGAAGCCCGCATGCCGCCGCCCGATCCCATCGACACCGCCCGCTCCGCCTCATCCCCGCCGCCGCGACCGCTCGGCCGCTGGGCGCTGATCGCCTTCGCGGTGAGCGCGCTGGCGGCCGCCTTCGGCTACGTCGCCGGCCCGCTCGATCCGAACCGGCTCACTCCGAAGCGCGTGGTCGATACCCTGCAGAACAACGGCGGCCTGCATCCGGGCTACCGGCGCAATCACGCCAAGGGCGTGTGCGTGATCGGCCGCTTCGACAGCAACGGCCAGGCCGCGGCGTATTCGAAAGCGGCCTTGTTCGCGCCCGGCGCCACGCCGGTGGTCGGCCGCTTCGCCCTGCCCGGCGGCAATCCCTACGCGCCCGACGGCGGCGTGCCGATCCGCAGCTTCGCCCTGCGCTTCACCCAGGCCGACGGCCAGCAGTGGCGCACCGGCATGAACAGCATGCCGGTGTTCCCGGTCGCCACGCCGCAGGCGTTCTTCGAGCAATTGCAGGCCGGCGCGCCCGATCCGGCCACCGGCAAGCCCGATCCGGAGAAACAGAAGGCGTTCTTCGCCGCGCATCCGGAAACCGCCGCGTTCCGCGCCTGGGCCAAGGACCGCAAGCCCTCGGCGAGCTACGCCACCGAGGCCTACTACGGTCTCAACGCGTTCTACTTCGTCGATGCCGGCGGCGCGCGCCATGCGGTGCGCTGGCGGGTGGCGCCGGACAACGGCGCGGCCGCCGCGCCGCTGTCGGCGCAGGATCACGATGTGCTCGCGCGCGAACTCGACCAGCGCCTCGCCAGCGGCCCGCTGCGCTGGCGATTGCTGGTGACCCTCGCCGCCGCCGGCGATCCGACCGACGACGCCACCCGCGTGTGGCCGGCCGACCGCAAGGAGATCGACGCCGGCACCGTGGTGATCGAGCGCGCGCAATCGCAGGACGCCGGCGAATGCCGCGACATCAACTACGACCCGTTGATCCTGCCCGACGGCATCGCCGGTTCCGACGACCCGCTGCTGCCGGCGCGCTCGGCCGCCTATGCCGATTCCTACCGCCGCCGCACGTCCGAGGAAGCCCGGGCCGGCGGCCGTCCGCCGCAGGAGACGCCGCGATGAGGCGCGATCATGAAATGTTTTCGCTGCCGGCGCGGGTGCTGCACTGGCTGATGGCGGCGATGATCCTGACGATGCTGTTCGTCGGCGCCGGCATGGTCGCGACCGTATCGGACAAGCACACCTGGCTGCTGGCGCTGCACAAGCCGCTGGGCATCGCGATCCTGGCCCTGGCGGTGCTGCGATTGCTGCTGCGCCTGGCGCGCAAGCCGCCGCCGTTGCCGGCCGACATGGCGCCGCTGCAGCGCTTCGCCGCGCTCGCCTCGCACTGGCTGCTGTATGGGCTGATGTTCGCGCTGCCGCTGGTCGGCTGGGCGATGCTGTCGGCCGGCGGCTATCCGGTGAGCCTGGGCGCGGGCGTGCAACTGCCGCCGATCGCGCCGTTCGACGCGAGCGTGTTCGCGACCTTGCGTTGGTTGCATCGCGCCCTGGCGTATCTGCTGTTCGCCACCGTGCTGATGCACTTGGGCGCGGCGCTGTACCACGGGCTGATTCGCCGCGACGGGGTGCTGCGCAGCATGACGTGGCGGAGTCGAGCGCGCGATGTGGCGACGGCGGATTCGCAGGCGCGGCCGGTCGTGCCCGGCGATTGATCGACGCGCGTCGCGGCCTGCGCCGTCGCTACGCGCCGGCTCGCGGCCGCGTCAGCGCGCCGCGGTCAGGCCGTGGCCGCCGACCGGTTCGGTTTCGAAATGCGCCTCGAAGCCGGCGATCATCGGCTTGGCGCGCTCGATCGCCGCGCGCACTTGCGGCAGCGACAGCGAGGCGCGATGGCTGTCGGCGTTGTCCCAGACTTCGCTGATCCAGATCGCATCGGCGTCCTTCGGGTCGCGGGCGACGATGTAGTTCAGGCACCCGGGCATGGCGCCGACGTCTTGCAGCAGCACATCGATCAGCGCATCGCGCTGGCCGGCGGTGGCTTTCATCTTGCCGATCAGTCCGTACATGGCGGCGGTGTCTTCAGGTGGAGGGAAGGGAGCGCCGGCGCGAGCGCGGCGGCGGCGGTCGTGACGATTAATTCGTATCGGCCGGGGTGCATGCGGGCGCAGTGCGGTGAACGTCGCGGCGACTTTAGCGCGCAATTGCGGACAGATTGCGGACATGGCTGGAGGTTGAACTCGGTCGCCAGAACTGTCGCTTTCAGCTCCCTCTCCCGCTTGCGGGAGAGGGAACGGTTCGCGGTCGCGTGGAGAAGAGATTTCTCGATCGATCAGCCGCGCGCATCCGGCAACCGCTCCCGCCCCAACGCATACGCCATCAGCCGCGCGATGTTGCGCGCATCGTCGATGCCGCGATGATGGGTACCGGCGAATTTCAACTGCGCCATCCGCACCGCGCCGCCGAGGCCGGGCTTCAGATAATGGCGATCATGATGGCCGCGCCGCGCTTCACTTCGGCGCGAAGATCTTCGACAGCCGGTCCGGCGTACCTTCGATCCGCTCGAGCTTGGGATAACGCAAGCCGCCGCGGTAGTCGATGCGCACGGTCTTGATCACGTCGGCGTTCTTGATGATCAGCTCGATCGGATGCTGCCCGTCCTTGGCCGCGGTCACCGCGTCCTTGAGCCGCTCGCCGTTGCCGGCGTAGCCGTTGACCGCGATCAGCGTGCTGCTCGGCGCGATGCCGGCGTTGAACGCCGGTCCGTCCCAGCGCACCGCGTTGATGGTGCCGTCGCTGGCCAGATTCAGGCCCAGCGAATAGGTCAGGTCGGTGTACTTGCGATCGGCCTCGGCGAATTTGACGAAATCGCCCGGCGTGTCGGTGTAGGCGAGCTTCCAGCCGCTCGCCGCCACGCCGTCCAGCGGCGAGGCCTTGGCGCCGATGCGCTCGCGCAGGAAGGCGGCCCAGTCGAAACGCGCGACCTTGTTCAAGGACGCGACCACGTCGTCGAATTCGTACGGCTTGACCTGATAGTCGCCGTTCTCGCCGCCGAAGAAATCGCGGGCGAAATCGTCGAGCGAACGCTTCTCGCCGGTCAGCGCGCGCAGCTTGGCATCGACGGCCAGCCAGACCAGCTGGCCGCCGCTGTAGTAGTCCTCGCTGAGCTGATAGCTCTGGTACGACTTCGGCCGGCGCATCGCGATCACCGGGTCCATGGTGGTGTCCTGGATCGAACGCCAGGCCAGGCCGGGACGATCGTCGGCGTAGCGCGCCACCACCATCGCCAGCGCCTCGCGCGCCATCTCCGGCTTCCACAGCCCGGCGCGCGCGGTCAGCACATAGCCCCAGTACTGGGTCTGGCCTTCGTAGACCCACAGCAGGCCGTCGCTGAGCGGCTGGTTGAAATTGGTTGAGGTCACGCCGGCCGGACGGCGGTATTTGCCGTTCCACGAATGCACGAACTCGTGCGCGAGCAGATCGCGGCCGGTGACGCTGGCGCCGTCCCAGCCGGTGAAGTAATCCGTGTCTACGCCGTTCTCGCTGGAACGGTGATGCTCCAGGCCGTTGCCGCCCATCTGCGCGGACAGCGAGAACAGGAAATCGTAGTGATCGTATTGATGCGAGCCGAACAGCTTGTAGGCCTGCGCGACCAGTTCGCGATGCGGCTTGATCTGCTCGGGCTTGGCTTCGAGAAACTTCGCCGCGTCGGCGACGACATTGAGCCGCACCGGGGTTTTCGCGCCCGGGTCGAGATCGATCTGCTTGTAGTAGCGGCCGGCGTAAACCGGCGAGTCGAGCAGGGTGTCGAACGGCACCGTGCGATAGCGCAGGGTGTCGCCCTGGCGCGATTCCAGTTCGAGCGCGGTGCCGGCCTGCCAGCCGGCCGGCAACTTCAGGGTCGGCGCGATCTGGATGCCGCGCGCGTAGTAACCGGCCGGATACAGCGCGACCTGGTTCCATTGCACGTTGAGCATGTCCGCGGTCATCACCACCCGGCCCTGGTTGTTGCCGGTCGGGGTGAGCATGTCGAAGTTCAGCTCGATCTCGCTCACGCCCTGCGGCACGTCGAGCTTGAAGGCGTACACATCGAGCGGATCGCGCGCCCATTCGATGGGCTGGCCGTTGCCGCTGATGCGCAGGCCGGCGAGCTTGTCGATCGGCCCGGTCGGCGAGTGATTGCCCTGGATCCACTGCGGGAACAGCAAGGTCAAGGGGCCGGCCTGGACCGGGATGCGCTGATGCGCGTGCAACACGCGCCGGGCGATGTCGGTGGCATCGACCTGCAGCTGCAAGGTGCCCGGATACGGCGTATCGCGCGGCGCCGCGGTCTGCGCGCGCGCGGCCGACAGCGGCAGCGCCGCGGCGATCATCAGGGGCAACAGGGCAAGGCAGGGTCGAAGCATGGACGGAACTCCGGCGACGCGCGGGACTGGATTGAGCATCCTAACCATGCGCCCGCGCTTGCCCCCTGCCATTGGGCATAGAACGGCACCGCTGGTCCGGGGCGACTGATTGCGCACACCGCTTGCACATGATGGGGACATCCTTGTGCGCGGCGCGGCCGGCCGCGCGGCGCCGCCTCAGGCGCCGCGACGGCCCGGTCGATGGCTCACGGCTTGGGCAAGGGCTCGTCGCTGCGCGCGGTCAGCTGGCTCTCGCCGACGCCGTCGCCGAAGTAACGCATGGCGGTGACGGCGCCCTTGCCGTCGCGCTGCAACTGCAGCCGCGACAGGCCGTTGGGATAGGCGTAGGTATCGCGCCCCACCGGCGTGAGCGCGATGCGCGAGCCGCCCAGGCGCTGCTGGGTCAGCACGCCATCGACCACCCGCAGCGCCCAGGCGAGCTGCGGATTCTTCCGGTAAACGCCTTCGGCCTGCTTGAGCGTGGCCGCATCCACCGGCACAGCCACTATCGCCGGATACCGATCGCCCAGCGCGACCGCGGCCAGCCTGCGCGCCAGTCCTTCCGGATTGACGCCGTCCTTGAGCGCGGAATCGGAATTGGACAACACCGCCACCGTGGTCTGGCCGTCGGGCAGATAGAGCAGGAACGTGGCGAACCCGAAGATGCCGCCGCCGTGGCCCCAGCCGCCATGGCCGTGCGCATAGGCCTTGCCGATGCCGTAACCATAGCCGTCTTCGCGCGCCTTGCCTTCGGGCGTGGTCATCGCCCGATAGCTGTCGGGCTTGAGCACCTGGCCGTTGTGCAGCGCCAGGTTCCAGCGCAGCAGATCGTCGAGCGAGGACACCAGCGCGCCGGCCGCGTGCGGCTGGCTCATGTCGAGATAATTCATCGGCGCGTTGCCGCCGTCGCCGCGGGTGTAGCCGCCGACGTAGCCCGGAATCAGCGCGTGCACGTCGCCGTAACGCGTGTGCTTCAGGCCCAGCGGCTTGAACAGGGCTTGGTCGAGATAGTCGTACCAGCGCTGTCCGCTCGCCGCCTCGATCACCGCGCCGACCAGCACATAGCCCGAGTTGTTGTAGGCGTAGCCCTGCCCCGGCGCGAAATCCACCGGCAGGTCCTTGAACACATCGATCAGAGCCCGGGTGCTCAGATCGCGCTTGATCGACTCGTCCATGTAACCGTCGATGCCGGTGTAGCTCTTCACCCCGGAGGTGTGATTGAGCAACTGGCGCACGCTGATCGCGCCGCCGTTGGGGAAATCCTTGACGTACTTGGACAGCGGATCGTCGAGACCGACCTTGCCGGCTTCGACCAGCTTCATCACCCCGGCGGCGGCGAATTGTTTCGTCACCGAGCCCAGGCGGAATACTTGATCGGGCGTCAGCGGCACGCCGAGTTCGATATTGGCCAGCCCGCGCGCGCCGCGATACAGCACCTGATCGCCGCGCGCGACCAGGACCACGATGCCCGGCCCGCCCTCGGGGACGCTGTCGGCCAGCAAGGTCTGCGCATAAGTCGCGACTTCGGCCGCGGAGGCAGGCTTGGAGGCCGCGGTTACCGCCGTCGCCGTGTCCGCCGATGCGAACGACAACGGCGCGATACACAGGCCGGCGCACAGCGCGGCCGAGAACCACAGGCGCATGACCACTCCATTTGCGGGGATGTGGCACGACCATACGTGGCGCGGCCGCGCCGCGACATGGCCGGAAGTCAGGGCGCGCGGCGACGCGACACGCCGATCGGACGGCGCGCGCGCCGCGGTTTACGCCGAGCGCACCGCGCCGGCCATGATGCTCATCGCCACCGCTTCGGCGGTCTTGATCCCGTCCACCGCCGCCGACAGGATGCCGCCGGCGTAACCGGCGCCTTCGCCGGCCGGGAACAGGCCGCGCGTGTTGAGGCTGTGGCCGTCGGCGCCGCGGGTGATGCGCAGCGGCGAGGAGGTGCGCGTCTCCACGCCGGTGAGCATCGCATCGGCCATGGCGAAGCCCTTGATCTGCTTGTCGAAGGCCGGCAGCGCTTCGCGGATCGCGGCGATCGCGTAATCGGGCAGCGACGCGCTCAGATCGCTCAGGCGCACGCCCGGCGTATACGAGGGCTGCACCGCGCCGAGCGCGGTCGATGCGCGGCCGGCGAGGAAATCGCCGACGCGCTGGCCCGGCGCTTCGTATTCGCCGCCGCCCAGGGCGAAGGCCTGCGCCTCCCAATGCCGCTGCAAGGCGATGCCGGCCAGCGGGCTGCCGCTGTCGTCATAGGGCTTGAAGTCGTCCGGAGTGATGCCGACCACGATCGCCGCGTTGGCGTTGCGTTCGTTGCGCGAGTACTGGCTCATGCCGTTGGTGACCACGCGGCCGGGCTCGCTGGCGGCGGCGACCACGGTGCCGCCCGGGCACATGCAGAAACTGTAGACCGAACGGCCGTTGCGGCAGTGATGCACCAGCTTGTAGTCGGCCGCGCCGAGAATCTCGTGACCGGCCTGCGGGCCGAAGCGCGCGGCGTCGATCAGCGATTGCGGGTGTTCGATGCGGAACCCGATCGAGAACGGCTTGGCCTCCATGAACACGCCGCGCTCGTGCAGCATCTTGAAAGTGTCGCGAGCACTGTGGCCGACCGCGAACACGACGTGGTCGGCGCGCAGTTGCGCGCCGTCGGCCAAGGTCACGCCGCGCAGCTGTCCGTCCTCGATCAGCACGTCCTCGACCCGCTGCGAGAAGCGGATTTCGCCGCCCAGCGATTCGATCGTCGCGCGCATGTTCTCGACCATCGACACCAGGCGGAAGGTGCCGATGTGCGGCTTGCTGACGTAGAGGATTTCTTCCGGCGCGCCGGCCAGGACGAATTCGGTCAGCACCTTGCGGCCGTGATGCAGCTTGTCGCTGATCTGGCTGTAGAGCTTGCCGTCGGAGAAGGTGCCCGCGCCGCCTTCGCCGAACTGCACGTTCGACTCGGGATTGAGCACGCGCTTGCGCCACAGGCCGAAGGTGTCCACGGTGCGTTCGCGCACGGCCTTGCCGCGTTCCAGGATGATCGGCTTGAAGCCCATCTGCGCCAGGATCAGGCCGGCGAACAGGCCGCACGGGCCCATGCCGATCACGATCGGGCGCAGCGGCAGCGCGGCCGGCGCGCGGGCGACGAATTTGTACTCGGTGTCGGGCGTGGGCAGCACCTTGCCGGCGTCGGCGGGAGCGGCGTTCTTGCCGCTGTTCTTGCCGGCCTTGGGCGCCGGCGCGGCGGGGCCCAGGCGCTGGAGGAGTTCGGCCTCGCGCGGCGTGTCCACGTCCAGCGAATAGATCAGCACGATGCCGCCGCGCTTGCGCGCGTCGTAGCTGCGCTTGGCGATGGTGTAGCCGGTGAGGTCCGCCGCGGCGATGCCCAGGCGGGCGAGGATGGCGTCGGTAAGCGCGCTGGCCGGGTGGTCGAGCGGCAGGCGGAGGTCGGTGAGTCGAAGCATGGGCGATATTCTAAGAGGCTTCGGTGGTGGGTGTTTTTTTGCCGAGGTTGCGCGTGCCCTCACCCCGGCCCTCTCCCGCAAGCGGGAGAGGGAGCAGACACAGCGCGTCCCTTCTCCTGCATGCGGGAGAAGGTGCCCGAAGGGCGGATGAGGGCCCGCGTCCGCAACCGCGACACACACCCCGCCCTAAACACCGCGCTAACCACCACGGCACCCGGATTGGCTAGCATGCTCAACCCCCCAGCCACGACGTCGCCGGCCCCATGATCCGACGCCAGTTCCTCAAATCCGCGGCCGGCGCCCTGGCCGCCTTCGGCCTGCCCCTGCCCGCGCTCGCCCTGACCGGCCCGGCCGCGACCAAGCTCGGCGCGGCGCAGCCGTTCGACTTCGCCACCCTCAAGGGCCAGGCCCGCGCGCTGGCCTCGAAGCCCTACGCGCCGCGCAGCACCACCCTGCCGCCGGCGTTGGCGGCGTTGAACTGGGACCAGTACCAGTCGATCCGCTTCCGCCGCGATCACGCCCTGTGGGGCGGCGGCGACGGCAAGTTCCTGGCGCAGTTCTTCCATCTGGGCCTGTTCTTCAAGTCGCCGGTGCGCATGTACGAACTCGCCGGCGGCCAGGCGCGCGAGATCGCCTACGACCCGGAAATGTTCGACCGCGCGCGCAGCGGCATCCAGGGCAAGCCATTGCCGGCCGACCTGGGCTTCGCCGGTTTCCGCCTCAACACCCGCAAGGATCCCGAGCGCGATTTCGCCGCGTTCCTGGGCGCGAGCTATTTCCGCGCGGTCGGCGTGGAAGGCCAGTACGGCCAGTCCGCGCGCGGCCTGGCGATCGACACCGGCACCGGCCACGCGGAGGAATTCCCAGACTTTATCGCCTACTGGCTGGAACGACCCTCGGCCGATTCCGACACCGTGGTGGTGTACGGCCTGCTCGATTCGCCCAGCGTCGCCGGCGCGTACCGCTTCGCGATCACGCCGGGCGAAGTGCTGCTGATGGACATCGATTGCGCGCTGTACCCGCGCAAGAGCATCGAGCGCCTCGGCCTGGGCCCGTGCACCAGCATGTACCAGACCGGCGAGAACGACCGCCGCATGGACTGGGACTGGCGCCCGGAAATCCACGACACCGACGGCCTGTCGATGTGGACCGGCAGAGGTGAATGGATCTGGCGCCCGCTGTGCAATCCCGAACACCTGCGCTTCAACATGTTCAGCGACGAAAACCCGCGCGGCTTCGGCCTGCTGCAGCGCGACCGCAACTTCGACCATTACCAGGACGACGGCGTGTTCTACGACAAGCGCCCTTGCCTGTGGGTCGAACCCAAGCAAGGCTGGGGCGCGGGCTCGGTGCAATTGGTCGAGATTCCGACCCTGGACGAAACCTTCGACAACATCGTCGCGTTCTGGAATCCGCGCGAGAAACCGCAGGCCGGGCAGGAACTGCTGTACGGCTATCGCCTGTACTGGGGCGCGCAGCCGCCGGCGGTGCCCAAGCTGGCGCATTGCGTTTCCACGCGCACCGGCCTGGGCGGCCGCATCGGCTTCAAGCGCGATTATTTTTCCCAGCGCTTCGCGGTGGATTTCGCCGGCGGATCGCTGGCGCAGTTGGCCAAGCGCGACGCCACCGTCGAGCCGGTGATCCAGATCGGCAAGGGCAAACTGGAAACCGTGTCCTGCCGACCGCTGCACGAGATCGACGGTTATCGGGTGATGTTCGACGCGGTGCCGCCGGGGGATTCGACCGAGCAGATCGATTTGCGCCTGTTCCTCAAGAACGACAGCGGCGCGCTCAGCGAAACCTGGCTGTATCAGTGGTCGCCGCCGGCCAAGGCGGATCGCAAGGTGTATTGAGGCACGGCCGCGCCGCAACCGTCGGCGCAGCGGCGGCTTGCGGCGGGCGCGATCGCGCATTGCCGCCGTTCGGCACACCGAAGGTTCTGCTACTTCCGGCCGATACCGTTCGCCCCGCGAACGCGCGAAGCTGCGCGCTCTGCCGCGCGGCGGCGACATCGGTGGAGCGCACATGAACAAGCGATGGTCGGCGATGCTGCTGGCATGCGGTGTCGGCCTGGCGGGTCCGTTGTCGGCGGCGGCGCCCTCCGCGCCGCCGTCCACGCAAGCCGCCCCCGCCGCGGCTTCGGTCCCCCTGGCCGGCGACCGCGCGCGCGCCCGGCAAGTCTGGGACACCTTCGAGCGTTGGCTGGCCGCCTACGCCGCGGCCGACCAGAGCCGGGTCATGGACATCTTCGATCCCGACCTGCGCTTTTCCTTCCAGGGCGCGCGCGATCAGACTTACGCGCAGATGCAGGCCGCCTACGCGAAGGAGTTCGCCGCGCGCGACACGAAGAAACGCTGGGTGCCGCAGGTCGAGGAAATCTACGCCGACGGCGACATGGCCCTGGTGCGCGCGGTGTGGGAGCTGCGCGTGACCGGCGCCGACGGACGCGAGGAATCGAAGGCGCGGAATCGCAGCATGGATGTGTTCCGGCGTTCGCGCGAGGGGGAGTGGCGGATTTTTCGGTCGATCAACTATCCGGAGAAGGCGGCGAGTGGTTGAGGGTTATGCGTGCTGAGTGGAGCAAGAGCAAATCCCCCCTGCCCCCCTTTTTTAAAGGGGGGAACAGCAACAGCAGCAGCAACAGCAGCGGCAGTGGCAGCGGCAGCGGCAGCGGCAGCGGCAAGCTACGTAGCTCGTAACCATCAACCAAGCACGTCAATTCGCCCCCTTTGAAAAAGGGGGCCAGCGCCCGACGAAAAAGATTGCCGCGCGAAACCTCAGCGCGGGGGATTTGCTCCAGCGACGAAACAGTTCGGTGACCGAACCGCCCTCATCGCCCGCGGAAAATCACGCCACCCGAGCCCGCCGCGCCCGCGTCAAATGCACCAGCAGCAGCGAAATCGCCGCCGGCGTCATGCCCGGAATGCGCTGCGCCTGGCCCACGGTCTGCGGCCGCACGCGCTCCAGCTTCTGCTGCACTTCCAGCGACAAGCCGCGCACCGCGGCGTAGTCGAATCCGTCCGGAATCGGCGTGCTCTCGTTGCGCTGCTGGCGCTCGATCTCATCGCGCTGACGGTCCAGATACCCGGCGTACTTCACGCCGATCTCGACCTGCTCGGCAACCTCGGCCTCGGCCACGGCCGGACCCAGCGACGGCACCTGCATCAGCTTGGCGTAGTCGATCTCCGGACGCTTGAGCAGATCGCGCGCGCTGCATTCGCGGCTGACCTCGATGCCCAGGGTCTGCGCGATCTCGCGGCCGAGCGCGTTGTTCGGCGCCGCCCACACGCCCGCCAGGCGCGCGCTCTCGCGCTCGACCGCCTCGCGCTTGCGCTCGAAATGCGTCCAGCGCGCCTGCTCGACCAGACCCAGCTCGCGCCCCACCGGCGTCAGGCGCAGATCGGCGTTGTCCTCGCGCAGCTGCAGCCGGTACTCGGCGCGCGAGGTGAACATGCGATAGGGCTCGCCGGTGCCGTGGGTGATCAGATCATCGACCAGCACGCCGATGTAGGCCTCGTCGCGGCGCGGGCTCCAGCCGTCCACCCCGCGCACGAAGCGCGCCGCGTTGACGCCGGCCAACAGGCCCTGCGCGGCGGCTTCTTCGTAACCGGTGGTGCCGTTGATCTGGCCGGCGAAGAACAGGCCGGCCACGGCCTTGGTCTCCAGCGTGGTCTTGAGGCCGCGCGGATCGAAGAAGTCGTACTCGATGGCGTAGCCCGGCCGGGTGATGTGGGCGTTCTCGAAGCCGCGGATCGAGCGCACCAGGTCCAGCTGCACGTCGAACGGCAGCGAGGTCGAGATGCCGTTGGGGTAGATCTCGGCCACGTCCAGGCCTTCGGGCTCGACGAAGATCTGGTGGCTGGCCTTCTCGGCGAAACGCACCACCTTGTCCTCGATCGAGGGGCAGTAGCGCGGGCCGATGCCTTCGATCTGGCCGGTGTACAGCGGTGAGCGGTCCAGCGCGCCGCGGATGATCTCGTGGGTGCGCTCGCTGGTGTGGGTGATCCAGCACGAGACCTGACGCGGATGGTCGGCCCGCGTGCCCATGAAGGACATGACCGGACGCGGATCGTCGCCCGGCTGCTCTTCCATCACCGAGTAGTCCAGGCTGCGCCCGTCGATGCGCGGCGGCGTGCCGGTCTTCAGGCGATCGACCGCGAACGGGCCTTCGCGCAGGCGCGCGGCCAGCGCGGTGGCGGGCGGATCGCCGGCGCGGCCGGCGCCGTAAGTGGTCTGGCCGACGTGGACTTTGCCGGCGAGGAAG
This sequence comes from Lysobacter sp. TAB13, assembly GCF_052113885.1. Taxonomy (NCBI): domain Bacteria; kingdom Pseudomonadati; phylum Pseudomonadota; class Gammaproteobacteria; order Lysobacterales; family Lysobacteraceae; genus Lysobacter; species Lysobacter sp. TAB13. The sequence continues at coordinate 37,357 of NZ_JBFRDR010000002.1, read as the reverse complement.
GTGCCGGCGGTCAGGACCACGGCCGGCGCGTCGAAGCGCAGGCCGGTCTGGGTGACCACACCGGTCACGCGGCCGTTGTCGAAAGCGATGTCGTCCACCGCGGCCTGAAACATCGTCAGCCCCGGCTGCGCTTCGACCGCGCGGCGGATGAAGGCGCGATACAGCGCGCGATCGGCCTGGCAGCGGGTGGCGCGCACCGCCGGGCCCTTGCTGGCGTTGAGCCGACGCCACTGGATGCCGGCGGCATCGGCCGCGCGCGCCATGACGCCGCCGAGCGCGTCGATCTCCTTGACCAGATGGCCCTTGCCGATGCCGCCGATGGCCGGGTTGCAGCTCATGGCGCCGACCGTCTCGACCGAATGCGTCAGCAACAAGGTGCGCGCACCCGCGCGCGCCGAGGCCAGCGCGGCTTCGGTGCCGGCATGGCCGCCGCCGATCACGATCACGTCGTATTGATAGAAGTCGCTCATGGGGCCGGGGAATCGGGAATCGGGAATCGGGAATCGGGAATCGGGAATCAACAGCGTAAAGCCGCGATTGCTCGCCGGACATGATCTCACGCTGCCGCGCTTTACCTATTCCCGATTCTCAATTCCCGATTCCCGGCCCGCCTCACTTGGCACGGTTCATGCGTAGCTACTCATGCACCTTGCGGGGCAGGCGCTAGACGCCGGCTGGAATTGGAACAGGGGCTGGCCAAGCGCTCGCGGGGGAAGCCGGGGGGCCGAATGTCGGGGGACATTCGGCCCCTTTTTATTGCCCGCGCCCAGCGCGTCGGGCCGCTGCCTGTCGGCCACGCCACGGCGTCCGCCGATCTGTGGGCCTCGCAGCCAACTTACTGATCTCAAACGAAAAAGCGCGCGTGGATACGCGCGCTTTTTCGTTTTGCCCCGCTCGCGGGGAAATGGGCGCCGACGCCTGACGGGGACGGAACAGGGGGGATCCGTGATTCCTCGCCAGGCGCCGACATAGAAGCCTGTGCTTACCGAAAACGTCCAAATACGACGTAAGCGGTCAGTAGCGGTAGATTGCGGTCACTCCGACCCGAACGCAAGTGCGCCCCGTTCCAATTTCGGCGACTGCCGGGGCTAACCCCGGCAGCCGGCAAGTCACTGTTCAGCGTTCGGCGTTGCGCCATTCCTTCCAGCTGCGGCCACCGTCGGCGCGTCCGGACGGTGCCGAGGGCGCCGACATCCGCGGTTGCGGCATCGAGCGCTGCTGCGGCGCGAACCGCGGCTGCTGCATCGCCGGGTTGTCGTTGCGCGGAGCCCAGGCGCCGCCGCCGATCGGACGCGCGTCGCGCCAGGACACGCCGCCGTCGGCGCGCGTGGACGGCCGCGACGGATAGCCCGGGTTCGGGTTCGGATTGCTGGGCGGCCGATGCGGACGGTTGGGGTAGTAGTAGCGCGGGTAGCCGTAACCGTACGGATAGCCGTTGTAGTACGGATAACCGCCGTAGTAGCCGTAACCACCGTTGCGATAGCGATAGGACTCGCCGTACGGGTAGTACCCGTAGCCGGGCGCGTAACCGCCGTAGCCGCCGTAGTAGTTGTAGTCGACGCTGGGACGGCCGTAGTAGTACGAACCGCCGCCGCCACCGCCGCGCAGGGAATAATCGGACACGCAACCTGCCAGCAGGCCGGCTGCGACTAATGGGACTATAAGTTTACGGATCATGGCAGACCCCCGGGTAGGAATTCAGAGTCTGCCTGATGCGTTGAACTCGGGCTTAACTCAGCCCGGCATCGCCTATACGGTTCAGGCCTGGGTTCCGCCCGGCGCGGCGGGCGTATCGGCCTTCAGGTCGATGTGCGCCGGCACCTTGGTGACGCCGTCGATCGCCGGCGGCGGCTCGCAGCCGGTGAGCAGGACGACCAGACCGATGGAAAGGCAGAGCGAAAATTTGCGGAACATGGCGGAATCCCCTGTTGTGGGTCTCGGGTGAGTCGTACTGAATAGGTCCGGTCGCTCACGGCGCGGCGACGGACATAACGCCGGCTTCCCTGATGGTCCCGACCGCGGACAATCCCGTCCGCGCGAACCGGAAGCTCTGAAGGCTCCGCCAGCCGATTCCTCGCGAGGCACCGTGCAGCAAAACCTTCGATCAGCGCAATACCTAAACTAACGATGACTGACCTCGCAATTGCGGCACGGGTTCACAGTTCGCCGGGTGTAAGACGTTTGCTCTATGTCGCCGCTCAATGGGCGCGACGGCGGCGCGGTAAGCTAAACCGCGCAGGGCGACGGGCGCGGCGGAAGGCTTGCGCGACCCACGCGCGCGGCCGGGTTCGGCGTCGCGGGCGTGTCGGGCCGGGAACCTGCGCGCGGCTTGCGCGGTCACTTCCTCGATGACGGTTCGACGGCCGCCGCTTGGGCCCGTCGCGGTGCTTTCCTTGAATTCTGGCCTGGTTTTCGATGATCGAATTGGATGCGGTCCATCGTCGCTACGAGATGAATGGGCAGGCGGTGAACGCATTGGCCGGAGTGGATCTGAAGATCGCCGCCGGCGAGTTCGTGGCCATCACCGGCGCATCGGGTTCGGGTAAATCCAGCCTGCTAAATATTCTCGGCTGCCTGGACCGCCCCACCCGCGGGCGCTATCTGATCGAAGGCCGCGACGTGGCCGAATTCGACGACGAGGCCGCCAGCGACATCCGCAACCGCCGCATCGGCTTCGTCTTCCAAAGCTTCCATCTGCTGCCGCGGCTGAGCGTGCTGGAGAACGTGCTGCTGCCGCTGCGCTTCCATCGCGAACCGCCGGCGGACGCGCACGCGCATGCGCACGAACTGCTCGGCCGCGTCGGCCTGGGCGATCGCAGCAGCCACCGCCCCAGCGAGTTGTCGGGCGGCCAGCAACAACGCGCGGCGATCGCCCGCGCCCTGCTGCTGCGGCCGGCGCTGCTGCTGGCCGACGAACCCACCGGCAACCTGGATTCCAAGAGCGCGGCCGACGTGCTCGATCTGATCGGCGAAGTCCACAGCGGCGGTCAGACCGTGGTGCTGGTGACCCACGACCGCGACCTCGCCGCGCGCGCGCCGCGCGAGGTGCGCCTGCACGACGGCAAGGTCGATCATGATTCGGCGGCCTGAGCGCATGCGCGCGCGCGTCGGCGCATCCCTCGCCGTCGGCGCGGCGCTGTCGGCGCTCGCGGGCGCGGCCTGCGCCGCGGTGCTGACCGGCGAAGTGCGCTCGGTCGGCGCGCAAGTCATCTATACGCCGCAAGCCAACAGCGCGCCGGTGGCGATCCGCTATTTCGTGCCCGAAGGCCAGTCGGTCAAGGCCGGCGAGGTGGTGCTGCGCATCGATCCGGGCCAGGCCGGCACGCAGATTCCCGAACTCGAAGCCAAGATCGAGCAGGCGCGGGCCAAGGCGGCGAAAGAACTGGCCGAACTCGAGGTCAAGGCGGTCGATGCCGAAGTCGCGGTGGCCGAAGCCGAAGCCGCGCTGGCCACGGCCAAGATCGAAGCGGCGATTCCGCGCACGCTGATCTCGCAACTGGACTACGACCGCCATCAGGGCGATCTGGACAAGACCACGCGCGAAAACCGGCTCAAGCACGAACTGCTCGACACCGCCCGCGCCGCGGTCGCGCGGCGCCGCAGCGACGGCCAGCTGGAAGTGGATAAGCTGGTCATCCAGCGCGATTACTACGCCGCGCTGCTGCGTCAGTCGGAAGTGCGCGCCGAGCGCGACGGCGTGGTCCTGCACGGATTCAACAACAACTGGATCGGCGGGCGCATCGACGAAGGCAGCTCGACCATGCCCGGCAGCCGCGCCGGCGAAGTGGTCGGCAGCGGCGGCGGCATGCAGGTGCGCGCCTGGGCGCTGGAACCGGACCGGCGCGGCCTGCGGGTCGGCCAGCGCGTGCAGCTGAGTTTCGACGCCCTGCCGCGCCAGCGCGTGCAGGCGACGATCCGCGCGATCGCCGGCGCGCCGGACCGCAAATCCGAATGGGGCGAAGGCCGTTACTTCACCATCGACATCGATCTGCCGCCCAGGCACGGCCTGCCGCTGTTGCCGGGCATGAGCGTGCGGGTGACCGCCGTCAGCGCCGCGCCCGCCGCCGGAGCGCAGCGATGAAGCGCCTGTGGGCGGTGTTGTTGCTGGCATCGAGCCTGCCGGCCGCGGCCGCGCCGCTGCGCGTGGACGGCGAGGTCTATGCGCGACGCACTTCGGCGCTGATGCCGCCGAGCGTGGAGCGCATGTGGCAGTTCAACATCACCCAGCTCGCCACCGACGGCGCGCCGGTCAAGCGCGGCCAGCAGGTGATCAGCTTCGACAGCAGCGACGTGATCAAGCAGCTTACCGAGAAGCAAAGCCAGCTCAAGGAAAAACACAGCGAGCTGGAAAAACTCGACCTGGAACTGGCCGAACGCGAACGCAGCGAGCGCCTGGCCACTTCCGAAGCGCAGGCGGCCCTGGATAAAGCCCAGCGCAAGACCCAGCAACCGGCCGAGCTGATCGCCGGCATCGAATACCGCAAGCTGGTGGTCGCGCGCGCGCAGATGGAACGCAAGATGGCGCTGGCGCAGCGACGCGAAGTATTGTCGGCCGAGCAGCGCCGGCAGGAACGCCGCCTGCTCGCGGCCGAACGTGCGCAACTGCAGGCCGATGTCGATCGACTGCAGCGCTCGCTCGGCGCCTTGAACGTGATCGCGCCGCGCGACGGCCTGATGATGCATCGCAGTAATTTCGAAGGCGAAAAATACGACGTGGGCTCGCAAGTCTGGGTCGGCCAGACCGTGGCGGAGATTCCCGACATGAGCACGCTGGCGGTGCGCGCCGAACTGCCCGAGCGCGACTTGCAGAAAGTCAGCGTCGGCGCGCCGGTGCGCATCGTCGTCGAAGGCGGCGCCGGCAGCGTGCTGCGCGGGCATATCGCCTCGGTCGGCCGCGCGGTGCGCAGCAAGTCGCAGGTGCAGCCGGTGCCGGTGCTGGATCTGGACGTGCAGCTCGACGACCCGCGCGCGCCGCTGCGTCCGGGGCAGGCGGTGCGGGTGGAGATCGCCGCGCCGGTGGCGGCGAAGGGTGCGGCGCGATGATCGTTGCGCTGGGCGAATGGATTGCGACGGTGCGCGCGGGTGCGTGCGGCGATCTGCGCGCGATGGGGTGTCGCGGTCTTGGAAGTGCGCAGGCGGTGGTCATCAACCTCTTCGGTTGGCTCCTACCCTTGCTGTGGCTGAGCGGCTGCGCCGGCGACATCGCCCCCGCGGCGACCGAAACCCTCGCGCAGGCGCCGCTGCAGCTGAGCGTGCGCGGCGAAGGCGAACTAAAGTCGGCCAAGTCCACTCCGCTCAACGTGCCCGGCCGCAATTGGGCCGCGCGTCAGGTCGAGTGGATGCTGCCCGAAGGCAGCGCGGTCAAGAAAGGCGACCTGATCGCGCGCTTCTCGGCCGACCAAGGCAAGCAGGAACTCGCACAGACCCTGATCGACGTGCAGCGCAATCTGCTTGCTCGCGCGGCCAAGCAGGGTGATCTGGAAACCGCGCAGAGCAAGGTCGCGGTCGATCTGGCCCAGGTCGCGGTGCAACTGGGCATCGCCGACCGCTACGCCAGCGCCGACCTGAGCACGATGGCGCGCAACGAGGTGCTCGACGCCGTGCAGGACCGGCGCTTTCTGACCGAGAAACGCGAAACCCTGCAATGGCAGCGCGGCCAGTCCGGTGTGCGCGGCGGCGCGGAGCTGGCGGTGCTCGACGCGCAGCGCGCGACCTTCGACATCGCCGCCAAGACCCGCCAGGCCGACCTGGACGCGCTGGAGCTGCGCGCGCCCAACGACGGCGTGCTGATGCTGGCGAGCAACTGGTCCGGCGACAAACCCAACATCGGCGCGACGCTGCGCGCGGGCTTCGACTACGGCAGCCTGCCCGACGCCTCGTCAATGGAGCTGGACCTGAGCCTGCCGCAGATCGAAGCGCAAGGCATCCATGTCGGCAACGCCGTGGAGATGTTTCCGGTCGGCCGGCCCGAGCAGAAGATTCTCAGCAAACTGTCCTGGGTCGCCAGCGCGGCCAAGGTGCGCAGCCAGGAAAGTCCGGTGAAGTATCTGAGCATGAAGGCGCCGATTCCGGCCGAGGCGATCGCGCGCTACAAACTGGTGCCGGGGCAGCGGCTGCAGGCGCGGGTGATTTTGTTCGACGCGCGCGCCTTGAGCGTGGCCAACGTGGCGATCGACAGCGACGACGGCCGCGACTACGTGCGCGTGCGCGACGGCGGCGATTTCCTGCGCCGCGAGATCAAGCTGGGCGTGCGCGGGCCGGCGCGCTCGCAGGTGCTGTCGGGCCTGCGCGCCGGCGATGAGGTATTGCTGGCCGAGGCCGGCGCTGTCGAAACCGCGGCGCCGTCGAAAGAACCCTCGGGCAACGACGCCGGCGTGAGCAAGCCGGCCGCGCGCGCGACTCCGGCGGCGCGTCCGTGAGCCGCGCCTTGCGCTGGCTGCCGCCGATCTGGCGCGAAGCGGTCGAGGAACTGTGGCGGCGGCGTCTGCGCACCCTGCTGACCTTGCTCGGCATGATCTTCGGTGTCGGCGCGATCGTGGCGATGCAGGCGGTCGGCGAAGGCAGCCGGCGCGAAGCGCTGCGCCTGGTCGAAAGCCTGGGCCTCAACAATCTGATCGCCGAGGCCAAGCCGCAGGACGAAAACAGCCTGCGCGAAACCCGCGCGCGCAGCCTGGGCCTGAGCCTGGCCGATGCCGACGCCGCGCTGGCGGTGGTGCCCGGCGCGAAGCGCTACGCCGCGGAGAAACCGGTCCGCACCCATTCGGTCTTCAGCGACGCCGGCCGCAGCGACGCCCAGGCCAGCGGCGTGAGCCCGGATTATTTCGACTTGTCGTCGCTGCGCATCGCCAAGGGCCGCGCCTTGACCGACGCCGACGATCGCGCCTTGGCCGCGGTCGCGGTGCTGGGCCATCAGGCGGCGGCGGATCTGTTTCCCGGCGTCGATCCCATCGGCCAGGACCTGAAGGTCAATCATGTGTGGCTGCAGGTGGTCGGCGTGCTGGCCGATCGCGACTTGAGCAAGGATCAGTTCGAAGGCGTGCAGTTGGGGCTGGAGAGCAACCGCGTGTATCTGCCGCTGGCCAGCGCGCGGGCGCGCTTCAAGTTCCAGCCGCAGGAGGACGAGGTCGATCGCTTCGTGCTGCGCTTGCGCGATCCCTCGCAACTCGCCGCCGGCGCGCGGGTGCTGTCCACCGTGCTCAATCAGCGCCACGCCGGCATGCCCGACTTCCGCCTGGTGGTGCCGCAGCAATTGTTCCAGCAGCATCAGAAGACGCAGCGCATCTTCCGCGTGGTGATGGGCGCGATCGCCGGCGTGAGCCTGTTGGTGGGCGGCATCGGCATCATGAACATCATGCTCGCCAATGTGCTGGAGCGGCGGCGCGAGATCGGCCTGCTGCGCGCGCTGGGCGCGCGGCGGCGCGATGTGATCGCGCAGTTCCTGCGCGAGGCGACGGTGATCTGCGTGTCGGGCGCGGCGCTGGGGTTGTTGTTCGGGGTCGCGCTGGCGTATCTGATCGCCGCCTTCGCCGGCTGGCAGGTGGCGTGGGCGCCGATCCCGGTGTTGCTGTCGGCGCTGTTCTGCGCCGCGGTGGGTCTGGGGTTCGGTGTGTATCCGGCGCGGCAGGCGGCGCGGCTGGACCCGATCGCGGCACTGCGCCACGACTGACGTCGATGCGCCCCCCTTCGTCGATGCAGTTCCCCCCTTTGAAAAAGGGGGGCTAGGGGGGATTTGCTTTTGCTTTAAAGCACAGCAGAGCAAATCCCCCGCGCTTGCGGCCAAGTACAGCAACCATGCTATCGCCGGGCGCTCGCCCCCTCTACAAAGGGGGCACATTGACGTGCTCGGCCGGGATGGACGATGCATCGCACGCCATCCCCGCGGACACCGGTCCACCCTTCCGCCACCCCGCGCACCCCGCCTTCCACGCGCCTGCGCTACGCTTGGCCCATGAACAATCTCTCCGCTCCGCAAGGCGTCGAGCCCGCGTCCGCCGTCACCGATCCGGCCGCGCCGACCTATTCCGATATCCTCGCCGCGGCCGCGCGCATCGCCCCGCATGCGCACGCCACGCCGGTCATGCGCTCGCGCGTGATCGACGAAGCCGCCGGCTGCGAGCTGCACTTCAAATGCGAGAACCTGCAACGCGGCGGCGCGTTCAAGTTCCGCGGCGCCTGCAACGCGGTGTTCTCGCTCAGCGACGAGGAAGTCGCGCGCGGCATCGTCACCCAGAGTTCGGGCAACCACGGCGGCGCCATCGCCCTGGCCGCGCGCCTGCGCGGCGGCCGCGCCACCGTGGTCGCGCCGCACAACACGCCCAAGGTCAAGCTCGCCGCGATCCGCGCCTACGGCGCCGACATCGTCTATTGCGAACCCGAGCAGTCCGCGCGCGACGCCGCTACCGCCCAGGTGCTGGCGCGCACCGGCGCCGTGCTGGTGCATCCGTTCAACGATCCGCGCGTGATCGCCGGCCAAGGCACGGCCACGCTGGAACTGCTGGCCAGCGCGCCGCAACTGGACACCGTGATCGCGCCGGTCAGCGGCGGCGGACTGCTGTCGGGCACGGCGATCGCCGCGCACGGCCACGATCCGTCCATCGCCGTCTACGGCGCCGAGCCCGAGGGCGCCCGCGACGCCCACGATTCGCTGCGCGAAGGCCGCCGCATCACCGGCCGCAAGACCGACACCGTCTGCGACGGCCTGCGCGCGGAACTGGGAACGCTCACCTTTCCTATCCTTCGCTCACACCTGCGCGACATCTGCCTGGTCGATGATCGCCAGGTGATCGCCGCCATGCGCTTGATCTGGGAGCGCATGAAGCTGGTGGTCGAGCCGTCCGGCGCGGTGCCGCTGGCGGTGGTGCTGGCCTATCCGGCGTTGTTCGCGGGCCGTCGCGTCGGCCTGATCGTGTCAGGCGGCAACGTCGATCTGGATCTGGCGGCGCAATGGTTCGCGCCGCAAACGCTTTGACCGGTTTCCGACACGCTTTGCGTTTGTTATGCGGTCGGTTCCTCGACACGCAGTGTTAGCCGCATAAACTGCGTAAAAAACGGGCTTTTCTGTGATCTTCGTTTGCGTTTTTTGTTAACGCAACTGGCACGCTGCGCCATCGCGCGCCAGTCCCTTGGTCATGGCCGCGCTCGTAATGAGTCGGGACACACGGACCTGCGCACAGGCCAGGGGAGTACTACATGGTGGATGTCGAGTTTCGCGTGGTGTCCGACCGCCGCGACGGCCTCTTGCTCGCCTTGGGGCAGGTGGTCATCGCGAACGGATTCACCCTGCTGCGCCAGCGCATGCTCAACAGCGATGAAGGCGTGGTGCTGGTCATGGTCGTGCGTGGTCCGGCCGATGCCTTGCTGATGCTCGAAGAGAAGCTGGGCACGCATCATCTGGTGCAGAGCTTCGAGGCTTCGCCCTACGAGCCCGCGCCGAGCGCGCCGGCTCCGGTCGCGCGCAACAACGGCAATGGCCATGGTCATGTGGGACAGACGTCCGCTGCGCCGGCGCCGGTCGCGTCGGCGGGTGCGGCGGGGGGGCATGCGGCTGCGCCGATCGATACGCAGCGCGTGGAGACTCTGCTACCCCAGTTGGCGCGCAACTACCCCAACATCCTGCTGCAGCTGGTCGCGCTGGAACGCGAACTGCCGCCGACGCAGCGCGAGGCGACCTTGCGCTACATCGGCCAGCGCGTCGGCGCCTGGGTCTACAAACGCGATTTCGCCCTCGGCGGACAGTTGCCGCTGGCCGACTCGGTGCGCCGCATCGCCCTGCCGGCGATGCGCCAGCTGGTCCAGGCCGAACTGCACGAGGACGTGCTCAAGGTCCGCAACAGCCCTTTCTGCCATCGCGGCGAGAGCGGCGAATGCTGCCATTTCCTGCGCGGCATGCTCGGCGGGCTGCTGGAAGGCCAGCACGGCACCCACGTGCACGTCGTGGAAAGCCAATGCCGCAATACCGGCGCGGAGACGTGCCGGTTCGAATTCGAAAGCTGACCGGTTCGCCGGTCGACCGCCACGGTCAAGGACCGCCGTGGCGCAGGGCACGCCGGGCATGCGCCGACGTGCTTTATCGCAGCGGCGCGGGACGGCGCCGCGGCGATTCATTGCAGCTCAACCCATCCACCTCAGGGGGTTCGCCATGCCGCTCGATCACGCCATCCAATGCATCCATGACCCATTGCTGGTCATCCTCTCCTACGTAGTGTCGGTACTGGGCTCGTTCACCGCGCTGCAGCTGGCGATCGCGATTCCCAACACTAGCGGCCCGGCGCGATGGCGCGCGGTCACCGCGGCCGGCATCGCGATGGGCGGCGGCGCGATCTGGGCCATGCACTTCATCGCCATGCTCGCCTGCCGCATGAACGTGGAGGTCACCTACGACCTGCCGGTCACGCTGGGCTCGGCGGTGGTCGCGGTGGTTTCGTGCATGGCCGGACTGGGCATCGCCGGCACCGGCGTATTCAACTGGGGCAAGCTCATCATCGGCGGCGTGCTGATGGGCCTGGGCGTGACCGGCATGCACTACGCCGGCATGGCCGCGATGCTGATGCCGGCCGATACGGTCTACGACAGCGCGCTGGTGATGACCTCGGCGGCGATCGCGATCGTCGCCTCCATCGTCGCCCTGTGGCTGGCCTTCAACCTGCGCGGCTGGGGCCAGATGCTCGGCAGCGCGCTGGTGATGGGCGTGGCCGTGTGCGGCATGCACTACACCGGCATGCTCGCGGCCAGCTTCGTGCCGAACCAGGCCGGCGCCGCGGCCACCGCCGGCGGCGTCAGCGGCGGCTACCTGGGCGTGGGCATCTTCGTGGTCACCACCGCGCTGCTGGCGGCGGTGCTGACGATCAGCCTGCTGCGCCAGCGCCAGCGCGCGATGGTGCGGATCTGAGTCCGCCCCGCGCCGCCTGAACGGCGCGGCGGACATCGCCGCGGTACACGAAGGGCCCGCCAAGCGCGGGCCCTTCGCTTTGGCGCCGAACGGCGGCGAACCGCGCCGCCGGCGGTTCCTCGACCCGGCCCGAATGCGCCATGATGCGGCTGCCCCGCCCTACCCGCAGGATCGCTCATGAAGATCGACGGCACCCGTCTGCACGACCGCGCCACCGAAGTGGTGCTGTCCTATTACGCCGCCTTCAATCGCGGCGACTGGGCCGGCATGCTCGCCACCCTCGGCGAGGATGTCGTGCACGATCTCAACCAGGGCGCGCGCGAATCCGGCCGCGAGGCCTTCGCCGCGTTCATCGAGCGCATGGCGCGGCATTACCGCGAGCAGTTGCGCGATATCGTGGTGATGGTGTCGCCCGACGGTGTCCGCGCGGCGGCGGAGTATGTGGTCCACGGCGAGTATCTGCTGACCGATCCCGGCCTGCCCGAAGCGCGCGGCCAGCGCTATGTGTTGCCGGGCGGCGCGTTCTTCGAAATCCGCGAGGGCAAGATCGAGCGGGTGACCAACTACTACAACCTCGATCACTGGGTCGCCCAGGTCGGCGGTTGACCCCGCGCTGTCGCCGATGCGCTGCTTCACCATGAGCCTGGGCACGCGCGACATCGCTGCGATGTGGAGCATCGGCATCGGCGATATGCGATAGCGCACCGCGCATATGCATCGCGGAATTGCATGCCATTCACCGTGCCGCATGCGACGGGTTCGTCGCATGTCCGCGTCCGCGCCGCATCGCGGCCATCGGTGTTGCGTTACTCAATAGACGTCACAGTTATCGGCTCGCAATCCTCGCCACTGCAAGGGGGGAAGAGGGGCCGGCTTGCGCTTCTATCTTCAGCGAATGCCTATTCGCTATTCGCCGCGCGAACCAAGCGCATCGCGCGCGCGGCCTTGCTTCTTCATTTCAGGAAAACGAACCGATGAAATCCTTAGGTAGAGCATTACTTGCCGCGGCACTGTTCGCGTGCTGCGGAGCGGCGATCGCCGCGAAAGTTCCCAGCGGCGCGAAGGCCACCCAAGCCGAGTGGAACGTGCTGGTGTTCATGAACGGCAAGAACAATCTGGAAGAGTACACCGTCCACAACTGGGACCAGATGGCCAAGGTCGGCAGTTCCGACAAGGTCAACATCCTGGTCGAATACGGCCGCATCAACGGCTACTACACCGGCAACGGCAACTGGACCGGGGTCAAGCGCTACCGCGTCAAGAGGGGCGACAAGCCGACCGCCGCCGGCGCGTTGATGGACCTGGGCCGGGCCAAGTTGAACACCGACATGGGCGATAAGCAGACGCTGGCCGATTTCATCAAGTGGGGGACCGAAAAGTATCCGGCCAAGCGCACCATGCTGGTGATCTGGAACCATGGCCAGGGCTTCCGCGCCGCGCCGAGCCAGAAAGCCACCCACCGCTCGGTGTCCTTCGACGACCAAACCGGCAACGCGCTCTACAACGCCGACGTGGCCGCCGCGATCAAGACCGCGCTGGGCGACAGGAAGCTCGACATCGTGTCCTTCGATGCCTGCCTGATGGCGATGATCGAGCCGGCCTACGAGTTGCGCAATCGCGCCAACTTCCTGGTCGGCAGCGAAGAACTCGAACCCGGCGAAGGTTGGGACTACGGCTTCCTCGCCAGACTGAACGCGCAGCCGGCCACCACCGGGGCCGAGTCTCTGGGCAAGTTCGTCGTCGACAGCTACCGCGACTACTACACCAACAACCCTTCCGGCCATACCACGCTGTCGTCGATCGATCTGAGCAAGGCCGGCCTGGTCGCCGACGCGCTCGATTCGGTCGCCGAAAGCCTGACCACCAGCACCGAGCGACAGGCCGCGCGCAGCGCGCGCGCGGGCATGACGCCTTACGACGGGTCGCTGGGGGTGGACATCGGCGGCTGGCTGGGCCTGCTCAAGACCAAGGCGATCGACGCCGACAGCAAGGCCGCGATCGGCGACGCGCAAGCCGCGTTGGCGCTGGCGGTCAAGGCCAACTACAGCAGCGGCAACAACATCGGCGGCCGCTACAAGGGCGACACCGGCCTGGCCGTGTTCTTTCCGCAGAGCGCGAAGGAATTCAATTCCGACGCGGCCAGCGGCGGCTACAAGGTCAGCAATACCGACCGGCCGATCAGCTACGTGCGCGAATCGGCCTGGCCGGGCTTCCTGAAGACCGTGTTCTCGGCGCCGACCGACTGATCGCAACGAAGGCACTCGCGGCGGCGGAAGCGCTACCTCGCTTCCGCCGCCGGCATGGTTGAATCGCCGCGGCAATGCGGCGCAACGATGCGGCGCGCATGTCGCCGCTTGCGCGCGACGGACGACGCGGAAGACCGACGAGGCGGCCGCGGCGCCTGCGGCGGTTGCGCGCTACCAGGTCGCGCAGCCGTCCGTCCGCAGGTGGCCGAACCCAGTGCCGCGCCGCGGTGGCGTCGCGACCGGCCCGTCGGAGCTTTGGGGGCCGGGATTCGGGATTAGTGATTCGGGATTCGCAATGCAAAAGCCGGCGTTCGCGGCTTTACCAATCACGAATCCCTAGGCCCGAATCCCGGCCCAAAATAAAAAGACCGACGACAGGACGCGGCGAAAGAGAGGGGGAGGGGCATCGCCGTGCCTGGGGTTCGTCGGTCAAGGGGGAACCGCGGGCTCTGGACTCGGAATCCGGGATCGAACAACAACGAAGGCGACCTCGTGCTTTTTTCGAATCCCGAATCCCAAATCCCGAATCCCGGCTACATCAATTGCGCGCCACGCCTTCGCGCACCGGCTCGCGGCCCGGCCAGCCGCCGGCCATCGCCTTGTACAGCGAGATCGCACCGGTGACGCTGCGGGTACGGCCGTCGGCGAAGGCGTCCTGCGCCTGCAGCTGCGTGCGTTCGGCGTCGAGCACTTCGAACAGGTCGGCGGCGCCGGCCTCGTAGCGCACGCGCGCGAGCTTGGCGGCCTTCAGGCTGTCCTGCGCGGCGCGCTCCAGGTGCTGGTCCTCGACGCGGGCGCGCGCATAGCGCACCAACGCGTTCTCGGTGTCTTCCAGCGCCAGCAGCACGCTTTGCTGATAACGCGCCAGTTCGCCTTCGGCGGTCGCATCGGCGGCCTTGATGCGCGAACGCACACGGCCGATATCCAGGAACGACCAGTCGATGCCCAGCGCGACCAGGCGGGTTTCGCTGGCGCGTTCGAACAAGGCGGACGTGTCGATGGCCTGCGAACCGATCAGCCCGCTCAGGGTGAAGCGCGGGAACAGATCGGCGGTGGCCACGCCGATGCGCGCGGTCGCCGCGTGCAACCGGTGTTCGGCCGCGGCGACGTCGGGACGGCGGCGCAGCAGTTCGCCCGGCGTGCCGGCGTCGAGCCGCTGCGGCAGCGCCGGCAAGGCGCCGGCCTGATCCAGCTCGGCGATCAGCGCGTCCGGCGTCTGCCCGGTCAACACCGCCAGGCGATGCTCGGTGATCGCGACCTGGGCTTCCAGGTTCGGCACCCGCGCCAAGGTGGCTTCCAGTTGAGCGCGCGCACGCGAAGTATCGAACTCGGTGCCGCGCCCGGCGTCGAAGCGCGCCTGCACCAGACGCAGGGTCTCGGTCTGGTTCTCGGCGTTTTCGCGCGCGACCCGCAGGCGTTCCTGCAGGCCGCGCAGCTCGACGTAGCTGCGCGCCACTTCGCCGACGATCGACACCTGCATCGCCTGCAGATCGGCGGCGCTGGCCCAGGCGTCGGCGCGCTGGGATTCGATGTTGCGGCGCACGCGGCCGAACACGTCCAGTTCCCAGCTCACGTTGGCCTGCGCGCTGTAGCTCTCGTTATCGCGCGCCGAGTTCGGCGCGCCGGGCATCTGGTCGGAGCTCGAACGCGTGTCGCTGCCGCTGGCGCTGCCGGTGATGGTCGGGAAGCGGTCGAACTTGGCGCCGCGCAGCAAGGCGTTGGCGCGGTCGTAGTTGGACAGGGCGATGCGCAGATCGTGGTTGGCCGACAGCGATTCCTCGACCAGCCGCGTCAGCAGCGGGTCGTTGAAGCCGCGCCAGAACTCGGCGTCGGGCTCGGGCGCGACGGTGCCGTCGGTGGCCGCTTGCGCATCGCCGCGGGCGAACTTGTCCGGCGTGGACAAGGTCGGCCGGACATAGTCCGGACCGACGGCGCAGGCGGCCAGCGCGAGCGTCAGCACGGCGATCGCGGGGAATTTCAGATTACGCATGGACTTTCTCCGTAGCGTTGTGATGGTCGCCGTGCGAGACCAGCTTGTTGCCGGCCATCTTGCGCAGAGCGACGTAGAACACCGGGGTCAGGAACAGACCGAACAAGGTCACGCCCAACATGCCGGCGAACACGGTGATACCAGTGACCGAGCGGACTTCCGCGCCGGCGCCATGCGACAGCACCAGCGGAACGGTGCCGGCGATGAAGGCGATGGAGGTCATCACGATCGGGCGCAGACGCAGGCGGCACGATTCCAGCGCGGCCTCGACGATGCCCTTGCCCTGCAGTTCCAGTTCGCGAGCGAACTCGACGATCAGGATCGCGTTCTTGCACGCCAGGCCCATCAACACCACCAGGCCGACCTGCACGAACACGTTGTTGTCGCCGCCGGTCAGCTTGACGCCGATCAGCGCCGACAGCATGCACATCGGCACGATCAGGATCACCGCCAGCGGCAGGGTCCAGCTTTCGTACAGCGCCGCCAGCACCAGGAAGGCCAGCAGGATGGCGAGCGGGAACACGATCAACGCGGCATTGCCCTGGCTGGCCTGCTGGTAGCTCAGGTCGGTCCATTCGATTTCCATGCCGTTGGGCAGCACCTTGGCGGCCAGATCGGTCAGCAACTTCATCGATTCGGCCGAGGACATCACCTTCGGATCCACGCCACCGGCGATATCGGCGGCCGGGTAGCCGTTGAAGCGCAGCACCGGGTCCGGACCGAAGGTCTGCTTGATGTTGACCATCGAGCCGATCGGCACCATCTCGCCGCGATCGTTGCGGGTACGCAGGTTGCCGATGTCCTCGATGCTGTCGCGGAAGGAACCGTCGGCCTGGGCGATCACCTGCCAGGTGCGGCCGAACTGATTGAAGTCGTTGACGTAGGCCGAACCCAGATAGGTCTGCAAAGTGTCGAACAACTCGGTCAGCGGCACGCCCTGCGCCTTGGCCTTGACGCGGTCGACTTCGGCGTCGAGCTGCGGCACGTTGGCCTGATAGGTGCTGTTGGGATAGCCCATGCCCGGGGTCTGCATGATCGCGCCCTGGAAACCGGACACGGCGTTCTGCAACGCGCCGTAGCCCAGGTTGGTGCGGTCTTCCACGAACATCTGATAACCCGCGCCGTTACCCAGGCCGAGGATCGGCGGCGGCATCAGCGCGAAGGTGAAGCCTTCCTGGAAACCGCCGATCTTCTGGTTGATCTCGGTGGTGATCTCGGCCGCGCTGCGATGGCGCTGCGCGAACGGCTTGAGCGGAAGGAACGCGACGCCGGTGTTCGGGGTGTTGGTGAACTGCACCGCGTTGAGGCCGGGGAACGCGATCGAGTGCTCGACGCCCTCGGTCTTCATCGCCACGTCGGTGACTTTCTTCAACAACGCGTCGGTGCGCGAGATGGACGAGCCTTCCGGCAACTTCACGCCCGCGATCAGGTACAGCTTGTCCTGCAGCGGAATGAAGCCGGCCGGCACGATCTTGAACATGAAGCCGGTGGCGACCAGCAGCACCGCATAGACCACGAACACCGCGCCGCGCTTGCCCAGGATCCGCGAGATCGAACCTTGGTACTTCTGCGAGCTGGACGCGAAGAAGCGGTTGAACGGACGGAACAACCAGCCGAACAGGCGGTCGATCAGACGCGTCGGCGCATCCTTCGCCGCGCCGTGCGGCTTGAGCAGAAGCGCGGCCAGGGCCGGCGACAGGGTCAGCGAGTTGATCGCCGAGATCACCGTGGAGATGGCGATGGTCACCGCGAACTGCTTGTAGAACTGGCCGGTCACGCCCGACAAGAACGCCATCGGCACGAACACCGCGCACAACACCAGCGCGATCGCGACGATCGGGCCGGACACTTCCTTCATCGCCTGGTGCGCCGCTTCCAGCGGGCTCAGGCCTTCTTCGATGTTGCGCTCGACGTTCTCCACCACCACGATCGCGTCGTCCACGACGATGCCGATCGCCAGCACCAGGCCGAACAGGCTCAAGGTGTTGATCGAGAAACCGAGCAGATACAGCGCCGAGAACGTACCCACGATCGAGACCGGAACCGCGATCAGCGGAATGACCGAGGCGCGCCAGGTCTGCAGGAACAGGATCACCACCAGCACCACGAGCAGAATCGCCTCGAGCAGGGTCGTGACCACGGCCTTGATCGAATCGCGCACGAAGATGGTCGTGTCGTACACCGCTTCGTACTTGATGCCGTCCGGGAAGGTCTTGGCGATGCGGTCCATGTTCGCGATCACCTTTTCCTGGATGTCCAGCGCGTTCGCGCCGGGGGCCTGGAAGATACCGATGCCGACCGCGTTCTTGCCGTCGAGCTGCGAGCGCAGGCTGTAATCGCCGGCGCCCAGTTCCATGCGCGCGACGTCGGACAGACGCACCAGCTCGCCGCCCTGGCCGCTCTTGATCACGATATCGCCGAATTCCTTCTCGCTGCGCAGGCGGCCCTGGGCGTTGATCAGGGTCAGGAAGTCGCTCTTGGCGATCGGCTCGGCGCCGAGCTGGCCGGCGGAGACCTGCACGTTCTGCTCGCGCATGGCGCGGACCACGTCGCCGGCGGTCAGGCCGCGCGAAGCGATCTTGTCCGGGTCGAGCCAGGCGCGCATGGCGTAGTCGCCGCCGCCGAAGATCTGCGCATCGCCCACGCCCGACAGGCGCGCCAGGGAATCCTTGACGTGCAGACGGGCGTAGTTGCGCAGATACAGCGTGTCGTACTTGCCGTTGGGCGAGGTCAGATGCACGACCATCAAGAACACGGGCGACTGCTTCTGAGTGGTCACGCCTTGCCGGCGCACGTCCTCGGGCAGTCGCGCCAGCGCCTGGCTGACGCGGTTCTGCACGCGCACGGCGGCGTCGTCGGCGTTGGTGCCCGGGCGGAAGGTCACGGTGGTGACCAGCACGCCGTCGGAACCGGCGACCGACTTGATGTAGATCATGTCTTCGACGCCGTTGATCGCTTCTTCAAGCGGCGTGGCGACGGTTTCGGCGATGACCTTGGGGTTGGCGCCCGGGTACACGGTGCGCACGACCACCGAAGGCGGTACCACTTCGGGATATTCGCTGATCGGCAGGATCGGTATCGCGATCAGGCCGGCGGCGAAGATCACGATCGACAGCACGGCAGCGAAGATCGGCCGATCGATGAAAAACTTGGAAAAGTCCATGACGGATTCCTTGGTGCGGGGTTGAGCCGCATGAGTCCCCGGCCGAGTCCGTGGGGGAGGTCGGCCTTGATTGCTTGAAACCTCGCGTTCGCGTTTGCCTTGGCTCGTCGTTCCCGCGAACGCGGGAATCGGGAGACTTCAAACGCTCTCGCCCGAAAGGCCCTGGATCCCCGCGTTCGCGGGGATGACGGCAGGAACCCTTCGAAGGTTCGGGATGTCGCTCAGCGCACGGCGATCACAAAGCCCCGGCCGCCGCGCCCGGCGCCGCCGGCGCGGGCGCCGGAGCGCCCATGGCGATGGTCTTGGGATTGACCGGCATGCCCGGGAAGAACACCTTCTGCACGCCGTGGACGATGACCTTGTCGGTCGGCGCCAGGCCCGAGTTGACCACGCGCAGGCCGTCGATCATCCGGCCCAGCACCACGTCCTTGCGCACCGCGGCGTTCTTGTCGCCGAGCACGTAGACGTACTTGCGGTCCTGGTCGGTGAGCACGGCCTTGTCGTCGATCAGCATGGCCTTGAACTCGCCGCTGCCTTCCAGCTGCACGCGCGCGAACAGGCCCTGGGTGAAGGCGCGATCGGCGTTGTCCACCACCGCGCGGGCGCGGATGGTGCCGGTGGTCGGATCGACCTGGTTGTCGGTGAAATCGACCGTGCCCTTGTGCGGGTAGCCGGTTTCGCTGGCCAGGCCGATGCGGACCGGGTTCTTGTCGCCTTCGCGTTCGCCCTTGCGCGCCAGTTCGTTGTAGCGCAGGTAGGTCTGCTCGTCGCTTTCGAAGTAGACGTACATCGGGTTCTGCGAGACCACCGAGGTCAGGATGGTCTGGTCGGCCGAGGCCAGATTGCCCACGGTGACCATGGCCCGGCCGGCGCGGCCGTTGATCGGCGAACGCACTTCGGTGAAGGTCAGATCGAGCTGGGCCGAAGCCACCGCGGCTTCGGCCGCGCGCACCGCGGCGTCGCCGCCGGTGCTGGCGGCGCGGCGGGTTTCGAACTCTTCGCGCGAGATCGCCTTGGCTTCGACCAGGGTCTGCGCGCGCTTGTCCTGGGTCTGGGCCAGACGCGCTTCGGCGCGCGCCTGTTCCAGCTGCGCCTGAGCGCGGTTGAGCTCGGCGCGGTAACGGCGCTGGTCGATCACGAACAGCAGGTCGCCCTTCTTGACCTCCTGGCCTTCCTTATAGGCGATGCGATCCACATAGCCGCTGACGCGGGCGCGCAGCTCGACCGACTCCACCGCGCTGACGCGACCGGTAAATTCGTCCCACTGCCGCACCTGCTTGCTCAGCACCTGGGCGACGCTGACTTCCGGCGGCGGCGGCGCGCCGCCCTCGTGGGGCGCGGCCTGGCTGCCGCAGCCCACGGCTGCCAAAGCGATGACGAGACTCGCGGCCAGCGCGAGCACGGAGAGTCCGACGGCGGGTCGGCCGGAACGGACGTTGAAATGACTGGTGCTCATCGGGGGGTGGGTTCCTGTTTGGGATTCTGGGTGGTCAGCGACTTCAGCAAGGCGCGCGCGTCCTGGAGGCAGCGTTGCGTTTTTTCATCGGACGGGCTGTCCGGACCTTGCGCACATGCATCGGGCGAAGTCGTCTTTGGAACGGTGTTGAGGCTGGTAGTGGTCGGATACGGCTCGGTGCTGCGAAGCTCGGTTTGGCTGGCTGGCGCGCGGGTATCGCTGCGGCTGGCGGGCGGTGAAGGGACACGGGCGCGCGGCGGCAACACCGAGGGCGAGACCACGCGCGAGGCGTAGGGCACGATCGGCCGCGGCGGCTCGTCGCTGATGTCGTGATCGATCAGCGCCATCGCGCGCTGGCCGACCGACAGGGCGCTGGGCCATTCGGGGCAGGAATGACGCTGGTTGAACTCGGTGCACACCGGCGTGTCCACGGCCAGCAACTGCACGCGCACCGACAGCTGGCGCGCTTCGTCGTGCAGCACGCGCGCGAGCATGCGCAGCGCGGCCGCGCCGATCGAGCGGTGGCCGTAGCCGGCCCACGGGTGCTCGCTGCCGGGACCGCCGACCAGCACGTAGGTGCCGCCGCGATCGTGTTCGGCCAGCAACGGCAGCAGGTGGCGCGCCGCGGCGAGGTGGGGGAGCAGATCCTCGTCGAGCTTGCGGCGCAGGAACTCGGCCGGATTGTCGAGCAGGCGGCCTCGTTCGGCGCTGCCGCACACGGCCGCCACCACGCCCGCGAGCGGGCGGCCGAGCTTGCGCAGGGCGCGGGCAAGCTTGGCGCCGGCGGCGTCGTTGGCGACGGAACCGGCGACGGTGGTCAGGTCGGCGTGGGGGTAGCCGGCCTTGAGCGCCTTGAGTTCGCCTGCCTGACGCGCCACCGCGATGACCGGGCGGCCGCTGTCGATCGCGGCCTGCACGACCCCGCGGCCGACGCCGCCGGTGGCACCGAGTACAACCAGCGGGGCTTTCATTGTCCCGCTCCTGGGACTTTTTCTCCCGTGACCGGGACGATCACGTGACGCTTGTCATCCCGGGTGAAGTGCGCGAGTACAGCGCTCACCGCCGGCATCAGCAGCATGGCCGCGGGCAGGGCGATGGTGAAGGCCAGCACCCAGGCCAGCATCCAGGCTTCTTCCGCGCCCTGGGCCAGGCCCTGGCGGAAAACGACCACGGCCAGCCCGATCAGGGCGGACATGGCCACCAGCATTAAAGGTAGAAAGGCGAATCGGGCTTGGCGGGGGCTCAACATGGCGGGGGCCTCTTGTCGATATGCGGCACAGAGTAGAGATGAGAACAGCACTTGATTAGCCCGCGATTAAGGGAATAATTGTCCCGGAAACGGTCCAATATCCCTCCGACCCCCTTGAACGGCTCGCGGGCGACCCCTACGCAATAGAGCGGGGGTGGTCCTGGACCCTCAGATGGGGCTCCACGCACTGACAGGACGACGGCGCCACTGTCGGCTTTCCGCGGCCGCCCCGGCAGTGGACGAGATCAGCCAACGCCGGTGACAGCCGTCACCCACGACCCAGGCCGGGCGGAACCGGCCGCCGATACGCGACGGATCGCGCAACGCAACCGATCAGGCAACGCATTGAACCGGCCGCGAGGCCGGGGCGATATCCGAATCCTTCCCGATCCGGCCCGCCGCAGCTCACATACACCGTCCACGCTCTTCGCTCAGCGCACTTCCGTCGTCGCATCCCGCTGCAACCGCTTTCGCTCGCGCCGTCTCTCTTCCGACCCATTACCAAGGAGGCCATCCCCCATGGCTCACGATCTCAACGACACCCTGATCTTCGTGAAGGTGGTCGAAAGCGGCAGCTTCATCGCGGCCGCGCGCGTTCTGCGCCTGCCCAAGACCACGGTCAGCCGCAAGGTGCAGGAACTGGAAACGCGCCTGGGCGCGCAGCTGCTGCATCGCACGACGCGCAAGCTCGGCCTGACCGAAGCGGGCAACATCTACTTCGAGCACTGCCAGCGCATCGCCCGCGAACTGGCCGAAGCCGAAAGCGCGGTCGGCCAGCTGCAGGGCGGCCCGCGCGGCTGGTTGCGCATCACCGCGCCCTATTCGGTCGGCATCACCTGGATCGCGCCGCTGCTGGGCGAGTTCCACGCGCGCCATCCGGAAGTGCGGGTGGAGATGAACCTCAGCAACGAAACCGTGGACATGATCGACAAGGGCATCGACGTCGCCCTGCGCGTCGGCGACCTGCCCGACTCGAACCTGATCAAGCGCCGGCTGGCGATCTTCCGCACCCAGATCTACGCCAGCCCGAACTACCTCGCCCGCCACGGCGAACCGCTGCATCCCGACGACCTGCGCCATCACCGCACCCTGGCGATGCCCAAGTCGCGGCGCAACAACGAATACATCTGGACGCTCAGCGACGGCGAGCGCAACGTCGATTACGTGATCGACCCGGTCATGGTCGCCAACGACCCCGGCCCGCTGCGCGGCGCATTGCTGTGCGGCGAAGCGCTGATGCTGGCCGCCGACGTCACCGTCAAGGCCTTCGCCGAACAAGGCTACGTGCAGCGCGTACTGGCCGGCTGGACCGGGCCGGAGTACGAGTTCAACGCCGTATTCCCGCGCGGGCAGGTGCAATCGCCGAAGGTGCGCGCGTTCGTCGACTTCCTGGTCGAGCGCCTGAACTTCGACGCCGACTACATGCAGGTGCTGTGCCCGGACGCCAAGCGTTTCCGCAAGGTCTCGGAAGAAGCCGAAGCCACCCTCGCGCACAGCCTGGCCAAGGAAGCCGGCGAACCGCGCACGATCGCGGTGCCGGTGGTGGAAGCGATCGAAGCCATCGCCGAAGCGGTGGACGCCAAGCGCTCCGGCAAGACGCCCGCGCGCGCCGCCAAGCGCGCCGAGGATGGGGTGGCGCGCCGGGACGATACGCCTAGTGATGAGGATGCGGCGTTGGTGTAGGCGGCGGCGAGGTTATCGAAACCTCCCGATCGATTGCACCGATTCCCAACGCCCCACCTCGCGACAGCGAATCCCTCCTACCGGTTCCCCCCTTTGAAAAAGGGGGCCAGGGGGGATTTGCTTTTTGCTCTTGCTTGTCCCAGCCAAAGCAAAAAGCAAATCCCCCGCGCTGAAGCCACCCTCGATCCCGATCAACGCCGGGTGCCCGCCCCCTTTTTCAAAGAGGGCAACAGGTCGTCGCTTCGTTGTTGATGAAAAGCTACGCCCCCAACCGCCACGACAACCCCGACACCCGCGCCGCGTGCCGCGACAACGCCAACCGCAGCACCGTTTCGCTGGCGGCGATGTGCAACTCGCGCCGCGCCCGGGTCAGGCCGGTGTAGATGAGTTCGCGCGACAGGTGCCGTGCGTCCTGGCGCGGCAGTTGCAGCCACACGCTGTCGAATTCCGAGCCCTGCGCCTTGTGCACGGTCATCGCGAACGCGCCGCCGTGTGCGGGCAAGGCCGAGGGATGGAAGCCGCGCACGCCGTCGCTGCCGCCGGCGAACCACGCCACCGTCGCCGCGCCCGCGTGTTCGTCGCCGCGCGGCCGCAAGCACACGCCGATGTCGCCGTTGAACAGGCCGTGGCGATAGCTGTTCTCGGTCACCAGCAACAGGCGGCCGTGGAAATACGCCGGGCGATGGCTGCCGGCCAATGCTTCCTCGATGCGCGCGTTCAAGGGCGCGGCGCCCTGGCCGCCGTCGCGCATTGCCGTCAGCAGACGCAGTTTCGCCGCCAGGGCCAGCGCCTGCGCCGGATCGTCGGCCGCGCCGATTTCGCGCCACACCGACAACAGACGATCGCGGCCGCCGCCGGCCAGCGGATCGTGCACGTCTTCGTGGAAATGCACGCCGGCCAAAACGCCGCTGCGCAACAGTTCGAGCGCGGTGTCGGCATCGCCGGCGCGCGTGG
Source organism: Lysobacter sp. TAB13 (assembly GCF_052113885.1). NCBI lineage: Bacteria > Pseudomonadati > Pseudomonadota > Gammaproteobacteria > Lysobacterales > Lysobacteraceae > Lysobacter > Lysobacter sp. TAB13. The sequence goes on along the minus strand of NZ_JBFRDR010000002.1, from coordinate 13,728 downwards.
CTTCGGCCAGCGGCGCCAGATCCAGGCTCTCGGCCTGACGGTAGCCGCGGCGCAGATGCACGCGGTACGCGCTCAGCGGCTGCGCTGCGTCCTGGATCGGCGTGTCTTCACCGAGCAAGGGCCGCAGCTGCGCGGCCCACGCCGCCGGCAGGCCGTCGTCGTCGCCGGCCGCATCGACGATCGCCGCGAGCACGTCGCCGGCTTCCACCGACGGCAGTTGATCGCGGTCGCCGAGCAGAATCAGCCGCGCGCCGTCGGGCACGGCTTCGACCAGCTTGCACATCAGCGGCAGATCGACCATCGAGGCTTCATCGACCACGATCACGTCGAAGGCCAGCGGATTGCGCGCGTCGTGACGGAAGCGCGGGCTGTCCGGCACGCTGCCGAGCAAACGGTGCAGAGTGCTGGCCTGGCGCGGCAAGGCATCGCACAGCGAGGCGTCGACCGCGTCGAGTGTGCACAGGCGTTCGGCCGCCACGCGCAGGCTTTCGGCCATGCGCTCGGCGGCGCGGCCGGTCGGCGCGGCCAGGGCGATGCGCGGCAGCGGCGCGCCGTCCACGCGCGCTTGCGCGATCAACAGCACCAGCAAGCGCGCGATGGTGGTGGTCTTGCCGGTGCCGGGGCCGCCGGTGGCGAGCAGCAGCGACTGCAGCAGCGCCAACGCCGCCGCGCGCGCCTGGCGGTCGTCGTCGCGCGCATCGGGAAACAAGGCCGCGAACAGCGGCGCCAGCGCGGGCAGATCGGCCGGCGCCGGCGCGAACGCGGCGATACGGCGCAGGCCTTGCGCCAGACGGCGTTCGTATTCGCGATAACGGCGCAGATACAGCAGCCCGCGTTCGAGCACCAACGGCGCCGCCGGATCGGCCGGCCGATCGGCCTGCGGCGTCGCGATCCAGCGCGAATCGGCCAGCGCCGCCAACCATTCGTCGCCATCGGGCCATTCGATCGCCGCTTCGGTCAGCAATTGCGGGCGGCGCGGATCGAACGCGGCATGGCCGCGCGCGATCGCCTGCGAGGCCAGCGCCGCGGCGGCGAGCACGCGGTCGGGCGTGTCGCGATCGAGTCGGCGCAAGGACTGCGCCAGGGCGTGATCGACCGTGCGCAGCGCGCCTTCGCGGTAGAGGCTGTCGAGCAGGCTCATGGCGCGATCCTGCGGCCGGCGAACAAGGCGTCGATGGCGTCGACGAGTTCGCGCGCGGGTTTGTCCGCGTGCACGCCCGCGGCCGGATCGCCCGGGTCCAGGCCGCGGCAGAACAGGTAACGCACGCCGCCGAAATCGCGCGCGTAGTCGTAGGCCTCGCCGAGGCGGAAGCGCAGCCAGCGATGCAGGGCGATGGTGTAGATGAGCGACTGCAAGGTGTATTCGCTCTCGTTCATGGCCCGCTCGATCTGCGCCGGCTCGTAGTCGGGCAGCCGGTTGGTCTTGTAGTCGAGCACGTAATAGCGGCCTTCGAAGGCGTAGACCAAGTCGATCTTGCCGGTCATCAGGCCTTCCAGGCGGCGGCGCAGACCGAAGGCGCGGCGATCGCGCAGCCAGCCGTGCGCGTGCAAGGTCGCCAGCAGCGCATCGACCGGCGCCGATTCCAGGGCGAAATGGAATTCCATTTCGCTGCGGCGCTGGTGCTCGGCCACTTCGCACAATCGCGCGCCTTCGGGCATGCGCGCGGTCAGGGTCATACCGACCAGCGAGGTCAGCAGCGGCAGGCCATCGTCGATGTCGGCTTCGACATAGCCTTCGCCGCGCATCGCCGCGGCCAGGATATCCGGCGCGCCGTCGGGCGCCGGCTGCTCCGGCGTCCACTCGCGCCAGGCGGCGAAATCCACGCGTTCCAAGGCGTTGTGCACGACATTGCCGAAGCGGCTGCCCGAGTAGCGCGCATCGCCCGGCGTCAGCGCCACCGCCGCGGTCTGCGGTTCGTCTTCGGCGCCGCGTTCGTCCTGCGCGGCCTGGGCCACGCCGCCGTCTTCGTTGGTCAATTGGGTGAAGCTGTAGACCCACCAGTCGCGCGGCACCGAACGCCGCGCCTCGCGCGCCGGCGGCACCGCGCCGCTCGCCAGCGGCGGCAACGGCGTCGGCGTCGGTTCGGGCGGCGCGGCGTCGATGACGATCTCGCCCTCGTGTCCGCGCGCGAGCGCATCCAGGTCGGCCAGCATCGGCCGCAACGGCGAGGCCGCGGCCAGATACAGGGGCCCGGTCGCGATCCACAGCGCATGCCGGGCGCGGGTCAGGCCGACGTAGAGCAGGCGCGCGTCCTCGGCGCGCGCCTCGGCGGCGGCGCGTTCGCGCGCGCTGTCCCAATCAGGCGTGCGCGGATCGGACACCTGCGTCTGCAACTGCATGATCCGGCCGTGCTGCGGATCGGGGTATTCGCACCAGCGTCCGCCGCGCGGCTCGCGGCCGATCGCGACGAAGGGCATGAACACCAGGCCGAACTCCAGGCCCTTGCTCTTGTGCAAGGTCAGGATCTGCACGCGGTGCGCGTCGGACTCCAATCGCAGTTGCTGTTTCTCGTCGCTGTCGTCGGCCTCGGCGATGCGCAGTCGCAGCCAGTCGCGCAAGCCGTGCAGGCCCAGCGAACGGGTGTCGACTTCCTGCAGGGTTTCGCCCAGTTGCAGGGTGTTGGTCAGGCGCCGCTCGCCGTCGTTCAAGCCGAGCAGGCGCGGCGCGTGTTCGGCGCACAGATCGGCGATCAGCGCGAGCGGGCCGTGGCGCTGCCAGCGTTCGCGCCAGGCCAGCGCGTGCAGTTGCCAGTCGCGCTGCAGGTCTTCCTCGCGCGCCAGTTGCGCTATCGCCGCGCCGTCCAGGCCGATCAGCACGGTCGCCAGCGCCGCGCGCAGACGGCCACCGTCGCCCGGATGCAGCAGCGCGTCGAACAAGGTCAGCACTTCCATCGCCTGCGCGGTCGCGAACAGGCTGCGCCGGCCGGCGGCCACCGCCGGAATACCGGCGGCGATCAGGGCCTGCTGGATTCGCGCGGCTTCGTCGTGGCTGCGCACCAACACGGCGATGTCGGCCGGTTGCAGCGCGCGCGCACCGATGTTGGCGCGGCCTTCGCGCGCATCGCGCAGCCAGCCGTGGATCGCCGCGACGCAGGCGCGCGCGGCCAGGTCGCGCGATTCCGGCGCGCTCCATTCGGGCTTCTTGCGGCCGTCGTCGGGCGCCGGCAGCGCGCGCACGGTCAAGGCCGGCGCGGTCGCGCTGTCGCGCTGCAGGTCGGTGTCGGCGACCGCGCCGCCGGCCTGGACTTCGCGGAAGGCGATGCGCGTATCGACGAACGCGGTCTCGCCGGCCTGCGCGTACAAGGCCGAGATCGCGCGCAGCAGCGACGGCCGCGAGCGGAAGTTGTGATCCAGCGGCGGCGCCTGATCGGCCAGTGCGGCGGCCGTCAGATAGGTATGCACGTCGCCGCCGCGGAAGCCGTAGATGGCCTGCTTGGGATCACCGATCAGGAACAGCGCGCGCTGGGCGAACACGCGCTGGAAGATCGCCCACTGGCGCGGATCGGTGTCCTGGAATTCGTCCACCAGCGCCACCGCGTACTGCTCGCGCAGGCGCTGCGCCAGAACTTCGCCTTCGGGGCCTTCCAGCGCCGCGGCGACGTCGCCGATCAGATCGTCGAAGCTCTGCACCCGGCGCACGCGCTTGAGTTCGGCCAGGCGTTCGCGCGCGGCGTCGCGGATGCGGTGCACCAGGCTCACCGCCTGTCCCGCTAACCATTGATCGCGCTGCGCCGCGGCGTCCAGGTACGCCGCGACCGCCTCGAACAAGGGCGAAGCCGGCGTCGCCGCGTCCTTGCCCTTGTTGGTCTTGGCGGCCAGCGCGGCCGGCGTGAGTTTCTCGATGCGCTCATCCAGCGGCTGCGCGGCGTCGCCGTTCGCGCTCCACTGCTTCAACACCGACCACAGATCGCGCGGCAGATTCGCGCGGTAGCTGTTGCCGTTGAGCACCTTGCCGGCGATGGCGGCATCGAGCGCGGCGAAGGCGTCGTCGCCGTGTTGGGCGAAGCTCGCGCGCAGCGCGGCGGCGGCGAGCAGCAGGTCCGGCAGCGGATCGGCCGCTTCGGCCGGCGCCGGCGGCAACAGCAGCGGCGCGCGCAGCAACGCGCCCAGGTCGGACGCCAGCGACGACGGCCCGCCCGGCCATTGCAGCGACAGCAATTCCGCCGCGGTGGCCTCGCTGCCGAACGCGCGCCACAGGTCCAGGGCGATTTCGTCGAGCAGCTCGCGCTCGCTGCCGATCATCTCCGGCGCGGCGAAGGCTTGTCCGGTTTCCAGCGCGTGTTCGGCCAGCACCCGCGCGCAGAAGCCGTGGATGGTGACCACGGCGGCCAGATCGATCTCGCGCGCGGCGCGCTGCAGGCGCGTGCGCAAGGCGGCGGCGCCTTCGCTGTCGGCTTGCGCGCGCACCAGTTCGCGCGTGATCGCGCGTTCGGCGTCGTCCTGATCGGCCGGCAAGGCCGGATCGTCGGCGGCGATGCGCGCGGCCAGCAGCAAACGGCGGCGCAGGCGCTCGCGCAACTCCTGCGTGGCCGCGTCGGTGAAGGTCACCGCGAGGATTTCGCTGACCCGCAGGCCGCGTTCGATCACCAAACGCGCGACCAGCGTCGCCAAGGTGTAGGTCTTGCCGGTGCCGGCGCTGGCCTCGATCAGGCGCAGGCCGTCCAGCGGCAGGTCGAGGAAAGGATCGCGCGCGAGGTTCATGCGCCGCCATCCTCGTCGCGTCCGTGCACGACCGCGTCGAACACCAACCGGGCGATGCCGCGGAATTGTTCGCCCAGTTCCGGGTCCAGGAACGGATCGCGCCCGCGCAGCGCCAGTTGCACGCCGGCCGGGCTGGCCTCGCCCCAACTGCGCGCGCTGCCGTGCCATTGCGCTTCGGCCTTGTTCCAGCCGGCGTGACCGCGGCCGTCCTGGTCCTGGGATTCGGCTTCGTACCACAGCCATCCGGCGCGCGGCAGGAACGGCAACGGCATGCGCAGGCCGTAGTCGCGCAATCGCAGCAAGGCGCGCAGCGCGGCCTGCGCGGCCGGCGGCGACAGCGCCGGACGCAGATGCGGCCCGGGGCCGTCCGCGGCCTGCGCGAACTGGGCCAGCGGGCGCGCATCGCCGAGCGCGGACAGCACCAGCCAGTCCAGGCCGTGGGCGATCTGCGAAGGCCCGTGCAAGGTGTCGAAACGCAATCGCGCCAGGCCGCCGGCATAGACATCGTCGAGCCGGCCGCGCAGTTGCGCTTCGCCCAGATCCAGATCGAACGCCAACGCCTGCGCCTCGCCGCTGCGCCAGCGCGCGAACGCATCCGCGAACGGCCGCACCTGCCCCAGCAGTGCGTCGAGCTGACGCCGGCCGAGCGGCCCCGACGGCAACAACGCGCGCGCGCGCAGCGCGGCCTGCAAACGGTCGCGATCGACCGCGCCGTCGCCGGCCAGCAGATCGTCGAACACCGCGCGCTGCAATTGCTGGCGGAACAGGCCCGGGCCGGGCAGCACCAGCGGTTCGACATCGTCCGCGCTGTCGATCTCGTCCGGCAGTTTCAGGCCCAGCCGTTGGCGCAGGAAGGCGCTGGGCGGATCGCGCAGGAAGCTGCGCAGATCGCGGTAGTCGATGACGCCGTCGTTGCCGCCGGCATCGGCCGGCGGCGGGTCCGGCGCCAGCGGATCGTCGAGCCACGGGCCCAGTTCGAGCCGCTGCGAGCGCGCACCGGCGTCCACCGCCGGACGCCATTCGCCGCGATAACTGAAACGCCGCGGCTCCGGCTCGGCGCTTACGCCGGCGTCGGCGCCGAACGCGGCCGGCGCGAACGGCTGCAGCGGTTCGCGCACGGTGAACTGCGCGCGCACCCGCGCCGGGTCGGCGTGGTAGCGGGCGATCACGTCGAGCAGCTCCGACACCAGCGTGGACGGTTCGCGCTGGCTGCCGTCGCGCGGATCGGCGCCGAGGTAACTCAGATAGAAGGTGTCCGAGGCGGCGGCGAACAACTGCAGGAACAAGAAGCGGTCGTCGTCGCGCAGCGAGCGGTCGCCGTGACGGCGCGCGGCGGTGCCCAGTTCGGCGGCGAGGCGGTTGAGGCCGCCGGCCGGATCGCGGCGCGGATAGTCGCCGTCGTTCATGCCGAGCAGGCAGATCGCGCGGAACGGGATCAGGCGCATCGGCACCATGCGGCCGAAGCTGACGCCGCCGGTGAGCAGCGGCGCGCGCGTGTCGGCCTCGGCCAGCGCGGCGCGGAAATGCGCGCGCACCACTTCCGGCGGCACCGCGCCGTCGTAGCCGGCGTGCGCGGCGTCGCTGGCGAAGCGCTCGATCAAGCTGCGCAGGCGTTCGAGCGTGCGCTGATCGGCGGCGTCGCGCAGGCGTTCGGGCAGCAGCGCGCGCAGCAGGCCGAGCAGGCGCTCGGACCATTGCGCAGGCGTGAGATCGGCGGCCAAGCCGCGCTCGAAGCGCGCCAGCACGCGCAGCAAACGGATCAGCGCATCGAGCGCGTCGAGCGAGGCGCCTTCGAGTTCGGCATACGGGGCGATGCCGGCGACCATGTCGTGGCTCGCCTCGTCGCCGCCGGCGGCGTGACCGATCAGCAGGCGGTCGAGCGCGAACGCCCAGGTGTAGGCATCGTCGCCGGGCGCGTCGTGGCGGCTGCGATGGGCCGCGTCGATGCCCCAGCGCGCGCCGGCATCGCCGAGCCACAGGCGCAGGCGGTCGAGGCCGGCGCTGTCCAGGCCGGCCTGCTCGGCGATCGCCGCGGTCGCCAGCAGATCGAGAATCTCGCTGAGGCCGAAGCGCGACACCGGCAGCGCCAGCAAGCGCAGGAACACTTCCGCCAGCGGTTCGGCGGCGAGCGGGCTGACGTCGGCCAGCGCATAAGGAATAAACCCCGGCCGCCCGGCCAGGCCGCCGAACACCGCGGCGATGTGCGGCGCGTAGGGATCGATGTCGGGCGCCAGCACGGCGATCTCGCGCGGCTGCAGCGGCGGATCGAAGCGGCGGCCTTCGGGCGAATCGCGGTCGAGCAGCGCCTGCAGTTGATCGTGCAGCACCTGCACCTCGCGCAGGCGGGTGTGGCAGGCGTGGACTTGCACGCTGGCGTCGGCGCGGTCGAGCTGCGCGCGCCACGGCCGCGAGGGTAGCGCGCGCCGGTGCAGCAGGTCGCGTTGCAGGCGTTGCAGCAGGCTGTCGCGCGCCGGGTCGTCGTGGCGGCTTTCTTCCGGATCGGCGTAGGCGGCGATTTCGCCGGAGGGATGCACGACTTCGTAGCCGCCCAGCACCGCCATGAAATCGCGCCCGGCCGCGCCCCAGGCCTGCAGCAGCGGGTTGTCGTCCTCGCCGAAGGCGGCGTCTTCGCCCTGGCGCAGGCGCTCGGCCAGGGTGCCCAGGTCGCCCCAGTACTTGCGCGTGGGCGTGGGCAGATAGAAATGCAGAGTGCCGGCCAGCGCTTGCGTGGCGATCACCCGCAGTACGTCGGGCGAGATGTTGAGGGTGGCGAAGGCGAACAGCCGCGGCGGCAGGCCGCGCGGGATCGTCGCCGGGCCGCCGTGATCGGCGCCGAAGCGGGCGAGGTAGTCGTCGATGCGGCGCGCGCGGTAGCGGCGGCCGGCGGCGACGCGGCGCCACAACGCGGCCTGCGCGTCGTTGCGCTCGTGGCCGGCGTCCCAGGCCAGCAGCCAGTCGCGGCGCCAGGCCTGGTATTTCTCGAACAGCGAAGCCAGTTCGCCCGACAGCGACCAGGCTTTGATCGGATCGTCGCCGTCGAGGTAGGCGCGCAGCGGCGCGAGCGCGGGTTCGCGCAGTTGCGCGGGCTGGGACAAGGTGGCGTAGACGCGCCAGTGCAGGGCGGCGGCGTCGAGGTCTTCGCCGCGCTCGGCCTGGGCGCCGGTTTCGTTCGCCTCCAGCGCGCGTTGCACGAATTCGCCGGGGGTGAGGAATTCCAGATTGGCGGCGATGCCGTGCGCCTGCGCCAGCGTCGCCTGCAGCCAGCGGCGCATCGCCACTTGCGGAATCAGCACGGTGTCGGGCGTCAGCAGCGCCTGTCCGGGCGCCGGCGTGCGCAGTTCCTGCGCCAGCATTCCGGCCAGCACGTCCAGCGCATTGGAGTGATAGAGACGGAAATCGGGGCGCGCGGACATTCGGACATCTTGCCGCATGGGGGCTCGGGGTGCAGGAGCGGGATGTGGCGTTTTTGCTTGGGAGTCAAAAGCAAATCCCCCCTGGCCCCCCTTTTTTAAAGGGGGGGAACGCTTCTATGTGGTGCGTGGTGTTTGACGGCGGCGCGGGCTCGGACTCGACGAAGCGACGATCGATTCGTTGCCACGTCCCCTCAAGGTGAGTTCCCCCCTTTGAAAAAGGGGGGCCAAGGGGGATTTGCTCTTAGCGACGATCAACCGCAACGCTTAAAACCGTTTTAATCCACCCCCGTCACGCTTCCACCCCACACACTGCACCGACCTTTCTCCGACCCATCGCCGGGCGCAGACCGCTAAGCTGCAACAATGGCGCCACGCTCCAACCCCGTTCAGCCTCGCTGGGCCAAGCTGCGCCGTTTTGTAGACGTACCCGCTTCGCTCCCGCCCGCACCGGATTGTCTTTCCGCATGACGACGTCATCGCCCATCGTCCGCCTGACCGACCTGCGCCTGGATCGCGGCGGCCGCAGCGTGCTGCGCGGAATCAATCTGTCGGTGCCGCGCGGCAGCATCGTCGCGGTGCTGGGGCCGTCGGGCAGCGGCAAGTCCACGCTGCTGTCGGCGCTGACCGGCGAGCTCGCGCCGGCCGCGGGCAAGGTCGAGGTGTTCGGCCAGCAGGTGCCGCAGAACCAGCGCGACCTGCTCGAACTGCGCAAGGGCATCGGCGTGCTGCTGCAAGGCAACGGCCTGCTGACCGACCTCACCGCCGCCGAAAACGTGGCGCTGCCGCTGCGCGCCCACACTAAACTGCCTAATGCGCTGATCCGCCGCCTGGTGCTGATGAAGCTGCACGCGGTCGGCCTGCAGGCCGCCGCCGACGCCTACCCGCGCGAGCTGTCCGGCGGCATGGCCCGCCGCGTCGCCCTGGCGCGCGCGCTGGCGCTGGACCCGCCGCTGATGATCTACGACGAACCGCTGACCGGCCTGGACCCGATCGCCTCCGGCGTGGTCATGAGCCTGGTCCGCCGCCTCAACGACACCCTGGGCCTGACCAGCATCGTGGTCACCCACCACGTCCACGAAACCCTGCCGGTGGCCGACCACGCCATCGTCATCGCCAACGGCGGCATCGTGTTCTCGGGCACGCCGGCCGAGCTGGAACACAGCACCGACCCGCTGGTCCGCCAATTCCTGCGCGGCGAGCCCGACGGCCCGATCGGCTTCGATGCCGCGCCGCGCACTTCGGAGGCTGCTTGATGCCCTTGATCGAGGCCACCCGCTCGCTGGGCCGTGCCGGCCTGTTCTCGCTGTCGGTGCTGCGCGCGTCCAAGCCGACCGCGGACTTCTTCCGCGAGCTGATCCGCGAGATCTACAAGATCGGCGCGCGTTCGCTGCCGATCATCGCCGTTGGCGGCGCGTTCGTCGGTCTTTCCGTGACCCTGCTGGGTTATCGCGCGCTCGACACCTACGGCGCGGCCAATCAGGTCAGCGCGATGCTGGGCCTGGGCCTGTACCGCGAACTCGGGCCGGTGCTGACCGCGCTGCTGTTCATCGGCCGTGCCGGCAGCTCGATCGCGGCCGAACTGGGCCTGATGCGCGCAACCGACCAGATCACCGCACTCGGCCTGATGGCGATCGACCCGATCGGCAAGGCGGTGGCGCCGCGGTTCTGGGCGGCGGTGCTATGCGTGCCGCTGCTGACCGGGTTCTTCTGCAGCCTGGCCATCACCGCCAGCTACTTCGAGTCGGTGCACGTGATCGGCATTGAGGCCGGCACATTCTGGCAGGTGCTCAAGGACAGCGTCGATTTCTATAACGACTTCCTGATGGCGTTCGTGAAGTCGGCGGTGTTCGGCGCCACCGCGGCGCTGGTGGCGGCGTATGTGGGTTACCACGCCGAGCCGACCATCGAAGGCACTTCGGTGGCGACCACGCGCGCGGTGGTCAATGCTTCGTTGCTGGTGCTGATGTTCAACTTCGTGATGTCGGCGCTGCTGTTCAAGTAAGCCGATTTCCTTCTCCCGAAAGCGGGAGGAGCGCTTTGTTTTTCCCTTCTCCCGCAAGCGGGAGAAGGTGCCCGACAGGGCGGATGAGGGCTCGGGTGAGGTTGCAGCGCGGAAATCGCGCGCCCTCACCCCAACCCCTCTCCCGCCAGGCGGGAGAGGGGCTTCAGAACCCGACCCTTTCGCAATACCCACACCGTTCCAGACATACCGTTTCCACAGCCGCGTTGATCCGCGCGGGCTTTATCCCCAAGGTGATGCCATGTCCGTCCGCAGTCCCCGCATCGAGTTCGCCGTAGGCGCGTTCCTGCTGCTCGCCCTGGCTTCGCTGCTGGTGTTGGCCATCGCCTCCACCAACGGCAAGTTCGGTTTCGGCGGCGATAGCTACAACATCACCGCCAAATTCACCACGATCGGCCCCCTGCGCCCGAATGCGCCGGTCAAGATCGGCGGCGTGACGGTGGGCCAGGTCACCGATATTTCGCTGGACCCGGTGAAGTACAACTCGGTGGTCACCCTGGCCATCAACAAGCGCTACACCCTGTCCGCCGACACCTCGGCCGGCATCCTGACCAGCGGCCTGCTGGGCGAGAGCTATGTCGGCCTGACCCCGGGCGGCGACCCGGAAAACCTCAAGCCCGGCGGGGAGATCTTCCTGACCCAGCCGGCGGTCGATCTGATCCAGCTGGTCGGCAAGTACATGTTCAGCGGCGGCGGCGCACAAGGCGGCAATGGCGGCGGCGCGTCCGCGGCCAAGCCGGCCGATGCCGACGTTCCCGATTACCTCAAGGGCGAAGCCGCCCCCTCCGACGAGAGCAAGAAATGAAGCGCATCCTGATCGCCACCGTCCTCGCCTCGGCCCTGATCGCCGGCGCGCCCTCCCTCGCTTTCGCCCAGGCCACCGCGGCCCCGGGCCAGGCCGCGCCCGCCGCCGGTTCGCCCAGCGCGATGGTGCTGGCCAACAGCACCCGCATCCTGTCCACCCTGGAATCGCGCCGCGCCGAGTTCAGCAAGAACCGCGCCGCGCTGAGCCAGTTCATCACCACCGAATTCAACACCGTCTTCGACCGCGACTACGCCGCACGCCTGGTCCTGGGCACCCACGGCCGCGGCGCGTCCGACGCCGAGGTGAACCTGTTCGCCGACGCCCTCACCGGCAGCCTCATGCAGCGTTACGGCTCGGCCCTGCTCGACTTCAACACCCGCCTGCAGGTCCGGATCAAGTCCGAGACCCCGCTGCGCGGCGGCGCCATCGTCAAGGTCTCCAGCGAGTTCCTGCGCCAGGGCGGCGAGCCGATTCCGGTGGACTACCTGCTGCGTAAGAACGGCGCGCAGTGGAAGGTGTTCGACGTGATGGTGGAAGGCGTCAGCTTCGTGCAGACCTTCCGCAATCAGTTCGACACCCCGCTCAATCAGAAGTCGATCAGCCAGGTCGCCGCCGACATCAAGGCCGGCAAGCTCCAGGCCCAGGCGAGCAGCAACTGAGATGAGCGCGGCGAGCGTTCGCAAGGACGGTGAGGCGCTGGTGTTCGCCGGCGCCCTCGACCGTGCCGCGGCCGCCGCGTTGTGGCCGCAGGCGCGCGCGCTGGCCGCGGGCGCGCGCCGTTTCGATCTGACCCAGGTCAGCTCGGTCGATAGCGCCGGGCTGGCGCTGCTGGCCGAACTGGCCGCGCAGGCGCCCGACGTGGCCGTGGTCGGCGAACCCGCCGGCCTGGCCGAGTTGCGCGCGGCGTACCGGCTCGATGCTTCGCTCGGTTTCGGTCACTGACCCACGACCGGCGTCGCATTAACCCATTGTTGCGGTCGCCGACGCCCTCCTGACGAGGCCTGGCCGCCCCCACCGTTGTCCTGGAAGACTAGACTGCAACCATGCGCCCCCACGCACTCCCTTTAGCGCTGGCCCTGGCTTTGGCCGCGCTGCATTCCGTACCGGCCCTCGCGCAAGACGCGGCGCCGGCCTCCGTGGCTGCCCTTCCCGAATCCTCCGCCGCCGATGCGCTGGCGCTTGAACCGGCGGCGATCGAATCGCAGCCGGGCCAGGTCGCGGCCGATCCGCAACCGATGCCCGTGCACGCGGACGCTACGGCCGCGGTGCAGACCGATTCGGCGATCGCGCTGTCGGCGGCCGGGGTGAGCCCGGACTCGGCCGACGCGCCCGCAGTCGAAGCGACCGTCGAACCGGCCGTTGCCACCGACGCGCTGGCGACCCGCGGCATCGACCTGGATCCGATGTCGCTGGACTACGCCCTGGCCCAGATCGATCCGTCGAAGGCGCCGCCGGCCGGCGCCTCGACCGATCCGAGCGACCCGCGCACCGACGCCGAACGCGATTTCGACGACATCTACGGCGTGTCGGCTTACGACCCGGTCGCCGATCCCACCCTGCCGGCGCCGGCCAACGTGCCCGGCGCCTACGATCCGTGGGAGAAGTACAACCGCAAGATGCACCGCTTCAACATGGCGGTGGATCGCGCCGTGGCGCGGCCGCTGGCGCGCGCCTATTCCAAGGTGGTGCCGCGTCCGATCCGCCTGGGCGTGAGCAACTTCTTCAACAACCTCGGCCAGCCGGTGTCGATCATCAACGCGCTGCTGCAGGGCAAGCCCAAGCAGGCGGCGCAGTCGCTGGGCCGTTTCGCGCTCAACAGCACGCTGGGCATCGGCGGCATCTTCGACCCGGCCACCGCGGCCAAGCTGCCCAACCGCAGCGAAGACTTCGGCCAGACGCTGGGCGTGTGGGGCTGGAAGCGTTCGCGCTACGTCGAGCTGCCGTTCTTCGGTCCGCGCACCGTGCGCGACACCTTCGGCATGATCGGCGACGCCCCGCTGAGCCCGCTGCGCCAGATCGAACGCGACCGCATCCGCATCCCGCTGCAGGGTTTGCAGTTGGTGGACGTGCGCGCGCAGCTGTTGCCGCTGGACAGCCTGCGCGACGGCGCCGAGGACGAATACGCCCTGGTCCGCGATTCGTGGACGCAGCGCCGCGATTACCAGATCTTCGGCGACCGCATGGAAAAGAACGGCGACACGCAATTGCCGGACTATCTGCAGGACGACAGCAACCCGAGCGTTCCGGCTGATGCGATGCCGATGATGCCTACCGATGGTACTGGCGTGCGTTGATTGCGTTGCGGCCTACTGCCGCGGCAGTAAAAACAGGAACGGCCCGGATGCGAATCCGGGCCGTTTTTTGTTGGTGGGGATTGCGCGCTGAATCCCCATCCTTGCGCTCCACACACACGATCGCACCGTGCAGTTCCCCCCTTTGAAAAAGGGGGGTTAGGGGGGGATTTGCTTTTTGCCGCGGTAACTCGCGAGTCCCGGCAAATCCCCCGCGCCGCTACTGCATCGGCTCACGGTTCCACGCAGGGCGCTCGCCCCCTTTTGCAAAGGGGGCAAATTGACGTGGCTTCGTTGAAAGACGAAACACTCGCTTGCTTGGAAGCCCTCATGCAGTTCCCCCCTTTGAAAAGGGTCTTAGGAAGCAAAGCTGTCCCATAACGCAGCTATCTTCCTGAAATGCAAAAGAAAAACAGGTACTACAGCCGTTCGAAAATCAGCGAGGCCCGATTTCGGGCGCTCGTGCGCTGTTGGGCACTGGATCTCACCGCCACCAAC